>NZ_JBLYED010000007.1:0-305317 GCF_048515765.1 Pseudomonas sp. H11T01 | reverse complement strand
ACTTGGCGCTTCCGATCACTCGTTAGCGGGAGGCGAATTCTACAGCGTTACTCGCTGCTGTCAACACCTCTTTTACACCGCTTTCGACCGAGTGGATCGAACCGTTAATAACGTCAAACAACACGACTTTATTAACTCCTTCGGGCTTCGCTGAACGGAAGCGTAACCGCTGTCGAAAACTGCGTAACTCATTGTTTAGCAAGGAGTTTTCCGTTTCGACTGCGCCGGAAGTGGGGCGAATTATAGACTTCCAGAATCTGCCGTCAACCTCTAATTCGGCTTTTCTATCAATAAGGTGCAGAACGCCAAAAAAGCGGGCTGTTTTCCCTCTATATAGAGAGCAAAACAGTGGCCTCTATATATAGAGGGAATTCTCAGAGCCCCTCCAGCGTATGCTGCCTGCATCAGCGCTCCATGTTGTGGTACACCTCGGATAAGTTCCCTTTGAAAGAAGTCAGCCGTATGCCGCGCACCGTCGTATTACTCCTGGCATCGCTTGTAGCCTTATACCTTGGGCTCTGTGCTGCCTTGTTCGTGTTTCAGCGCTCCCTCATCTACCTACCGCAACCTCGCACCACGAGTATCTCCGCGACAATTCTCAAGCTACCTGTAACCGACGCCCAGGTGCTGGTGTCAGTCAGGCCCCACGACGGTCCGGATGCGTTTATCTACTTTGGTGGCAACGCCGAGGATGTCTCGCAGAACCTGCCTGACTTTTCGCAAGCCTTTCCGAATCAGGCGATCTACCTGCTTAACTACAGAGGTTTCGGTGGAAGCTCTGGATCCCCCACCGAGGAGTCCCTCGAGCGCGATGCCCTTGCCTTGTTTGACATGGTCCACGCTGACCATCCAAATACGGTGATTGTGGGGCGTAGTTTGGGCTCGGGCGTTGCCATTCATCTTGCGAGCCAGCGGCCGGCATCGCGCCTGATCCTGATTACGCCGTACAGCAGCCTGGAAGATCTTGCCGCTATAAAGATGCCCTTTTTCCCAGTGCGGTGGCTGCTAAAGGACAAGTTCGAATCGTGGAAGTACGCCTCTCGAATCACCGTCCCCACGCTGCTGATCGCGGCTGAACACGACGAAATCATACCCCGGTCAAATACCGAGAAACTTTACGCATACTTCCCCGCGGGCGTGGCCTCGCTCAAGATCATTCCAGGTGCTGGCCACAACTCAATATCGCAAAGCCCTCAGTACTTGAAGCTGCTCGGAAGCGGATTGTATTGACCTGTTTGATTAGCAGAGAAGCGACGCCGTTCAGCGACTATAGAGAGAGTTCCGATCTCAGCTGCAATCCGGAAGAACGAGCCGCTCTGGTGCCTTGACCTGAACCGCTTGCGACTCCTCGCTCACCGTCGAGGTGACCATCGTCGCAATAATGGATTTCAGCACCAGCTGCCCCACCGGCTCGCCCTGACTGTTGATGACCACCAACTCATCGAGCCCCGCTTCGACCAGTGGTTTGACCGCCGACTCGAGTGACGTCCTCATGAGTACTGCCAGCGTTGCTCCTGTCTTCACCCGAATAAACGGTCGCATGATCGCCTCGACGCTGATCACCCTCCCCCGATTCACTTCCTTGACGAAATTGGCAATGTAATCATCGGCAGGGCTCATGACGATTTCCTGCCGGGTGCCTTGTTGCACGACTTCACCGTCACGCAGGATGGCTATTCGATCACCGATGCGCAGCGCCTCATCCAGATCGTGGGTAATGAAGACAATGGTTTTCTTGATTTCTTTCTGTAGATCCAGCAACACCGACTGCATATCCATACGAATCAGCGGATCGAGTGCCGAGAAGGCTTCATCCATCAACAGAATCGGTGCGTCGCTGGCCAGTGCCCGATCCAGCCAGCCCATGACCACGTCCACCTGCCGGCCACGGGGCCGTCCCTGGATCTCCAGCCCATACACCGCATTGTCGAGCACGGTCCGGTTGGGCAGCAGCGCGAACTTCTGAAACACCATGGAGATTTTATGTCGGCGGAATTCTCGCAGATCGTGCGAGCTCATCTTCAGCACGTCCACGCCACCCTCTATGACTTCGTCGGCAGTGGGCTCGATCAATCGGTTGATATGGCGTATCAACGTCGACTTGCCCGAACCGGAAAGGCCCATGATGACCTGAATGCCCCCAGACGGCTGACCCGATCGAAGATCACCGCGATACCGACGATGGCCAGACCGTTGAACATGCCCAAGGTGAAGTACTGGTTGGAAATGGCCTTGAGTACTGGCTGCCCCAGCCCTTGAACACCGATCATCGAGGCGATCACCACCATGGCCAGCGCCATCATGATGGTCTGATTAATCCCGGCCATGATTGAAGGTAGCGCCAACGGCAATTGGACGTTTTTCAGTTTCTGCCAACTGGACGAAGCAAGCCTGCGTTGAGGATTAGCTTGTCGACATTGGCCATCACTTCAGCGGATTGCCAGTTCATGTTGGCGATCGTCACATCGCCACATCGCCACATTCAGACGCTGATACCCAACCACTGAAAGCGACTACCCCAGTGCAAGTCCCGTCTTCGAGAAAGACTTTATATTCATCAACGCTACCATTCGTTACGGGCAGCTCGTGAAATACGACATTCCGCGAGCCGCCACCCCTTCATGTAAAACGACGTTCGATGAATAACAAGAGAAGCGCCGCAGCTGAAAATGCCGCACCGGCATAAAAAGCCACTGCAGCGCCATAGACCTGCCAGAGTCCGCCGGCGATGACGCTGGCCAACAGCAACGCCATTCCGCTGACCAGGTTGAACAGTCCAAACGCTGTGCCTTTAAGAGTGGGGGGCGTCGTGTCCGCCACCAGTGTTGCCAGAATTCCCTGGCTGAAACCCATGTGCAGGCCCCATAAGGCGACACCCAATAGAACCATGCCGACAGACTCGGCATAGGCCAACACCACATCAGCAAGAATCAGCAGCACCAAACCGACACCGAGCAATGCTGTGCGGCTAATACTGTCTGACCATTTTCCAACCGGATACGCTGACAACATATAGAAGCCTGACATCACCACCATGACCAGAGGTACCCAGGTAGCAGAGAACCCCAATTGCTGGGCACGCAAGATCAGGAAAGCCTCACTGAACCGCGCAAGGGTGAACGCGGCACCTATGCCCACGACCCACCAGTATTTTTTTGAAAACTGCCTCAATACATTCATTTGTATGGGCGAGCGGAATTGCCGTGATACAGCTTCATGCTCGGGTTCGTTAATCCCGAAAAAAAGCAGCGCGACCGCCAGTACCGCGGGAATCACTGCAAACCACAGCACCCGGGAAATATCCTCGGCAAACCACAGCATTAGAAAGATGGCCAGAATGGGGCCTAAAAAGGCGCCTACGGTGTCCATCGACTGACGCAATCCAAAGCACGCGCCTCGAATAGCCGGTGGAGCCACATCGGCGACCAATGCATCACGCGGAGCACCGCGGATTCCCTTACCAATCCGATCGAGGATTCGGGCGGTGAAAACCAGCTCTGCAGAGGCCGCCAGAGGAAATAGTGGCTTTGTCAGCGCCGCAAGACCGTAGCCCAACAGCAACAACTCTTTCCTGCGGCCAATGAAGTCGCTGATGGCTCCAGAAAAGACTTTAACGATCAGCGCTGTTGCTTCCGCCACCCCTTCGATGAGTCCAATCGTCATCACGCTAATGCCCAACGTACCCACCAAAAATACCGGCAACAGGCTATGCACCAACTCCGATGACAAGTCCATGAACAGACTGACGAATCCCAGCGCCCAGATCGTGCGTGGAATGGATCGACTCGAGCCCCCTGCAAATTCACCCATCTCTTTTACCTCGGGGTGGTTAGCCTGGTCTGAAATGAACGTAGCCTGGATTCACATCTGCGGCGGCCAGTTATGCGACTCACCCTGACACTCCTTGCACCAGGCGTACAGTGCGTCATACATAATCAAGCCATGCGCCAGCATTTCGTGGTCATCGGCAAAGCGCTGCGATAGCCCCAGCGAAATGGCGTACAACCCAGCCGATTGCGGCGTCAGATCCAGGCGGGAAGTGTCTGCCCCACGCACGATCCTGGCCAACTGCTGCAAGGAGGGATCGCTGAGCTGGTACTTTTTCAGGAACGCATCGAAGCTGCACAGCTCGCCTTCGTGGGACAGCTCAACGCCCGGAATATCGTAAGGCGTTGCGTCTCTCTCAGCGGCAATCCGCAAAACTTCTCGGCTGGGCACGTACAAAAACTCGGCCTCAGGATCGATAAAACGGGTGATCAGCCAAGGACAGGCAATACGGTCGATCTTGGGTCGTTCACGGGTAATCCATCTCATGGAACACCTCCTGCCTAACTCAATAGGCTGGGCGATCTGGCAGGCCCGATGCCCACCAGAAAAGGTTAATCACTCCAAGCCCTTTAGCGCAGCAAATGCACCACCAAGCCAATAAGCGCACAAGCAATCAGTACCTGAATCACGCCACGCTTGAAGCGAAACAAGGCAATCGCCGCTGCAATCGCGATCAGCGCAGAGGGCCAATCGAGGCTACCGCCGAACCCTTTAGGCCAAAGTACGTGGTAACCGAAGAAACACGCCAGATTGAGAATCACCCCAACCACTGCAGCGGTAATCCCGGTGAGAGGTGCGGTGAACTTGAGTTCGTTATGGGTCGCCTCCACCAGCGGGCCACCGGCGAGGATGAACAGGAACGAAGGCAGGAAGGTGAACCAGGTCACCAGCGTGGCCGCGACGGCTCCGGCGAGAAACACATGATCGGTACCGAAAACCTGTAGCACATAGGCGCCGACGAACCCGACAAAAGCCACCACCATGATCAGCGGCCCAGGTGTGGTTTCACCCAAGGCCAGGCCATCAATCATTTGTGTCGGGGTCAGCCAGCCATAGTGCCCCACCGCGCCCTGGTAGACATACGGCAGGACTGCATAGGCGCCGCCAAAGGTCAGCAACGCTGCCTTGGTAAAGAACCAGCCCATCTGGGTCAAGGTGCCTTCCCAGCCAAAGAGTGCAGTCAAGATGCCCATTGGCAACGCCCACAGTGCAGCACCGACAAGCATCAGCATCGCCAGTTTTAACCCGCTGAATCGTGCATGCTCAGGCGACGGCGTATCGTCATCGATCAAGGCCGGGCCAAAGGACTTTTTAGCGGCGCTGTGGCCTCCGGTTCTGAATTTCTCTGGCGCATAACGTCCACCCAGATAACCGAGCAAACCTGCACCCAGCACGATCAGCGGAAAGGGAACATTGAACGCAAATATCGCGGTGAACGAAGCCGCCGCTATTGCCCACAGCCAATTGTTCTTCAGCGCCCGCGAGCCGATTCGATGAGCGGCCTGCACGACGATGGCCGTCACGGCGGGCTTGATGCCATAGAAGAGTCCCGCCACCACCGGTACTTCGCCGAAAGCGATATACATCCAGGACAATGCAATCAGGATGAACAGCGAGGGCAATACAAACAGGCCTCCGGCGATCACTCCACCCCAGGTTCGATGCATCAGCCAACCAATGTAGGTCGCCAACTGCTGAGCTTCCGGCCCGGGGAGCAACATGCAGTAGTTGAGCGCATGCAGAAATCGTCGTTCGGAAATCCAGCGCCGCCGCTCTACCAACTCCTGGTGCATGATCGAAATCTGTCCCGCCGGCCCGCCGAAGCTGATAAAGCCAAGCTTCAGCCAGAACCAGAACGCTTCACGCAAACTGATCGCCTCAGGTCTTTGGAGATCCTGCTCGACGGCTGATCGGGAGACTTCATTCATTAGGTTTATCCTCTTTCACAAACGCTGCGAGCAGGCCGTCGAAGATGGCGCTGGCAGCAGCCAGCAAAAGATCATCACTGGAAATGGTTTCGCGCAGCCCCGCCAGCACTCGCTCGATGCCAACAGCCTCGACCGGCGCAATGCCACCGACATCCAGGTAATGCACCAGAGCGGCGATGCGGCCGAGACCTGGCTCGTGGAGTTCAAAACTGGCTTGCAGCGTTTCGAAGGTCACGCGGTTGCCGACATGACTGAAGGTTGCATCGTCAAAGTCGAAACCCAGCGCATCAACCGGGCAGTCCTGAGGGCTGTTCAGCCAGAGGATCCGAGCCTGCGGATCAATGAAGCGCCGAATCAGCCAGGCACAGGCCAGTCGGTCGACCCAGGGACGCTGACGCGTTGCCCAGACACGGCCCTGATAGTTGCTGCGGTTCAGTACGATTATGGGTTGGTCACGGCTATGCGGTTCATCCGCTGACAGGGCCCTGCTGACCGCCGTCTCCAGATCCTGCAAAGCTGAGTCGATTTGCTGTTTTGGACTGCCTGGAAAGTAATCGATGCTGGCTAACTGCGCGTAGGCCTTGCGCAGCTTGCGAATCTGTTTGGTGGTGACCAGCGCATTCTCAGCATTGAGTTGCGCACGGCACTCGTCAATTTCTGCGTTGAGTCTGGTGTAGTCATCGCTACGGTCGAACAGTTCGATAAAACGCTCACCGTCGGGGTCTACCACGGGCAGGACGTAAGCGGTGCCATTAATTGCCAGGATTTCTCGCTCGACGGATGCCAACGCCTCTCGACAGGCATCGGTATCCGGCAACAAATAGGCACCATCGCGCAGGACCGCTGCACCGCAGGCCTTTAACGCACGCCAAGCGCGCATGCGCTCGGTGGCGTTTGCGGTCGGCAGACCGAGGATCAGAGCGAGCCAGTTTTTCATGTAGAGATAGGATCATAAAAAGTAGATAACTCTACAATATGACTAAAACCCCAAAATAAAAAGCCCTCCTTGATACGTTGCTCAAAAATGACCAAGGGATGAAAACTGGCAGGGAGAGCACCACAACACGGTCGAACTATCGTGTTTTAGAATGTCTTGCCGGCGCTGGCCACCAGTGTTGCGCCGCACAGGTCGTCGTAACCGGTAAAGCTCAGGCACTCGGTTTTCGAAAGGTCAGTATCGATATAGCTCAGGCCCCAGGTAATGCCGACGAAGTCACGGCTGAGTTTAATCTCCCAATCGTGGTAGTCGGGCCGGCTGTTGCCGTTGGCGCTGAAGAATACGTCGTCCTTGTAGTCGACGTATTCATAACGCGCTTCCAGGCCGATTTCCGCAGGCAGCACGGCGCGGTAGCCAATAAACACCGAAGAAACGTCTTCGTCTTTTTTGCCCTTCTGGAAATTACCATTCTCATCCTCGAAGTCAGGGCCTTTCATGTTGTTGACGTATTTGCCGCCGAGCAAGACGCCGTACACGTCCAGGGTGGACTGGATGTCACTCTGGTTGTATTGGCTCTCACGCGGGTATTCGTACTGTGTATAGAAGGTGTCGAGGCTGATGTTGTCGTTGATTTGCCAAAAATAGCCGCCGTAGTACTCGATCTCCTGGCGCGTGCTGGAGTCATGACCAAAATCGACATTCGAGGTCCAGATGCCGGCATACAAGCCGCTGGAGTGGTTGAGGGTGATCGCCAGTTGCGCGGCAGGATCGCCCAGGGTTTGCGAGATGCCGCTGGCGCGATAATCACTGACCAGCGTGGGAGTAATGGCGAGGACGAAGTGGTCGTTGAGTTCCAGCGCCTGAGCGCTGAGCAGTGGCGACAGTGCCAGGCCGGCAAGCACGAAGACAGACAATGCGTTCATATGGATTCTCTTATTTTTATGAGTGTGCGGGGGCTCTTGTGGGAGCGAGCTTGCTCGCTCCCACAGGGGTGCAGCGCGGCGTCAGCTGTGGTTGTCAGGCGTCGGGGGCGTAAACCTGTTTGCCGGCGAAAAAGGTCTTCAAGACCTTTGTATCGAACAACTCGTCGTCGCTGACCTTGAATACATCACGGTCGAGGATGATCAGATCGGCCTGTTTGCCGGGTGCCAGCGAACCAATCTGCTGATCCAGCCGCAGGGCTTTGGCGGCGTTGATGGTGTAGGCGTAGAACATGGTCTGGCGATCAATGCTTTCCTTGGCGTTCAGCACACCCAGGGGGCCTTTGCGAGTGCTGGCCTGAGCGATGGCATTCCACGGATTGGGGCTGGACACCGGCCAGTCACTGCCACCGGCGATGACCGCGCCAGCGTTATGCAGCGACTTGGCAGGGTACTGATAACCGTAAGCAAACGCGCTGATATAGGGTTTGACCAGTTCTACGGTGTACGTCTCGCCGGTGGCCCACAGCAGTTGCATGGAAGCGATCACGCCAAGCTGCTTGAAGCGTGGAAACTCTTTGGGGTTGACCAGTTGCAGGTGGCTGATGCTATGGGCGATCGGCGTTGGGTTGAGCGTGCGCGCATATTCAAAGCCATTGAGTGACTCACGCACAGCTCGGTCGCCGACCGCGTGCATGTGCACGATCCAGCCGCGCTTCTCCGCCGCTACCACCAGCTCACCAAAGTGCGCAGGGTCGATCAGCAGCTGACCGTTTTTATGACTGTTCTTGAAGGGGACAATGACCGCTGCGGTCTGCCCTGGAAACTCCAGAATGCCGTCAGCAAATACTTTGATGCCCGGGAAGGTCAGGTTGGGCACACCCTCGAATTTCTTCATTACCTTGGCCAGTACCTCGAGGTCGGCCGGCTTGCTTTTCGGATTGGTGAGCAGCAAAGCGGCGACGTGCGCGCTGAGTTCGCCCTTCTCTGCCAGTTCGCGGTAAAGCGGCAGTACGCCGTAACTCTGCTCTGTTGCAGTGAAATCGAACAGCGAATCGACATGGCCGGCATTCGCCGCGGCGTCCATCCAGGCGGTGACGCCATATTGATTATTGATTTTCACCGCCTCGCGGGCGGCCTTCAGCATGACCTCGTCGCTGGGCGCTGGAATCTGGTTGCGTACCCGGTCCCAACGAGACTCGGCAAAGTAACCATTGGGCGTGAAGTCCGCTTCGTGGCCCACATAGCTGCGCTCTTTTTCCGGCAGGCTTTTGACCAGCGCGGCATCGATTTTCAGACGTTTGAGCATGGCGTTGTTGGCCCAGCCGGTATGACCGTCAATCCCGCTCAGGACCACCGGTTGATCGGCCCAGCGCCCCTGATTGAAGCGTTTGCCGAGCTCACGGCTTTGTTCCCAATACGCCGAACTGACCCCGGCAATGCTGATCACGTCACCGGCACGCGCCCTGCCCGCCTGATCCTGCTCGATGATCCATTGCTCAAGCGCTGGCAACGGCTTTACTTCGTCCAGCAAGTTGGCACCCAAACTGTCGAGGGCAGCAACCACCGGATGGCTATGGCTATCAATCATCCCTGGCATCAGCACCTTGCCCGCCAGATCAATGCGCTGGGTGTGCGCATCGGCCAATGCGTTGATGTCTGCATCGCTACCGACCTTGAGAATCTTGCCGTTTTCTACCGCCACTGCCTTGGCCAGGGACTGACCGGGAATGCCGGTAAACACCTTGCCATTGGTCAGTACCAGGTCAGCCGCAGCCATGGCCTGCAGCGAGGGGAGCGTTAACATTGCAGCCAATACGCACGGGGTAAATCGCTTCATCTGAACGTCCTTTTTTTGTTGTTATCGTGGTGTTGCCATTGGCGACTGACCGAATCAGCGGCCTGCGATTTCCTTGAGCCGGTACCAGAACATGCCCAGTGCCAACAACGGAGAACGCAGCAGTTTGCCGCCGGGAAAGGTCATGTGCGGCACGCTGGCGAACAGGTCGAAGCCCTGGCTGTGTTCAAGGCTGATGGCTTCGGCCACCAACCGAGCCGCCATGTGCGTGGTGTTGATCCCATGTCCGGCGTAAGCCTGGGCATAGAACACATTAGGTTGAGCCTGCAAGCGGCCAATCTGCGGCAGTCGGTTGGCACCGATGCCAATCATCCCGCTCCACTGAAAGTCGATGCGTTTTGCCGCGAGCTGTGGGAACACCTCGAGCATTTTCGGACGCATGTAGCCGGCGATATCCTTTAGCGTCCGTCCTGAGTAGTGACACGCGCCACCAAACAGCAGCCGGCGATCCGCCGACAGGCGATAGTAATCGAGCCCTACCCGCTGATCGCACAGCGCCCGGTTAGCGGGTATCAGTGTCTGGGCAAGGGCCTCGCTCAACGGTTCAGTCGCTACGACGTAGCTGCCAGCCGCGAGCACTTTGCCGCTGAGTGCCGGTTCCAGATCGCCCAGATGAGCATTGCCCGCGAGCACCAGCGTCTTGGCGTGAACCACACCGTTGGCCGTGTGCACACGAATGCGACGGCCATAGTCGATACGAATGGCCGCACTGTTCTCGCACAAGCGAACACCCAGGCGTTGGGCCAGAGCGGCCTCGCCCAATGCCAGATTGAGTGGATGCAGATGCCCCGACCCCTCGTCTATCAGGCCGCCGACATAGCGGTCAGAACCGACCACGCGGTGCATGTCACGTTGTTCGACCAGCTCGACTTTATGGGGATATCCCAGGTGTTTGAGGGCTTCCTGCTCCGCTAGCAGGTTCTCGAAATGTCGAGGGGTATTGGCCAGTTCGCAATGACCCCAGCGCAAATCACACTCGATGTCATGCTGCTGCACGCGCTGACGGACAAGATCAACCGCGTCCAGGCCCAATTGCTCAAGCACCTTTACGCCTTCGCTACCGATGGATTTTTCGTGGCCGCCAAGGTCGTGGCCAATGCCACGAATCAGCTGACCACCATTGCGGCCGGTGGCGCCCCAGGCTATCTGGTGTGCCTCCAGAACAATGACCGAGTGACCTCGCTCAGCCAGTTCAATCGCCGTGTTCAATCCGGTAAAACCAGCACCGACGATGCACACATCCGCCTGTGCCTGGCCTTCAAGTGGCGGGCAGTCGAGCTGACGATTTCGAGTGGCGCTGTAGTACGTCTGCGGTGAAGAAAACAGGGACGTCATAAGGGGTACTGCCTATCAGTTGCCGGGCGCAGGTCTCCGCCCGGCGCAGGGGTTAACGACCGGACTTGAGCTTGCTCCAGGAGCGATTCATCCAGCGCATGATGTCGGGCGGCAGCTCCGTCGAAACGTAGAGCTTTGCCTGTACCGATTCAGGTGGGTAGATCGATGGATTGCCAGTGATGTCCGCACTCATCAGCGCCGTGGCCTGGGTATTGGCGTTGGCGTAGCCCACATAATCGCTGACCTTGGTAATCACCTCCGGTTTGAGCAGGTAGTTGATGAACGCATGGGCTTGTTCGGGGTTCTTGGCATCGGCCGGAATCGCCAACATGTCGAACCACAGGTTGCCGCCCTCCTTCGGGACGGTGTAGGCGATTTTCACGCCATTCCCGGCCTCCTCGGCACGATGGATTGCCTGGTACACATCGCCTGAATAACCGAACGCGACACAGATATTTCCGTTGGCCAGATCCGAGACGTACTTGGAGGAATGGAAATAGGTGATGTAAGGACGCAAGGTCAGCAGTTTGCGCTCGGCGACCTTGTAATCCTCAAGCCGGGTGCTGTTGGGATTGAGCCCCAGGTAGTTGAGCATTGCCGGCAAGGCTTCGTCTGCGGAGTCCATGAAGGCAACGCCACAGGCTTGCAGCTTCTTGAGGTTCTCGACCTCGAACAGCATGCTCCAGGAGTCGATGGTGTCGACGCCCAACACCTGCTTTATCTTCTCGACGTTGTAACCAATGCCATTGGTGCCCCACAAATACGGCACGGCGTACTGATTGCCCGGATCGTTGGCTTGCAGACGTTTGAGCAACACCGGGTCGAGATTCTTCCAGTTCGGCAGCTGTGCCCTGTCGAGTTTCTGGAACGCCCCGGCCTTGATCTGACGACCGAGAAAGTGATTGCTCGGCACCACCACGTCATAGCCGGTGTGCCCGGCCAGCAACTTGCCTTCCAGGGTTTCATTGGAATCGAAAACGTCATAAACCGGCTTGATATCGGTTGCCCGCTGGAAGTCCACGAGGGTGGTTTCGGCGATGTAATCGGTCCAGTTATAGATGTTCACCATTTCTTGCGCCGACGCCTGGCCAGCCAGACCGCAAAGCGTCGTGAGCACGAGTTTTAGCGCGATACGTTTCATTCACATGTCCTTGCTGTGGGTACATTTGAGAATGTGTTCACCAAAGGTGGGGCATTACACGCTGTGCATCAGGTACTCACGCTCCCAGGAGCTGATGACCTGCTTGTAGTTCTCGTGCTCGACCCGTTTGACCGCGACAAAGCCTTTGGTGAAACGCTCGCCCAGGTACTCTTTGGTGATGTCCGAGTGCTCCATGCGCTCCAGCGCCGCCTCCAGGGTCAGCGGCAGGCGCAGGTTGCGCCGCTCATAACCGCGACCGACCACCGCCGGACTTGGCTCGACCCCCTCGACCATGCCCACGTAACCGCACAACAGGCTGGCCGCCAGGGCCAGATAAGGGTTGGCATCAGCACCGGCCAGACGATTTTCGACCCGACGATTCTGCGGATCCGAATCCGGCACGCGCAGGCCGACCGTACGGTTTTCCTCGCCCCACTCGACGTTAACCGGCGCCGAGGTGTCGGGTAGAAAACGACGGAACGAGTTCACGTTGGGCGCGAACAGCGGCAGGGTTTCAGGAATGTATTTCTGCAACCCGCCAATGTGGTGCATGAACAGCTCACTCATGCTGCCATCGGGATTGGAGAACACCGACACACCGGTTTTCAGATCCACCACGCTCTGGTGCAAATGCATCGCACTACCCGGCTCGCCCGTCATTGGCTTGGCCATGAAGGTGGCGCTGACATCGTGTTTGAGGGCGGCTTCGCGCAGGGTTCGCTTGAAGACGATGATCTGATCGGCCAGGGACAACGGATCACCGTGACGGAAGTTGATCTCCATCTGCGCGGTGCCTTCTTCGTGAATCAACGTATCCAGGTCCAGCCCTTGGGCCTCGCTCCAGTCATACATGTCTTCGAACAACGGATCGAACTCGTTGGTCGCCTCGATCGAGTAGGACTGACGCCCGGTCTCCTGGCGACCGGAACGGCCGATCGGTGGTTTTAACGGGTAATCCGGATCAGGGCTGCGCTGAGTCAGGTAGAACTCCATTTCAGGCGCGATGATGGGCTTCCAGCCGCGCTCCGTGTAGAGCCTCAACACCTTTTTCAGGATATTGCGCGGCGACAGTTCAATCGGATTGCCTTGTTTGTCATAGGTGTCGTGGATGACCTGAGCGGTGGGCTCCAGCGCCCATGGCACCAGGAATACCGCGCCTTCGTCCGGGCGACAGTGCATGTCGATATCCGCCGCGTCCAACAGCTCGTAGTAGATATCGTCTTCAACGTAATCGCCGGTGACGGTCTGCAACAAGACACTCTCCGGCAGGCGCATGCCCTGCTCGTTGAGGAACTTGTTGGTCGGAGATATCTTGCCCCGAGCGATGCCGCTCAGGTCCGAGATCAGGCACTCGACTTCAGTGATTTTGTTTTCTTTGAGCCATTGGCTCAGTCGATCCAGATTGCCTTTCATAACGCCTCGTACAGGGAAATGCCTGGGCGCCCCATGGCAGCCCAGTTCCGTGCTTCAAGGAGATAGTGCAATCGGGAGGATGCCGGCTTCTATCCGATTTACGCCGTTGTTCATGCCTCATTTTGGGGCATGAACAACGGACAGGTGATTCAGCGACGGCGTAAGAGCGTGCAGCTGGGAAGCTCGCCGAACAGGCCGCGATAGGCTTCCGAAAAGCGCCCCAAGTGCCAGAATGACCAACGCATGGCGATTTCCGCCACGGTGGTTTCACCTGCGGATGTGCGCAGCAAATCGCGGCGCGCGAAGTTCAACCGGCGCAGCCGCTGCCATTGGCTGGGCGACACACCGGTAAAGGAGGTGAAGCTTTGCTGTAACTGTCGCACAGAAACCCCGGCGCCACTGGCCAGTTGCAGCACATTGAAATGCTCTTGCGGGCACGCCATGACCAAATCGAAAACCCGCTGAATGAGCCGCCGATCATGGGCCAGGTGTTTCTGGCTGGCGCGATCCAGCGTCTGGCTCGGGCAGTCGAGGATATACAGACAATCGTCGACCAGCTGTTGCGCCAGGCCCTCCTCGACTTGCGGGGGTTGCTCTGAGACCAGCTGTTGCAGCGTGCTGCTCAACCAGCGACCGAAGACCTGGCTCTGCTGGGAAACCAGCGGGGTCAGGAACAATCCATCAAGGTTGCTCAGATTCGGGCTATCGAGTTGCTTCAGGTACTGAGGACCAATCACCACCGCGACTTCTTTATAGTTCTCCGGCGTGATCCAGGTGTTTTGAGTTTCTTCGTTGAGCAAATACAGCGAGCCATTCTGCGTATCAAAACTGAACACCAATGAATCAGCGGGCGCATGAAAATGCTGCTCTATCCGCGTGTTCATCCGCTCTTCATACACCTCAACGCCGCCCAGCTCCAGGTGCACCACCTTGCCCTGAAAATAACCGGGCGACATCTGCTGGTAATGCTCCTGCCAACCGGCGATGACCAGTTGCTGATCCACATCCGCAGTATCGTGCGATTGAATCTGCATGCTGCTTTCCTTCCTTGTATCCCTGCGCAGACACGCCAGGACAGGGTCAGTGTTAATTATTATTAGCGCACCCTAGCAGCGTGGAAAAAGCAGCGCAAGATACCCTTTCGGCTCAGTGACAGCCCATCAAGGCGTCTGGCGCTGCAGACACGCACTGATAAAGTTGGTCCGTTTCTGATTGTTCGGTAGCTTTTTAAAGTTTTCGGGGGCGCAATTCTTGTCATTGACTTCGTATTTGCTTTCGCAGCCCGTAAGAACCAATAGCAATAAAGAAACAGCGGCGAGCCATTTAATGTCCATCGTTTTGTCCTGACGTGACGTTCTCTAACCTGCAAAACTGGATGCCTGTTTAAAGCACACTTTATTAGCCTCCCTGTGCAGTCGTCAGCCTAATCCATGTCTACCGACTGCGCAGTCGTGTACCGCACACTCATCTGGATAATCACTCTTTAAACCGACAAGAGAATGACGACTGGATAATTGCGTATTCGTACCTATTCTCTGCACAGAGAAGACGGATTTCGGGCGAGCAGTTAATCGGCTTTCTCGAGGGACTCACGACACTGCGAAAGATCTCAGCATGAACCCGACAAGTGCGCCAATTACGACAACGACTGGTCCGGGCACGTTTAGCGCCCGACAACTGCATAGAGCGTCTCAATCACTGGAGTGAAAAACTATGAGCCTGTCCCGAAAATTGCTTGTCGGCGTTGCACTGACCAGCCTGCTTCTCGGCGGTTGCACCTCGAAAATGACCGAAAAGGAACAGTATTCCGGGTTCCTCCCCAACTACAGCGACCTGAAGGAAGCCACCTCCCCAAGTGGCAGCCCGGTGATGCGCTGGGTCGCCCCGGACTTCAAACCCAACGCCTACGACACGGTGGTGTTCAAAGGGCTCGAGCTTTATCCCGCGCCGAAGCCGAACGAGCGCGTCAATATGCAAACCCTGCAACAATTGCAGGCTTACATGACGTCCAGCGCCAAGGGCGTACTTGAGCAGAAATACCGGGTGGTTCCGACGATGAAAGACGTGCGCGCCGGTTCACGAGCGCTGGTCATGCGGGCGGCGATCACCGGCGTCAGCGCCTCCAACCAGGGCATGAAATGGTATGAAGTGGTTCCAGTCGCGGCAGTGGTTGGCAGTGTGTCCGCCGCCACAGGGCACCGCGATCAAGACACCGAGCTGTATATCGAGGCGCAATTTATAGACGCGGCAAGCGGTAAGCCAGTGGCCAAAGTGGTGCGCAAAGTCTTTGGTAAAACCCTGGAGAATACCAGCCAGCAGGTGACCGCCAATGATTTCAAAGCGGCGATCAAGGAGCTGACCAGCGACTTGCAGGCGTTCATCAAGTAGCAGCGGGTATTTTCGCCGACTCAGCCATCACGGCTGGGTTGGCGGTGACTGTGAATGTGCAGAGCGAACGGTAACGTGCCTTCTGCGACTTTATCGCCCGGATCAAGCTGGATGTGCTCGATCTGGAGGTGCTCATGGCCTTCGCGAACAAGCATGAGGCCGATGCCAGCGCCTGAGGCTGAATACTGCATATCTAAGGCATACCCCAATGCTGGTCAGTTGAGGGAGTTTCTGGCTTCGCACATTCCTCGTAGCAGCTGCCGAAGGCTGCGTTCGGCTGCGCAGCAGCCGCAGATCCTGCTTCCACGGTTTATCTGGAATACCGCAGCGCCTGATTTTACGACTGCTGCGCCGCCGAACGCAGGCTTCGCCAGCTGCTACGGTTCGCATAGCGTCTCATACCCCGGCTTTTTCTTGCCTAGCCTATGGCCGTTTGCTCTGCTGTAGCCTGGCGAAGTTGTGCTTGATGACATCCATCACTGCAGCGGTCATCACCGAGGTGGAGACGCCAAACATCAGGATACCGTTAGCCGCTTCCAGCGGGCCGAGCAGACGCCAGCGTTCGGTCATGACGATATCGCCATAGCCCAAGGTGGCGAAGTTGACCCCCGAGTGATAAAGCGCGGTGGCGAACTCGCCAAATTCGCCGAGGAGCATAAACAGCGCGGCCCAGATGATCATCTGCACGAAATTGCCGAGCAACATCAGCAGCATCACCATCGATAGCGACAAGATATCCAGTAACTGCGAATCGCGGCCTCGTTTGGCATGCCTGAAGTGCGCGTAGTAGTGCAGGCACTTGGCCGCGAACATGGCCTGTAGCAGCAGGCAGAGCAACATCACGGGGAGACCGGTCAGCAGATTGAGCAGCATGGTTAACCTCTTCAGCGCGCAGGCTGCCGCACGCGGCGACGTTGGTCGAGCAAGTGGACCATCAGGCAGGCATATAGAGTGACGACAATGAACAGCCCCATGCGCACGGCGAACGCGGTGTAGACATCCTTGCCGGCGGCGCTGTCCTGTACCGACTGGCCGAGCAGGATGATCATGGTCACCAGGCTGTTCAGCCAGAAACCCGGGGTTTGCCGGGTCGGGCTCAGGGCATACAGCTTGCGCGCCAGCAGCAAACCGAACAGCAGCATCCACAGGAAGAACATCCACAGATGCACAAACAGGCCGAGGGCGAACCAGAACAGGATCGCCAGCAGGCCACCCAGCAGGGTCGAGCCGAGCAACTCGCGACCGGCATTGCGAGCCGTCGTTGTGCAGCTCTGTTGGCCGAGGCTGACGGCCTTCAAGATGATCGGCAGATAGCTGGCCGGATCGATCAGCGCCAACAGGAAGGCCGGTAGCACGACCAGGGTGGCACGCAGCGCTACCCATCTGGCCTCTTCGGCCGGCAAGACTGGGGCGGCTGGCGGCGACTGCCCGCTGGTCGGTTCTGGAAATAGCCAATGACTGAAGGACAACACCATGACGGCGAGGAGCAGGCCCTTGACCAGCGCGCCGATGACCAGAGTGGCCAGGCCGAAATCCGCGGTGCCGGCCGCGGAAATCATGGTCAGGCCAATCACCAGAAAGGTGACGATCAGGTTGTTACCGCCGCGCAGACCAAAATGGAAGGCCAGGAACAGGCCCAGGCCAATCAGCAGCACGCCGCTGACGGGGTAATAACGCAGGACCGGGATCAGCAGCAGGCCGCTGCCGGTGGTCAACATTGCTACCAGCGCAAGGCCCAGTCCGGCCTTGAGCGACAGCGGGCGGTTGACTGTGGCCAGGAGCATCAGGCCAAGCACGGGGGCGATAAAGGGGATCGGCAGTTCCAGTCCGAAGCTGGCGGCGAGGCACAACGCCGTGCCGCTGGCCAGGCGCAGCGCACGCTGAACGCGGGGCTCGCGCTTAGTAGGCCCGCTCTCAATAGGCATAGGACAGC
Source organism: Pseudomonas sp. H11T01 (assembly GCF_048515765.1). NCBI lineage: Bacteria > Pseudomonadati > Pseudomonadota > Gammaproteobacteria > Pseudomonadales > Pseudomonadaceae > Pseudomonas > Pseudomonas sp. H11T01. The sequence goes on along the minus strand of NZ_JBLYED010000007.1, from coordinate 287,636 downwards.
CAGCTCATTAGATGCACGAACAAGCGGCCGAGCGGGTTGAGCGGATTGCCCGGGCTGGGGAACGCCATGACTTCGGCCTGGCCACCAGCGCGGACGCCACGGATGTCGCGCAATCTGGCCGACGCGTCAGGGGAAAACTCGATAATCACTGGAAAGCGCTGGGCCGGACGCAGCCAGTCGCGGCTGTTCTGCACACTCGGCAGGGTACCCGGCGCCGTGCTCGGCCCCACGCTGACACCGTAGCCAATGCTGCGCACACGCCCCTCGAATACCTCGCCGGGCAAGGCGTCCAGCACAATGGCAACCGGGGTATCAAGTTCGACCCGGCCCAGGTTGTTCTCGGTCATGTCCGCACTGACCCACACATCGTGGATGGCGATCAGGGTCATGACCGGGCTTCCGGCAGCTGCAAATAGCCCGGTATCAGTACGCAGATCGGTGATCAGCCCGGCTGAGCGCGCTCGTACCTGGGTATTGGCCAAGTCCAGTTCGGCTTTCGCCAGAGCGGTGGCGGAGCTGCGCAGCAGAGCGTTCTCTTCGTCGTTGCCGCCCTGTTGTTCACGCGCGCGTTGAACTTCGGCCCGGGCGGCGGCGACCTGACTGATGGCCTGTTCGTGGTTGGCGCGAGACACTTCGAGCAGCCGCACGGAAATGGTCCCGGGATCTTCGCGGTGCAGGCCTTCAAGGCGTTGGTTATCTTGCCTCGTCTTGAGTTCGTTGGCCTGGGCAGCCCGCAAGGACGCCTGCGCGGATTCGATGCCGGCGGTGCTGGCGCCGATTTGTCGGCGTGTCGACTCAAGGTCGGCGTGCGCGCGGTCGACGGCGATCTGATACGCCTGCCGATCCACCTCGAAGAGGACGTCGCCAGCCTTGACGTCCTGATTGTTGCGCACCTGCACTCGGGTCACCCGCCCCGCCACTTCTGAGGCCACCGGAATCACAAAAGCCTGGACCCGGGCCTGTTGCGTATAGGGGGTGAAGCGGTCAGCCAGCAGGTACCAGACCAGGCTCAGAACGATCAGCAACATCACCCACTTGATGCCCTTTTTAGCAGGGTCGGCGGCAGGCTCTGGCGCTTTGGGGGCAGGCGCCTCGGGGGTGGGCTGCGCGGCTTCACTCATTGCTTTTTACCTCGCGTGGCGTCGGGGTGGGGCTGGCGGTGGGTTCATCCAGCAGGTCGCCCCAGTCAGTGCGTTTGCGCATCTGCTCGCGGGTGGCTTGATCAACTCTCGGCTGGGCGCTGTACCAGCCCCCTCCAAGGGCCTTGTACAGGGCAATCAGATTGCTCACTGCATTGCTGCGGCTGAGCAGGTAGTTATCCTGCTGATTGAGCAGCGCGCTCTGAGCATCGAGCACCCGCTGGAAATCCGAATAACCCTCTCGGTACTGGGTGCTGGCCAGGACCAACGAGCGCTTGGCGGCCAACTCTGCCTCGCGCAGGATGCGTTCGCGCTCCAGCGACTTGGTCAGGCCGTAGGCCGCATCATCGGCCTCGCGCGCGGCCTGGCGTACGGTGTCGCGGTAGACCTCGATCAACTGCTGCAAGCGGGCATCCTGCACCCGCACGTTGTTGGTGATTCGGCCGTGGTCGAACAGGTTCCAGCGCAGACTGGGGCCGCCGATCAGGTCCAGATTATTGGAGGTACCGCCCAGTGAATTGGCGGACCAGACGATGCTGCCCAGCAGGCTCAGCGACGGGTACAAGTCGGTTTCGGCCACGCCGATGAGCGCCGATTGGGCGGCGACGTTGAGTTCGGCAGCGCGCACGTCCGGGCGGCGCAGCAGCAGGTTGGCCGGTACGTCCTGCAGCACCGCGCGGTCAACCAGTGGAATCAGCCCTTCTGTCTCGGCAAGCTGCGCCAGCCTGCCGGGCGGTTGTCCGATCAGCACGGCCAATGCATTGCGAGTGCGCGAAACCTGGTCTTCGAGGTCGGGGATGCTGCTCAGGGTGCCCAGGTACTGGGTCTTGGCCTGTTGCAGGTCGAGCTCGGCATTCTGACCGCTGTTGAACAGCTTTTCGGTGATTTCAAAACTGCGCTTTTGCTGCCCGGCGTTCTCGCGGGCGACGCGCAAACGCGCTTCAGTGGTGCGCAGCGCGAAATAAGTATCGGCCACCTGGGCCCGCAGCAGCACCAGTACGTCCTCATAATTGGCCTGGGCGGCGAAGAAACCGGCATCGGCTGACTCGATGGCACGGCTGAAACGCCCCCAGAAATCCAGCTCCCAAGCGATGTCAAAACCGGCGCTGTATTGCCAGAAATGGCTGTTCTGGGGGTTGCTCCCACCGTATTGGTTGCGGTGTACGTACAGGCTGTCAGCGCTGGCCTGCTGCAATTGCGGATAGCGTCCGCTTTGGGCAATGCCCAGTTGGGCGCGAGCTTCCATCACGCGCAGGCCGGCAACCTTCAGGCTGGCGTTGTGAGCATCAGCATCGCTAATCAGACGGTCGAGGACCGGATCGGCGAAGACCTGCCACCACTGACGGGTATCGGGTTGTGGACGCTGCTGGCTGGCCTGCTCAAGTGCGGGGCTGTTCCAGTGCTCGACCCACGCTTCGCGCGGTGACTGAAAGTCCGGCCCCAGGCGCGCACAGCCGCCAAGGCCCAGTCCCCCCATCAGGAGCCCCCCTATCAGGAGCCCCTCTATCAGAAGTACCCGGCCCGGGCGACATGAAGGAAACATGGGGCGCGTCAGCTCTTGGGCTGGTCGGCTGGTCCGCCACCTTGCGGCTGGTCCTTCACCCATTGCCAGAACAGCTGATAACCGACCGCAAGTATCACCGGGCCGATGAACAGACCGATGATGCCATTGGCGACCATGCCACCCAAGGCGCCGATCAGCACCACCGGCATCGGCACATCGACACCGCGCCCCAACAGCAGTGGCTTGAGTACGTTATCGGACAGGCCGGCAACGAAGATATAGATGGCAAACACAATGGTCGCCGTGCTGGCACCCTCAGTCACGAAGACAAAGACGATCACTGGAATAGTAATCAGCGTGGCCGGTAACTGCATGATGCCAAGCAGCAGCACCGCCAGGGCGAGCAGACCTGCGCCAGGGATGCCCTTGAGCACGAAGCCGACGCCAATCAGTACCATCTGGATGAAGGCGATGCCGACCACACCCAGCGCCACCGCACGGATGGTGGCGGTGCACAGTTCGGTGAGTTTCGGCCCCTTGAGCGGACCGCTGATGCGCGAAGAGATCTGCACCGCGCTGCGGGCACCATTCTCACCATAGGCCATGAAGATACCGGCGATGATCAGGGCGAAGAAGAAGATGAGAAAACCCATGCCGACACCGGCGAGTTTGCCTAACAGGGAGAGACTGACCCCTTTGATCTGCGGTATGAACTTCTGCGCCAGATCGGGCAGGTCGGTGGCGGCTTGCAGCCAGAAACCATACAGCGGCTTGCCCACCAGTGGCCACCCGGCTACTGAATCGGCCGGTAGAGGAATATGGATGCCGCCACTCTTGACCATGGTCATGACACTCGCCACCGAGTCCGCAATCGAGGTGCCCAACAGGTAGATCGGCACCATGAGGATACCGATGGAGATCAACACGATCAGCGTCGCGGTGTACCCCTCGTTGTTACCCAGCATGCCCTTGAGCCTGCCTTGCAGTGGGTAGAGGGTGATCGCCAGGATCACCGACCACAGCATCAGGTCAAGGAATGGGTAGAAGATCTGGAAGCAAAAAATCACCAGAACGGCGATCATCCCGGCGCGAATCAGTACATCAAGCAGGCCATAGGAAAGCGCCTTTTCGGAAGTGGGCGTGGGCACCATTGATTGCCTCCTTGCAGGTGCTGCAAAGGAATGAGTTCGGTAATCCCAGCATAGACGCTCAACAGGCGATGAGAGGGATCTGCGCATTGGCCCGCTTGCGGCCCCTCAAGACCGTCTAAACTCCAGACACAGTGTGAGTTCACGGTGTTGGTTCGACGGCGTACCCACCAGAGATAAGCTTTTTTGAGCAGGACACAATCAACAGCGAGTTAATCACAAGAAGGAAGGTACGAACATGACGAGTCCCGACCAGAACACCGTTGCGCCCGCTTCAGCCGGCTGGCGCTTCAAATTGGGGGTCGCATTGATCTGTTTGATGCCAGCAGCGTGGCTACTGGTGCCTCTCGCTGCGGCGGTCGATGTACCCGGCACAAAGATTGCGGCGCTGACAGGCATCCTGTTTATCGGCAACAAGGTTCTGCTGATCCTCGTCATCGCGATCATGGGCAAGGCCGGTTTTCAGCAGTTGAAAAGCCGTCTATTTAGCTACGTGTCCGCGTTGGCTCCCAGCGCAGAAACCGAGGTGGGCCCGGCTCGTCACCGCATTGGCCTGGTCATGTTCTGCCTGCCACTGATCTCATCCTTTCTTGAACCCTACATCGATAGCATCTGGCCTGGGCTCAGACCGAATATCTGGCAGCTCCAGATGCTGGGCGACGCCATGCTGATTGGCAGCTTTTTCGTACTGGGCGGAAATTTCTGGGACAAGGTTCGCGCCTTGTTCATCCGAACCGCACGGGTGGTCAATGCGCAATAGCATCGGCCAGGGTGTTGAGCATGTCGCTGACAGGTGACTCATGATCAGGTGCGGTGCGCGTTTGGAGTGAAGGCCATCGGCGTTTCAAAGTATCGAACGTATGGTTCCACCCTCCACACGCATTGCCATTCCATTGAGCGCCGGTGACGCCGCCAGGTGCAGAACACTGCATGCCACTTCTTCCGGCTCGATCATGCGTCTGATCAATGAGGTCGGTTCGGTATCGTCAAAATAGTCAGCGACCACCTGTTGCGCAGTAATGCCCTTCTTCAAGGCAAACAACGCGGTCACTTCTACCGCAATTGGCAGAGGCAGCATGAGTGAGCAATTTGGCATTTGGCGTTGACGAGCGAACGTAAGCGTCCGACTAATAGACCTTCCTGAGATCCCAACGCTTAGGGCGATGGTGTCCACCTAGCAGTGCTGCCGGTAGGCCCCAGGTGTACTGCCTGTCCACCCCCGAAACGCGCGATGGAATACTGCGTTGGAGTCAAAGCCTAATCCCAATGCAATTTGAGTGATCGAGAGATCCGTGTGAATCAGCTGCTGCACAGCGATATCTCGACGTAAGGCGTCCTTGACCAGCTGGTAGCTAGTACCCTCCTCCTTAAGCCTGCGGGTCAATGTGCGAGTGGACATGAGCAGCGCGCTGGCAGCGCCCTGCAAACTGTCATCATGCTTTAGGTTCGACAGTAAGTATTGGCGCACCTGCTGAGCCACCAAACGCTCTTTCAACGTGGTGAACAACCAGTAGCGTGGGGCGGCCTTGAGAAAGGGCAGTAGCTCGGCCTTATTGCGGCGAAATCTGCGCTCCCCCCACTCAAGGTCAAAACAGAGTGTTGTGCAGGGTTGCTGGAAGCGGATCGGTGCAGGGAACATGTGCATGTACTCCGAGGCATACACCGGCCGTGGAAAGGAAAACATTACGCTGCACAGAGGAATTTCCTGCCCAATCAACCATGACGCAACACCATGAGCCAGCTTCATCATTAACTCATGGCCGAAGCGCTGCAGCTTGGCGGTGCTGTCTCGTGTTTCGAGGGAGATCACAATCGTGCCCGACTCTTCGGTGTAACCGAGCTGGTAGTCATCAAGCAACAAGTTCCAGAATCGAGTGAAACGGTACATGGCGTTGGAAAGGGAACTCGCGTCAAGAAGGCTCAAGCACAAGTACTTGAGCGTGCCACTACGAATACGCCGGGACCATAACCCCATCATTTCGTCGCCACTGCCTACGGCCACTTGCTGGTACAAGCGCACAAACTGATCGTAAGTCACCCTCGCGTCAGGCGTTCCCAGCAAGTGTTGGGCGATACCTGCTGCAGTGACAAAACCCTGTATGTCGGTGCGGCTACAGATACTGGTAGCCCCCTGTAACAGTCCCTGGACGAAGGTCATAGACAAGGTGTTATCCACCGGATGATCCACGCGTCCCCACTCCCCTGCGCATCGCCAGACTGGCGTGATATGCAAATAATTCGGCGTATCGGGTTATTTCAAGCCCGATAAGTAGCTGGTTAAGCTAAGGCTCAATCGACACCGAACGCTACCCGGACCGAGAGCCATATCAAAACACAAGTAACAGGTAATACAAGCCAATCACGAACTGCAGCACCCCATACCGGGCCATCCAAAAAACAGTCCATCCAGAATAAAAATGGAGACCTGACTACCGAGCAATTCTGACGATTAAACCTCACGCGGTACCTGCGCCCCTCATTTCTGTATCCGCGTTTTTTTATCGATAGACCCTCACCCGTTTGGCGAGGGCCGTTCCAGACCCGACCACCCTTTCGAAGTATTACCCCGAACATCGAGCCCTGAAGCGCGATGCGGGAACCCGTTGTTCCATAATAAAAATAAGGGATTTCACCATGGACCGTAACACCTGCACCCTCGCTACCCGTCTGTTGCTGGCCGGCGGCGTCATCAGCCTCTCGGCCCCCGCCGCTGCGGATTTTATCCAGGACAGCAAGGCCAGCCTGGAACTGCGCAACTTCTACTTCAACCGCGACTATCGCCAAACCAACGCCCCTCAATCCAAGCAAGAAGAGTGGGCCCAGGGCTTCCTGTTGCGCTACGAGTCTGGCTTCACCGAAGGCTTGATCGGTGTCGGTTTCGACGCCATCGGCCTGCTCGGCGTCAAACTTGATTCCAGCCCCGACCGCGCCGGTTCCGGCCTGCTCAAACGCCACAGCGACACCCGCAAAGGCGCGCAGGACGAGTACGGCGAACTGGGTCTGACCGCCAAGTTGCGCGCCTCCAAAAGCGTGCTGAGACTCGGCACCCAGCAGCCCAAGCTGCCGACGGTATTGGCCAACGATTCACGGCTGTTGCCACAAACCTTCGAGGGCGGCCAGTTGACGTCGCTGGAAGTTGAAGGCCTGACCGTGGATGCCGGGCGACTGACTCAGGTCAACCAGCGTGACTCCTCGAACTATGAGGACATGGGTATCACCCGAACCGGTGCCAAGGGCATCACGACGCGTCATCTGGACAGTGACAGCTTCGATTTCGCCAGCCTGAATTACAAATGGACCAGCAACCTCGCCACCGGTTACAGCTACGGTCATCTCGACAACTTCTACAGCCAGCACCTGGTAAACCTGACTTATGTATTGCCGGTGACCACGGGCCAGTCGTTCAAGACTGATCTGCGCTTCGCCCGCTCCACCGACGACGGCGGCAGCAACATTGACAACCGCGCGCTGGGCGCCATGTTCACCTACGCCCTGGGTGGGCACGCCTTCGGGCTCGGCTATCAAGCCATGAGCGGCGACACCGGCTACGCCTACATCAACGGCAGCGATGCGTTCCTGGTGAACTTCGTACAGATCGGCGACTTCGCCAGCAAGGACGAAAAGTCCTGGCAGGCGCGCTATGACTACAACTTCGCCGCGATCGGGATCCCCGGCCTGACCTTGATGAGCCGCTACATCAACGGCTCGAACATTGACCTGGGCAGCAACCGTCCCGAAGGCAAGGAGTGGGAACGCGATACCGACATCGGCTATGTGATACAGGGTGGCCCGCTGAAAAACCTCGGAGTGAAATGGCGCAATGCGACAGTTCGTTCGACCCACTTTGGCAGCGACCTGGATGAGAACCGCCTGATCGTCAGTTATAGCCTGCCAATCTGGTAAACGACTGGGCTCATCCAGTTAACGAACGTACCAGCGACGCTGCACTTGCGGGCCACGCCCCGCGCCCCCTTCATATGACCAATAAGCCCCAAGCGTACTGCATCCCCTAACACGATCCCCGCATCTAACAAGTCTGGCGTGATATGCAAATAAATAGGCGGATCGGGTTATTTCAAGCCCGATACCTCACTGGCTAAGCTAGCGCTGTACCAATGGTTAAAGCGACCTTGACCAAGAGACACCATTAAACAGATCACAACACAGTGGCAGGTAGTGCAAGTCCGCCACTAACCGAAACACTCTATCCAGCCGTCCAAAAGACTGCTTACTAATAAAAATAATGGAGACTTAACCATGCTGTTACATGGCGGAATGATGAACCAACCTCTTCTCATTTCTTCGATCATCACCCACGCGGCACGTAACTCCGGTAGCCATGAAGTGGTGTCGCAGCTTGCCGATGGCAGTCTCCATCGTTACACCTATGCCGACTGCGAGCAACGCAGCAAACAACTGGCCGGTGCCCTTCTGGGGCTGGGAATCACTCAGGGTGATCGGATAGCTACATTGGCCTGGAACGGCTATCGCCATCTGGAAATCTACTACGGTGTTTCAGGGCTCGGCGCGGTCTGCCATACCGTCAACCCCAGGCTGCATCTGCAACAGATTGTCTACATCATCAATCATGCCCAGGACGTCGCGGTGTGTTACGACATCGGCTTTGCGGCGCTGATCGCTCAGATCACCGGGCAATGTCCAAGCGTGCGTCACTGGATCGCGCTAACCGACATCGACCATGCCAAAGATTCTCTGAGTTACGAGGCATTGCTTCGCCAGGCCAACGCCCTTGAGCGCTGGCCCGAGTTCGATGAGAACACCGCTTCGGGTCTGTGCTACACCTCGGGAACTACCGGGCAACCCAAGGGCGTCTTGTACTCCCACCGCTCCACGCTGCTCCAGGCATACGCCGCCTCTCATCCCGACGCGATGGGTATCTCGGCACACGACGTGGTAATGCCGCTGGTGCCCATGTTTCACGTCAACGCCTGGGGACTGCCCTATACGGCGCTGATGGCGGGTTCCAAGCTGGTCCTGCCAGGTAGCCGGCTGGATGGCTCATCTCTGCAAGCACTGTGTGACGGCGAAGGCGTGACCTTTTCAGCAGGCGTGCCTTCCGTTTGGCAGGGCTATATCGAAACCCTCCAGGCCAGTGGTCAGCGACCGCGGACCCTGCGCAGAGCCTACATCGGAGGATCAGCCTGTCCGCCAGCGATGTTCAGCGCACTCCATGAGCTAGGCATCGATGTCACTCACTCCTGGGGCATGACCGAAGTGTCGCCCCTGGGAACAGCTTGCCGTCTGCTGCCCAGGCACGATGGCGAGGATAGTCAAACCAGAATCCGGGTGTTGGCCAAGCAGGGACGCGAGTTGTTCGGCATCGAAATGCGCACGGTCGATGAGGTGGGTATAACCCGGCCCCGGGACGGACAACACCCAGGCAACCTTATGGTGCGTGGCAATTGGGTGGTCCGTGATTACTACCAGAGCGACTCAACGGCGTTGACCGAAGGCTGGTTCGACACGGGTGACATGGCCACCATCGACGAAGAGGGTTACCTACTGATCACCGACCGCTGCAAAGATGTCATCAAGTCTGGTGGCGAGTGGATCTCCTCCATCGACCTGGAAAACATCGCCATGGCCCATCCCAAAATACACATGGCTGCCTGCATTTCCTGCGATCACCAACGCTGGGGTGAACGCCCTCTGCTGGTCGCTGTTGCCAAGCCTGACACGCAAGTCGATGCCGCTGAGTTGTTGGCTTTCTTCGAACACAAGGTTGCCAAATGGTGGATACCCGATGACGTCCTGTTCATCGAGGACATGCCCCTGACCGCCACCGGCAAGCTATTCAAACTCGCCCTGCGCGAGCGCTATCGCGATCACTACGAGCGCCAGTCATCGACTGGCGGCGATACACAAAGCCCTCCCCTAAACCAGGCACAAGCCTGACCCATCACTGCTATCTGGAGTCTGTATGAACGAGCCCTTCCTGAAAATCGAACTGCGCGGCACCATCGCGATCGTCACGCTCAATCGTTCACAGAAACGCAACGCGCTGGATGAACAGGCGATTGCCGCCCTGGATGATTTTTTCTCCACTGTTCCAACGAGTGTACGCGCCATCGTATTGGCTGCTGCGGGCCCACATTTCTGTGCCGGTCTGGACCTTAAAGAACACCATGATAAAGAACGCTCGGCGATTGATTTCATGCGTGTATGTCAGGCATGGCACCGCGCCTTTGACAAAATTCAGCATGGCGGCATCCCGGTGATTGCGGCCATGCAGGGGGCGGTTGTCGGCGGTGGGCTGGAACTCGCTGCCGCTGCCCATGTGCGGGTGGCAGATTCCACCACCTACTTCGCTCTACCCGAAGGCCAGCGCGGTATTTTTACCGGGGGTGGCGCCACCGTGCGCGTGGCACGGATCATCTCCGCCAACCGGATGGTCGAGATGATGCTGACTGGACGCGCACTCGACGCCCGCGAGGGGCATCGGTTGGGTCTAGCCCATTACCTGTGCGAGCAAGGACAGGATGTGCTCGAACAGGCCATCGGCTTGGCCGAACGTATTGCCTCGAACGCAGCGCTGTCCAACTACGCCATCGTCAGCTCAATCAACCGCATTGCCGACATGTCCTCAACCGACGGCCTCTTCGCTGAGGGCTTGATGGCTGCGGTGGTCCAGACCGGACACGATGTTCAGCGGCGTCTTGGAGATTTCGTCGAGAAGCGCACCGAGAAAGTCAGAGTCTGAGCCTGTTCAGGGCCGTCATGCACCACCTGCCATCCGACCTGGCAGGACCATAACAAAAAACTCCACCCGATCACCTCTCAGGTATTAAGGAGCGGCAGCATGTCATCGAACCTCATTTATCAGAAGATCCGCGAAAACCCTCAGTATCGCTCCCTCGTGCTGGGCCGCAGCCGACTGGCCTTTACCCTCAGCGCCGTTGTACTGGGCCTCTACTTCCTGTTCATCGCTTCGGTATCGTGGCAACCGCAACTGCTGACACATGTGCCCCTGAGTAGCGGCAGCCTGAACATCGGAATCTGGGCTGCATTAACCCTGATTGTCGGTTCATGGTTGCTGACAGGCCTATACGTGCTGCGCGCCAATAACGAGTTCGACAAGTTGACCCAGGCGCTGCTTGAGGAGGTGCGGCCATGAAGCTCATCACTCGAGTAACGGTATTCAGCCTACTGTCCGCCGTCAGCTTCGTGGCGGTTGCGCAGGCCTCGCTTCAGAGCACCCGCGCGCCCAACATTACGGCGATTGTGATCTTCCTGGCGTTCGTTATCACCACGATAGGCATCACCTACTGGGCTGCCGGGCGCACACGCTCGACGGCCGACTTTTACACTGCGGGGGGTGGAATCAGCGGCGTGCAAAACGGCTTCGCGATTGCTGGGGATTATATGTCGGCGGCGACTCTGCTCGGTGTTTCAAGCATGGTCTTCAGCACAGGTTTCGACGGCATGATCTATTCCGTCAGCGCATTTCTGGGTTGGCCGTTGATCATGTTTTTGATGGCTGAGCGACTGCGCAACCTTGGACGCTTCACGCTCGCCGACATCATCTCCTACCGCCTCGACCCGGTGGGCACACGGGTGTTTTCAGCCTGCAGTTCGCTGATCATCATCTGTTTTTATTTGATCGTACAAATGGTCGGCGCCGGTCAGTTGATCAACCTGTTGTTCGGGCTCGATTACGAGGTCGCGGTCATCTGCGTCGGCGTGTTGATGGTGGTCTATGTGACATTCGGCGGTATGGTCGCCACGACCTGGGTGCAGATCATCAAGGCTGTCCTGCTGCTCGGCGGCGGCCTATTCCTGACGCTGCTGGCATTCAAGCACTTCGGCTTCAGCCTGGAGCGCATGGTGGACAGCGCGGTTGCCAGTCACCAGAGCGGTAGCACAATACTCGGGCCGTTGAAGTTCGCCAGTGATCCGCTCTCCATGATCTCGATGTCCCTGGGTCTGGTGTTTGGGGTGGCAGGCCTGCCACATATCATGATGCGTTTCTTTACCGTTCCGGATGCCAAAGCAGCGCGCCAGTCGGTTTTTGTGGCCACCGGTTTGATCGGCCTGTTTTTCATCGTGGTCTGCGTGCTGGGAATGTCGGCGATCAGCATTGTCGGACAACAACCGAGATTCTTCGAACAGGGGATTATAGGCGGCACGCTACTCGGTGGCGGCAACATGCCAGTCATGCACCTGGCCCAGGCTCTGGGTGGCGACCTGATGTTTGGGTTCCTGGCCGCCGTGGCCTTCGCCACCATCCTTGCCGTAGTTTCCGGTCTGGCCCTGGCCGGTGCTTCAGCCCTCTCCCATGACCTGTATGCCAATGTCCTGTGCAAGGGAAAATCCTCCAGCCGCAATGAAATGCGTGTCAGCCGCTGGGCAACGCTAGGTCTGGGCATAGTCGCCATTGCCTTGGGGATTGTCTTCAAAGGCCAGAACGTGGCGTTTCTCGTCGCGCTGACATTCGGCATCGCCGCCTCATCGAATTTCCCGGTACTGCTGCTGGCCATGTATTGGCAGGGATTGACTAGCCGGGGAGCCATTTGTGGCGGCCTGGCCGGCCTTATCAGCTCTGTTGCCTTGGTCGTGCTGTCTCCCGGTGTCTGGGTCAAGGTGCTGCATCATCCCGAAGCCATCTTCCCTTTCGACTACCCCGCACTGTTCTCGATGCCCTTGGCCTTCGGTATCGCCTGGATAGTCTCGTGCCTTGATCGTAGCCCAGCTGCAAACCTTGAAAGAACTGCGTTCGAACCGCAAAGCGTACGCGCCGAAACTGGCTGGGGCGCCAACCAAGCAGCGCAGCATTGACTATCTGAACGACCTCCAAGGAGTTACTGATGAGCTATCAAGCCCCGGTTAAAGAGATGCGCTTCGTCATCAATGAGTTGGCAGACCTGGCCGCTATCGCCCGGCAACCTGGAATGGAGGACGCAAGTCCCGATACGGTGCAAGCGGTGCTCGATGAGTCGGCGAAATTCACTACGCAGGTGATTGCACCACTCAATCACACTGGCGACGTTCAAGGGTGCCGGTTGATTGCAGGCGAAGTCATCACCCCTTCTGGCTTCAAGGAAGCCTTCGCCCGGTTTGCCGCCAGTGGTTGGCAGGGGTTGGCGCACCCCACCCAATTTGGTGGCGCAGGGCTGCCGAAACTGGTCAGCACAGCCTGCAATGAAATGCTCAATTCAGCCAACATGTCCTTTGCTCTGTGCCCACTGTTGACCGATGGCGCGATCGAAGCCTTGCTAACGGCCGGCAGCAAGGAACAGCAAGATTACTATTTGCCACGCCTGATATCGGGAGAATGGACCGGCACCATGAACCTGACCGAACCCCAGGCCGGCTCGGATCTGTCCCTCTTGCGCAGTCGTGCCGAACCCATTGGCGATGGTCGCTATCGCGTATTCGGTAGCAAGATTTTCATCACCTTTGGGCAGCACGATATGGCGAGCAATATCGTGCATTTAGTGCTGGCACGCGTACCCGGTGCGCCGGAAGGCGTCAAAGGTATTTCCCTGTTTGTGGTTCCCAAGTTCCTGCACGATGCGGACGGCCGTCTGAATCTGCGCAACGACATAGAGTGTCTGAGCCTGGAACATAAGCTGGGGATTAGAGGCAGCCCCACGGCAATCCTGCAGTTTGGCGATCATGGCGGTGCGATCGGTACCTTGATCGGCGAGGAGAACCGAGGCCTGGAATACATGTTCATCATGATGAACTCGGCGCGTTATGCCGTCGGCATGCAAGGTGTAGCCATCGCCGAACGAGCACGACAGCAAGCGACTGCCTATGCGCGGGTACGCGTCCAGGGCCGAGCATTGGACAGTAGCCATAGAACCGTTGCGATCATTGAGCATCCCGACGTCAAGCGCATGCTCCTGGACATGCGCGCCTTGACCGAAGGCAGCCGGGCAGCCGCCTATATGACTGCTGCTCATAGTGACCTGGCGGCACATCATGCAGATCCCCAGCAACGACGGCAGCATCAGGCGCTCTATGAGTTCCTGGTACCGATCATCAAGGGCTGGTGCACCGAGATGGCCCAGGAAGTGACCAGCCTGGGCATACAAGTCCATGGTGGCATGGGCTTCATCGAGGAGACTGGCGCCGCTCAGCATTTCAGAGATGCGCGGATTTTGCCGATTTACGAAGGGACCACCGCCATTCAAGCCAATGATCTGATCGGTCGCAAGACGGTGCGCGATCAAGGCGCAGTGGCGCGATTGCTAGCCAGACACATTGAGGAAACCGAGAACCAACTGCTCGCCAGTGGCAACCCGGATGCTCGGGCCATTCACGGTCCGTTGCGCCAGGCTCGATTGGCCTTTGAGGCAGTGGTGGACCATGTGGTTGAACACCATCGTAGTTCAGCACAGGCGGTCTACGCCGAGGGAGTCGCTTACCTGACACTGTGCGGGATATTGGTTAGCGGCTGGCAACTGGCGCGCGCCCTGCTGATTAGTGAGTCACGGCTCGCCGAAGACCGGAGCTTCTACGGCGCGAAAATTGTCGTCGCTCGCTACTTTGCCGGGCACTACCTAACACGGGCAGCGGCGTTGCGCGATTGCGTGCTGTACGGCGGCGAAACGGTAAACCGTTTAGCAACCGATGATCTCTAACGCTACCAGGGTTCTGCAGCGTATCAATATTGGCCAACTACCCCGCTTCTACGGACTAGCGGGAAACTTTTTCGGTTAAGACCTGGCTACCCCAGGAATCAATATGAGAGAAAAATAACAATGGCTACCATCCCCCATTTGATTCACGCAGAGCGCATCTTCAGCAGCGTGCGTACTTGCAATGTATCCAACCCCTCCACCGGCGAGGATATCCATACGCTCGGACTGGCTGACCGCGAAACCGTACAACAGGCCATCGACTCCGCCAAGCTAGCCTTTCCGGCCTGGCGCAATACGCCGCCGGCCAAACGTGCCCAGGTGATGTTCCGCTTCAAGCAACTGCTTGAGCAGAACGAAGCGCGTATCGCTCAGTTGATCAGCGAAGAGCACGGCAAAACCCTGGAAGACGCTGCTGGCGAGCTCAAGCGCGGTATTGAGAACGTCGAGTACGCCTGCTCGGCTCCGGAAATTCTCAAGGGCGAGTACAGTCGCAACGTCGGTCCGCGTATCGATGCCTGGTCAGATTTCCAGCCATTGGGCGTGGTGGCCGGCATTACTCCGTTCAACTTCCCGGCCATGGTGCCGTTGTGGATGTATCCGCTGGCGATCGTCTGCGGCAATTGCTTCATCCTCAAGCCTTCCGAGCGTGATCCGAGCTCAACGCTACTGATCGCCGAACTGCTGCATGAAGCCGGGCTGCCCAAAGGCGTGTTGAACGTGGTGCACGGCGATAAGGAGGCAGTGGACGCGTTGATTGAAGCGCCGGAAGTCAAAGCGCTGAGTTTTGTCGGCTCGACACCTATCGCCGAGTACATCTATTGCGAAGCCACCAAGCGCGGCAAGCGTGTACAGGCCTTGGGTGGAGCGAAAAACCACGCGGTGCTGATGCCGGATGCGGATCTGGATAACGCGGTCAGTGCCCTGATGGGCGCGGCTTATGGTTCGTGCGGTGAACGCTGTATGGCGATTTCGGTGGCCGTGTGTGTCGGTGACCAGGTGGCGGATGCGCTGATCAGCAAACTGGTGCCACAGATCAAAGCCCTGAAAATCGGTGCAGGTACCCATAGTGGTCTGGATATGGGCCCGTTGATTACCGGAGCACACCTGGACAAGGTAATCGGCTACATCGAAGACGGCGCGCAGGCTGGCGCTCAGTTGGTCGTCGACGGGCGCGGATTGAAGGTTACCGGTAACGAAGGCGGCTTCTTTCTCGGTGGCTGCCTGTTCGATCGCGTCACGCCAGAGATGCGAATCTATAAAGAAGAGATTTTTGGCCCGGTGCTGTGCATCGTGAGAGTGAACAGTCTTGAAGAGGCCATGCAACTGATCAACGATCACGAGTACGGCAACGGCACCTGCATCTTTACCCGTGACGGTGAAGCGGCCCGATTGTTCTGCGACGAAATCGAAGTTGGGATGGTCGGCGTCAACGTGCCGTTACCGGTTCCAGTGGCGTACCACAGCTTCGGCGGCTGGAAGCGCTCACTGTTCGGTGACCTGCATGCCTATGGCCCGGATGGTGTGCGTTTCTATACCCGTCGCAAGGCGATTACCCAACGCTGGCCACAACGTGCAAGTCTCGAGGCGGCGCAGTTCGCCTTCCCTAGCAACAGCTAACAAGGAGTTGCCTCATCGGATAATAAAACCGGTATGAGTTCAATGCCGTGTTTAGACTTCAAATAGCTATTTCACGGAGTCTCAGGAAACACAGAAGCAAGAGCGCCGATTTGATTGATGAGGTTTGTGCGAGCAAACACCTCTAACAAACCGGCGTTCTTATGCCAGATCAGGACTCGATGCACCCTCGGCCGCTGTCCGGCGCGTGCACATGGCGACACCGAAAAACTCAGATTTCGACGACGGTGTGGTTCCTATCGACAACAGTGGGTGAAAAACCAGATCCACCCGTAAGTGCTACGCCACTTGAATGCCCAGAGATTTTTGCCCCCATCAACGAAGGCTCCTCCCTCCTCCAGACAGGAAAGCGCTCTAATCGTGCATTTTGATCAAGACTATTGTGCTTGCTAATGCATTTTTCTCTCGGCTGGAGGCGCAGATACTACCGGTAATCACCCGTAGAGTAGCCCTGCATCATGCAAGGCGCAGCAGACCTGATGAACTCACATTTCAACGTTTGCTCGGCCCCAACAACTTCTCCATCGAACTGGAATTGCCGCTGGACAATGATTGGTCCACTACCGGCCAACGCTTGCGTATGGCGGAAAAACGCCCATTCGGCGTCCCTGACCTGAAGCAACACAAGCAGTGGCGTTCGCCTCGGCGCTGAACATTTCAGCCTTCAACCTGGGCATTGCCCTGGGAGAAACCAGCGGCATTGCCCTGGTCGACAATGGGCAGATCGCCCTCACGCCTTGGGCGGGTGTTGTGACGGTGATCATTGCTCAGTTGCCGCTGGTCTGACTGGCATCGCGCAGTCGCAGAGATCAGGGTTTTCGTAGCCCGAGTTCAACGGTCGGTTGACGACTATTCGTGCGGTTGCCATACCCGGCAATCAGGTCCCTGCTTTACGCCAGACTCATGGATTTTCGAGCTTTTGCGCACGATCAACTGCCCGCGAAGAACCTCTTGAATCGCAGGCGTATCAGGGTTTTCCAATTGCGCGCAAATGATGCCGACCGCGCGACTCACCATATCGCCAACAGGTTGAACGTAAGTGGTCAGCGAAAAGACCGGCCAGGCTGCCAGGGCAATGTCATCGAAACCGACGATTGAAATGTCGTTGCCCGGTTCCAGCCCGAACTCCTCGCGAGCGACGTTGATGGCGCCCAACGCCATGATGTCATTCGCGCAAAAAATGCCGTCGGGTGGATGGGCGCTCGACAGCAGACGGCGAGTGGCGTCCATTGCACCGTCAAACGTGTAATGACCCACTTCGCGCTGCGGCACTGAATGTCCGAGACGTTGCAGCGCGTCCACAAAACCTCTTTCCCGGTCGCGACTGGTCGAGGAGCTTTCCTTGAGCGAAAGCAAACCGCCCGAAGACGCTTCGTTAAGTATTCAAGTGCTGTCAAAACTGAGGTCGCCCAGTAGCCTCAGGACCAGTCTGGAGGATACCTGTCTACTGTCCAGATGGCAGCCGGTGTATAGGCGGCATGAGCTCAATACAGTCTTTGGTATGGAACGTGAGAACCCCGCCTTTGATGCCAAGGGAGCACTGCTGGAGGAGACCCACAACACCAGCCCCCGGCCCTGTTTGCGCAGCTGCGACATCAACGTCGTGACGCCACTGGTATTGGTGAACGCATATGGATTACTGACGCAGTCTTGCTTGGACTTGAACGCGCCGGTGTACCAGAAGGTACCTGGAGTTCCGTCATCGGCCATCTACTTGTCGCTCATGGTGTAGCTCGGTACAAGCGTGGAGGCATAGGAAGAGAAACGACCTTTTTCATTCATTCTTATGGGGTGCTTGTTCCCGCTGGCTGTCCTTCCGCCGATAGCAGGAAGACACTGACACAAAACGCAAGTGGCGGCCCAACGAAGAAAGCACCACCACTTGCCAAACTGGCGAGGTTAGAGAGCGTCAGCGATGGCCTGGCCTACCTCTTGGGTAGATCCTTGCCCGCCCAAATCGCGCGTCTTCGGGCCTTGAGCAATGACCGTCTCGATGGCATGCATGATTCCATCGTGGGCAGCACGGAACTGCGGACCGTCACCCAGGAAATCCAGCATCAACGCGCCCGACCAAATCATGGCAATAGGATTGGCAACGTTCT
Organism: Pseudomonas sp. H11T01; assembly: GCF_048515765.1. Lineage (NCBI taxonomy): Bacteria > Pseudomonadati > Pseudomonadota > Gammaproteobacteria > Pseudomonadales > Pseudomonadaceae > Pseudomonas > Pseudomonas sp. H11T01. The sequence goes on along the minus strand of NZ_JBLYED010000007.1, from coordinate 269,501 downwards.
TGCCGAAGATATCCGGCGCCGAGCCGTGGACGGGTTCGAACAACGAAGGAAATTTTCGCTCTGGATTTAGATTGGCCGAAGGCGCAATACCAATGGTGCCTGTGCAAGCAGGCCCTAGGTCAGAGAGGATATCGCCGAACAGATTCGACGCCACCACCACATCAAAGCGGTCCGGTTGCAAGACAAAGCGGGCGCACAGGATGTCGATGTGTTGCTTGTCCCATTTGATGTCGGGGTAGTTGTCCGCCATCGCCTCAACACGTTCATCCCAGTACGGCATGCTGATTGCCATACCGTTTGACTTGGTTGCGGCGGTTACATATTTGCGCGAACGCGTCTGGGCCAGCTCGAAGGCGTACTTGAGGATGCGGTCGACACCTCGCCGGGTGAACACCGATTCCTGTAGCACGAACTCACGATCGGTCCCCTCGAAAACACGCCCCCCCACCGAAGAGTACTCACCTTCGGTGTTTTCCCGGACAACAATGAAATCGATATCACCAGGTTTCCGATTAGCCAATGGGCATGGCACACCAGGGAATAGCTTCACTGGGCGGATATTCGCGTATTGATCAAACTCCCTACGAAACTTTAGCAACGACCCCCAAAGTGAAATATGGTCTGGCACTTTATCCGGCCAGCCGACGGCGCCAAAATAAATAGCATCAAACCCTTTAAGTTGCTCAAACCAGTCATCTGGCATCATCTTTCCGCAGGCCAGATAATAATCACAGCTGGCCCACTCAAAGTATTGAAACTCAAGTTTTATACCGTACTTGGCAGCGGCCTTCTGAACAACTTTAATGCCCTCGGGCATTACTTCGACGCCGATTCCGTCACCGGCAATTGCGGCAATTCGAAACGTCTTGCTCATCACACTTCCTCTCTTGATATCGAACGAAAACAGCCATGAATTAAATCGACAGCGTAATCAACAAGCATACTTATGCAGCGAGGTGCTTAAGCCAATATTCATAAGCGTTAATTCAACCGCTACCGCGCACTCGACGCAGCAGCGGCAAAGACGGATCGCAGGTTTGTCAGACCTGATCGCCCAACGAAGACTCCAGGCGTGCATATTTCTCGGGTGACCGGGCACGCAGGTAGAACGCGCCCACAACCCCCAGCGCAAACGACCCAAACAACAGCGCCATGAAGAACACTTCAAGCGCGCCTTGTACACCCAGCAACACATCAAAGCTGGTCAGGGCGAAATAAAGAAACGGCAGTAGCCCCGCGACGCTCAATAGTGGTGCGAGAAAGGTGTGCCACAACCGTTTATCCACCTTGGAACGACGGAAGAACACGAAGATCGCCATGCTGGCGATGCACTGGATGGTAATGATCCCCGCCGCGCCTACACCGGTGAACCAGGTGAACAGCGTATCGTAGGGGTTCAGCCCCAGCACCGCGAATATCGCGACCACTACAGCCACCATTGCGGTTTGCACGTAGCACGCCACATGAGGTGACTTCTGCACCGGGTGAGTCGAGCCGAGTTTCTGGCTGATCAAACCTTGGCGCCCCAGGGAATAGAGGTAGCGAGCGACGTTGCTATGGAAAGTCACGATGGCAGCAAAGAGGCTGGTAATCACCAGCACCTGAAACAACTCCGTCGCCCAGCCTCCCAGGATCTTGTCGCTGACCCAGAAAATCAGGTTACCCGACTGGTCCTTGGCCACTGCCACCGCTTCGTTTGCACCGATTGCGTTGATAATCAGCCAGGCTGTGAGCGCATAAAACACACCCATAAAAATCACTGCAATGTAGGTGGCGATCGGCACTGTGCGTTTGGGATTGCGCGCTTCCTCACCGTAAATGGCCGTGCCTTCGAAGCCAATGAACGAAGCGTGGGCGAACATCAGGGCTACACCAATTGCGCCGGAAAAAGTCGCGGAAGGACTGAATGGCTCAAACGAAAACTGGCTGAGTGGTACGGAGTGATCGCCAAACAAAATGCCCAGGTCCAGGATCAGGATGATCACCGTTTCAAGCGTGAGCAGGACCGCCAACACCACGGCGCCGGCGTGCAAACGCCGTAACCCCAGCCATAGGCACATCGCCATGGCCGTGAAGGAGTAAACCCACCATGGCAAATGGAGGTTGAGCTGCTTGCCGAGCAACTCATTGAGGTAATAGCCAATACCTCCATACAGACCGAGTTGAATCGCGTTATAGGAAAAAATCGCCAACGATGCGGAGCCCAGTCCCATAGGGCGGCCGATGCCTTTGGTGATGTAGGCGTAGAACGCCCCGGCGTTGGTGATGTGTTTGCTCATCGCCACATAACCCACAGCGAACAGCAACAGCACCAAGGCTACCGCCACAAACGCGCCGGCAATGCCGATACCGTTTCCGGAGCCGATAATGACAGGGAACAACGCGACAACCACGGTCAGAGGCGCCGCAGCGGCAATCACAAAGAACACGATGCCCATGACGCCGATACTGTTTCGTTCGAGGTCTCGGCTATCAGAACTTGTGTTCATGGTCTTACCCGGTGTTGATCCCGCTAAATCCAGCGTAGCTGGTTTATTACTATATTCGTATGACATCGCTAAAACCCTGTAGGTAGTGAGTTTTTTATTTCGGTAAAGCGAGGCAGTCGTTAAACAAGCAATATTCAGCCGCTGCGCCTATATACACCTCGGCACATTCTGGCTTTTCGTAGTTACAAGTGTCCGTATCAGTGTTGAACCGGTGCAGACTTTATACGTAGATCCGTCCCATTCCTGTACCACGACAACCCAAAAAACTCTGCAGACTGTTCGCACCCAAATTAAAAGCTTTAAAACAGGTACTGATCATGTAAGACGCATGTCTATGACTCCAAAGTGGAACGTTCAAGTTTGGTCGATATGAACTTCACGTCGAGATACTCTTGAAGTCCCCAGTGACCACCCTCCCTGCCCAAGCCGCTGTCTTTATTGCCACCGAACGGCGCTTGCGCGGTCGAGGGTGCTCCATCGTTGACGCCGATCATTCCGTACTCCAAAGCTTCAGCAACCAGTTGCGCTCGGGTCAGGTCTTTGGTCCACAGATAGGCCGCCAAGCCGTATGGCGATGCGTTAGCTGCCGCGACCACTTCGGCTTCACTGTCGAACGTGATCAGCGGCGCCACCGGGCCAAAGGTTTCCTCCTGCATGATCAACATCGTTGCAGTGACGTCCTGGAGCACGGTCGGCTGAACATAGAAACCTTCCATCCGGACACCTCCGGCGATGATTCGAGCACCTTGGGCCACCGCATCGGCGATATGGCTGAGTGCTTTGTCACGTGCATGTTGATCCACCAACGGTCCTATCCGCGTGGACTCTTGCAGTGGGTCGCCCACCTGCAGCTGATTGACCGCAACGGCCAGTTTTTCGGCAAACTGACTGGCGATCGAGCGATGGACATAGATGCGATTGGTGCACACGCAGGTCTGTCCGGCATTACGGAATTTGCAAGCCACGACTTCATCCACCGCCGCGTCCAGATCGGCGTCTTCAAAGACAATGAACGGCGCATGCCCACCCAATTCCAGAGACATCCTTTTCAGTGTCTTGGCTGATTGTTCGTACAGACGCTTGCCCACCTCAGTGCTACCGGTAAAGGTGAGTTTGCGAATACGCGGATCATCGAACATCACCTGAGACACCGTCCGCGGATCGGTGGTGGTAATCACCTGCAAGGTTCCTGAAGGGCCCCCGACCTCTTCCCACAGTTTGGCGAAATACAGTGCCGTGAGCGGTGCTTGCACGGGAGGTTTGACGATCGCCGTGCAACCCACTGCCAGCGCTGGCGCCAGTTTGCGGGTGATCATCGCCGCCGGAAAATTCCAGGGCGTAATGGCATACACAGGCCCCACCGGCTGTTGCAGGGTCGCCAGCCGCTTATTGCCATGTTGGCTCGGCATGCTTTCGCCCCCGACACGCCGCCCTTCTTCGGCAAACCAGTCGATGAACGAAGCGGCATAAACGACTTCTGCACGGGCTTCCTGAATCGGCTTGCCCATTTCCATGGTTATGGTGCGGGCGATGCCCTCGGTGTGTTCGATGACCGCGTTGTACCAGGCACGCAATAGTGCGCACCGGTGGTGGGCGGTTGTTTGGCGCCAGGTCTGGAATGCGGCACTGGCGGCATCGGCAGCCAGCATCGCCTCTTCAATACCGGCGCTCGGAAGCTCGGCGATGATTTCCCCGGTTGCTGGAGAGCGCACCGGGAACCAGGCAAAGGCGCCGATCCATTGACCATTGACGAACATCTTGCGACGACCGCCATCGTTGGAGCCTGGCGTAAAGATTGGAAGTTTCATGTAGTGATCCACCTATTCGGTTATGCCTGCCTTCTCATCAAGAAAAAGGCACGTCGTACACATTCGCTGTCACTTGCTCAGGCGTTCGGTCAGGCTTCGAAAAATGCGCGACCTGGCGACCTGATAGCCGAGGCGTTGCCCGACATCCGTTTTCAGCAAACTGCCGATCAGCCCGTTATCCGCCTTGAGCACCTTGCGGCCCGCTGCCGTATCGGTTTGCCCGGCCAGGTCGGCAAGGATGCGTTGCGCCGCGTTGTGCCCGGGCATGCCGCTGACGCCGCCGCCGGGATGGCTGCCGGAGCCGCACAGGTAGTAACCGGGAACTGGTGTCCGGTAATGCGCCGCCGCTTTGATGGGTCGATTGTCGAAGAGGTTGTCCAGACCGATCATGGACTGGTGGAAGATGTTTCCACGGGTGATGTGATAGTCGCGATGCAGATCCAGTGGCGTGATCACATGGCGAGCGAGAATGTGCTTGCGCATGTTCGGGGCATAGCGGAAATAGATTTCCAGCACCTTGTCCGCCCACTCTTCCTTGCGTGTGTCCCAATCTCCATGGGCCAGATCAAAGGGCAGTTGCTGCACCCCCAGTGAGAGCGTGTGCGTACCCGGCTGGCTCACCAGCCCCGGGTGGGTCACGGAGGGGATCAGTGCCTCAACAACCATGTCATCTGGAAACTCTCCTCGCTGCTGCGCTTGCCAGGCCATTTCATACAGGTCCGGGGACGGACCGAGAATGTTCAAACCCTGATGCTGGGGCCCCAGCTTGCCAGCCGGGAAGCCGACGTAATCCGGCAGCGCATCCACCAGCAGGTGAATGCGTGCCATGGAACCTCGCTGGTCAATTTCCTTGGCATCGGCGGCAGCGGCCTCTGGTAGCGCACCCTCTGGTAACAACCCCACCAAAGAGCGAGTCGGGTCTGCACCCGAAATGATCAGCGGCGCGCGAATCTGCTCGCCCGAGGCCAGCAGAACCCCAACCGCTTTACCTTCTTCAATCAAAACCTGCTGGATGGGCGTACTCGTTTCAACCCTGCCGCCATAGGCTTGCAGAGCGCTGACCAGCGATTCGCTGATCATGCCCATCCCGCCTTTTGGCAGGCCATAACGACCGAACTGACCTTCGAACTCTCCCAGTGCGTGATAGCCATAAACATAGGCCGTGCCTGGCGTCGTCGGACTCCCCCACGTGGAGACCAGGCCCATGAACATCATGAAGCCGCGAAGACGATCGGACTCTATGTAGTCTTTGAGCAGGTCTTCAGCCGAAGCCGTCATGAACGCGTCGTACAGCGCGCTTTCACCGGCGTCGTCGAATATCGCTTTCAAGCGTTGTTGAGTCGGCGGGTCGCTGAGCTGGATTTCATGAGTCAGCTCACCGAACCGCTTGAGCCGCGTGGCAAAACGCATGAAGTTGGCGCCATCGGCCTTGTTGTGATCCTCGATCGAACGCAGAGTCTTGTCGATCTCCTGCCAGAACATCACGCGATCGCCGTCGTCCCACAGCGCCATTTCCTGCAAGCCCGGAGCCACCGACTCCAGGCCGTATTTTTTCAGTTCAAGATCGTCGACCACTTCCTGTCGAAACATCATCTGAATGTACGAACACGAAGAGAAAATAGCGCCCGGTATCAGTTCTTCACTGGTACACGCGCCACCCACAATGGGCCTAGCCTCCAACACCAATACCTTGAGGCCTGCCCTGGCCAGATAGTTTGCGCACACCAGCCCGTTATGGCCGGCACCGATGATCAGAGCATCAAGATCGTTATGCTTACTCATGGCGTCATTCCATCTGAATGTGAAATCGAATGCCTGCCCACCTGCACGGTGAACAGGCCGCCTGCACGGCCAGCGACTCAGGTCGGCAGCACCAACTTGAACAACTGGTGATCGGTGAAGGTGTCATCCGGGTGACCGACAAAATTGCCCGTCACAATGCCGGTCGCGCCTTCAAATCGGCCACCACCACGAATCACGCGCCAAGCGATCGAACCGGTGCTGTAGCCGTTTGCCTGCACTTTGAACTGGCCTGGCATGACCGTTTCAACATCGAGATAGCTGTCGATCCCGGGGAAGTCGACGCGACCGGTTTCCCAACTTTGCTCGCCACGCACGGTCACCACCGTATCGAAGTGTGCGACACCGGTCGGAACCTGCAACGCCCCCTCGCCCTGCACATCCGCCACTGGATCAAGTGCAAGAATCAGACCTTGGGCACGGGACCGCACGACACCGGTGGCGTGGCCAATGGCTTCGGCCTTGCCGGTGAAGTAGATCAACATGGAGTAGGTTTTCATCATCACCCCCTCACACCGGTGGTTTTGCTCAGGTCTGCCATGACGTCGGCCAGGATGTCGAGGAAGTAAGCGGCGTTGTCGGCGGTGAATGGCAACGGCGGGCGTATCTTCAGAACGTTGCCCAACGGACTGGAAGCGCTGATCAATACGTTGTGGTCACGCAACTTGTTGACCACTTGCATGGCCAGTTCCTCGTGCGGCTCTTTGGTGAGCGGGTCCTTGACGAATTCCGCACCGATGAACAGACCCGCCCCCCGGACATCACCGATGACCGGATATTCCTTGGCCAATTCACGCAGACCGGCACGCAATACCTCACCGACCTCCAGAGAATTCTTTTGCAGGTTTTCCCCTTCGATCACCTCCAGTACCGCCATCGCCGCAGCGGTGGAAACCGGGTTGCCGCCAAAGGTATTGAAGTAACGCGCGGTCGTTGCAAAACGGGTCAGCAGTTCCGGTTTCGCCACCACACCACCGATGGGAAGGCCGTTGCCCATTGGCTTGCCCATGATCACCAGGTCAGGCACTACGCCGTGACGCTGGAAACCCCAGAACGTATCGCCGGTCCGCGCAAAACCCGGTTGAACCTCGTCAGCGATGAACAGCCCACCCGCGCGGCGGACCGCTTCGACGGCCTTGACCAGAAAACCACGCGGGTCGGAGAAGACACCGTCACTGGAGAAAATGGTGTCCGTCACCAGCGCCGCCGGGCGGATGCCGTGACGAAGCATGTCAGCAATCGCAGCCTCGACCGACTCGGCGAATGCATCGCCGACATCCTTGTCACCTGCACGATACGCATCCGGCGCAGGAACCAGGCGCACCATGCTGCCCAGCGCCACGCCTTCACCCAGAGAGGGAGACATCTCGGCAATCGCGGCGGTGATGCCGTGGTAGGCGTTCTCGGTGACGATGATGCCGGTATTGCCGGTATGGCAACGCGCAATCCGAACCGCAAGATCCGATGACTCACTGCCGGTGCAGGTAAACATGACGTTCGCCAGTTCCTTGGGAAAGGTCGCAATCAGCTTTTCGGCATAGGTCAGTACAGTGTCGTACAGATAACGGGTATGGGTGTTGAGCAGCGCCATCTGTTTGCAGACCGCCTGCACCACGTGAGGATGGCAGTGCCCTACGGATGGGACGTTGTTGTACACATCCAGGTAGGGCGTGTTGTGCGAGTCATACATCCACACACCTTCGGCGCGAACGAAGTGCACAGGCTTTTCATAGAACAGTTTGTAGGAAGGGCCGAGCACTTTTGCACGACGTTCGAGCAGTTGTTCGACCACCGGGTCCAGACCATGAGCCTGAGCAGGATCGAACGAGTTGATCATCAAGGGACGATTCATTTTTTCACTCCAGGTTGCATGCTTGGCGAAGAATGGATTGGGCATCGGATCGGCGTACTTGCGCCAATCGCTGGAGCCCGTCCCAGGCAACGCGTGTGTTCTTGAGGATGTAAATACGGTTGGCGGGATACAGGCGTGCCCGAAACTCGGTGATCGCAATCGCCGTACACAGACGCGTGATGATCAGGTCATAAAGCAGATTCACTTCCGCTTCCAGCAAAGGCAGCACGCCGTGATAGGCGCCGAGCATCTGGGCTACTTTGCTCAACGGGTGATCACCGTCGGTGTGATAACTGGCTGCAATGGCGATGTCGTTGATCAGTTGGGTCGACACCATGTCGCCAAAGTCGAGGATGCCGGAGACCTCATCATGGCGAACGCCGTCCATCAGGATGTTGTGTGGATTGAAGTCGGCATGAACCACCTGGCTGCGCATTTTGAGCAGTTGCGGGTAGACGACTTCATCGAAATAATCGAAGCCTGCCCAAACCAGGTTCCAGGGTTTATCGCCATCGGCATGCGGCGGTGATGGCAGCATCTCCCGACAAGCTGCCGCCTGCTGAATGTCCCATGCCAGGACTCGATCAGCCCCTGGGTGGTTGAAGCCGCGCAGTGCTAACCCGAGTTCGGCCAGACTGATTCCGATGTTGCGCAACTGGGCCTCTGAGCTGGCACTTTTCGGCAGCGCCAAGCCCTCTAGAAACGAGGTCATCCAGATAATTCGTCGCGGGTTGTCGCCCACTTTTGCAGCAAAGGACGTTTCACCTTTGAGCGACGCAATCAACAGGGGAACAGGAATATGCGGTGCGCGCTCGGCCAGCCAGGCCAGCGCTTGAATCTGCATATCAATGGTTGCGTGATCATCTGCCGGATTCGACATCCGCAGGATGTACTGCGAGCCATCGACAGAAAAAGCATGGAACAGCTCGTCACGTTCACAACTGATTCGCGTGCATCGGACACTGATGCCATATCGGCCCAGAACAAGTGCTTCGACTTCAGCCAAAGGTGTCTCTTCGACCGCAGTCGTCATGTTGCTCAGTGATAGCGAGAGACCATTTATAGTCATTGGATATGCTGCCTAATGCTATTCAGGACCCGTTTTTGAAGCACGGTCCAGCCGCGACCAAATAAACAGGTCGCTCTGCAGTGCGCTCATAAGAGTCCCGAATCTCGAATATCGGGAGTACCCCCGCCGTAGCGAGGGCGTCATATCACTCGAAGTTCATCATGACGTGACGAACCACCGTGTAGTCTTCCAGGCAATAGATCGATTGATCCTTGCCATAACCGGACATCTTCATACCGCCATGGGGCATTTCGCTCACGAGGGTGAAGTGTTGATTGACCCAGGTTGTGCCGTATTGCAGGCGCGCACTGACCTTGGCGGCCGTCTTGGCGTCACGGGTCCAGACAGACGAGGCCAGACCATAGCGGCTGTCGTTCGCCCAATCGATGACCTGATCAACGTCCTGGAAGGAGGTCACGGAAACCACGGGGCCAAACACTTCACGCTGGACGATTTCATCGGTCTGCAAGGCCCCGACGACGAGCGTCGGCTCGTAGTAGAAACCATCACCCGCCACATACTTGCCACCGGTGATGACCTGGATATGCGGTTGGTCCTTCGCACGGTCGACAAAGCCCCCCACGCGTTCACGCTGTCGGGCGCTGATCAGCGGACCGAGTTCTGTTCCGGCCTGGTCGGTAGGCCCCAACTTGATCGAAGACACGGCCACCTTTAGCGCCGCGACGAGTGTGTCGTGGACGCTTTCATGCACGTAAATCCGGCAAGCGGCGCAGCAATCCTGACCGGCGTTGTAGAAGCCTGCCGAACGTACGGTGGAGACCACCGCCTCCAGGTCAGCGTCGGCCATCACGATCACCGGCGCCTTGCCGCCCAGCTCGAGATGGGTGCGTTTGAGATTGCCTGTCGCCGCTTGCAGAACTTTCTGACCGGTAGTGACATCTCCTGTGATGGACATCATGTTGATATCCGGGTGTTCACCCAGCGCTTGACCGACCGTTTGCCCGCGACCGGTGACGATATTGACCACGCCCGGTGGCAGCATCTCGGCAAGGATACTGCCCAGTTTCAATGCGGTGAGCGGGGTGTTCTCCGAAGGTTTCATCACCACGGTATTACCCACGGCAATCGGCGCAAAAATTTTCCAGGTGGCCATTGCTAATGGGAAGTTCCAGGGAGCGATGGCTCCCACCACGCCAACCGGGTCACGACGAATAATGCTTGTGTGGTTGGCTGCGTATTCACCTGCCGCCAGCCCGGTCAGGCAACGCGCCGCGCCGGCAAAAAAGCGAATGTTATCGACTACACCCGGTATCTCATCCTCAAGCATGCGCTCGTAGGGCTTGCCCACGTTCAACGATTCAATTTGAGCGAAAGCGGCGCCTTCCTGTTCGATTCGATCGGCAATTTTCAGCAGCAGAGCCGAGCGTTTTCCAGGGGGCAATTGCGACCAGGCCGGAAATGCCTTGCGTGCCGCCGCGACCGCTTGATCTATCTGTTCGAGACTCGCCTCCGGCACTTCTCCCAACACACGACCGGTGGCTGGGTTAACCAGTGTTTCCGCCTGACCTTCACCGCGAACCAGCTTGCCGTCGATCAACAGATCAATCACGAACTCTTGTGTAGTACTCATAGTTCCTCTCACGCTCGTCTGTAAAAACTGTGGCAGGACAACCAGAAGGTCATGACCCGGCTGCGCTCCTCGTTACAGACAAACTATGACAATATGGACCGAGCACCTATGTCCAATCGGAACGAGTTGTTATGTCCACTTTTGATCCCAATCTGCTGTCTGACCTGATTCTTGCCACGCTGAAGCAAAGCAGTGGGATTTCACTGCAAAGGCAAATCTACAAGGTCATTCAGCAGGCGATCCTTGACGCACGGCTGGCTCCGGGGCACCGTCTGCCCGCTACCCGCGCTCTGGCCAAAGAACTGAACATCTCGCGCATGACCGTGACCCTGGCCTACGACAAACTGGGCGCGGAGGGATACCTCGTCAGCACGCATGGCAGCGGCAGTTTCGTGGCCAATATCCACCCGGCGCTCAACCGGGGGCATATGGAAACCGCGCCTTCAGCACCAATTGACAGGCCGGGACTTTCACGTCGAGCGATCGAACTGGTGGCGGGTACCCACGGCGCGACAGAACATGAAGGTGCGTTCGTCCCGGGCGTCGCCGACACGACGAACTTCCCTTTCCATATCTGGCAACGCATGCAGAACCGCTACGCCAAAAAACCGTTTTCGGCGCTGACCGGCTACAGCAGCGATGGGGGTTATCTGCCGTTGCGTCAGGCCCTGGCGGAGTACTTGCAGATATCTCGTTCGGTGAAGTGCAGCCCACATCAGATCCTGATCACCATGGGAACGAATCAGTCTCTGGACTTGTGCGCGCACATGCTGGCCGACTCGGGCGACGTCGCACTGATCGAGGAGCCCTGCAACTGGAGCACGGCGCTTATCTGGAAAGCGGCAAGCCTGAGAGTAGTGCCGGTCCCGATCGATGAGGATGGTGTAGCCGCTCAGCACTTTCCGTTTCAAAAAACCAAGCCTGAAGACCTGCCGAAACTACTCTTCACAACACCGTCCCACCAATACCCGATGGGGGGCTCAATGGGCCTGCATCGCCGGCGACTGTTGATTGAATTAGCCAGGGAATACAACTTCTGGATCATTGAAGACGACTACGACAGCGAGTTCCGATATGACTCCAGCCCCCTTCCCTCTCTGCAGGGATTGGATGAACATGAGCGAGTCATTTATCTGGGTACCTTCAGCAAGGTGATGTATCCGGGATTGCGAATGAGCTATCTGGTAGTGCCCGAAGCACTCGCCGACGCCTTCGCCAGTGGGCTGACTCAGCTTTACCGTCCAGGCCAACTTGGCCTTCAAGCGGCCATGGCCGACTTCATCGGCGAAGGATATTTCGCGACGCATATCAGAAGAATGCGGGGCATTTACGCGGAGCGTCAGCGCGAACTGAAACGTGCATTGAACGAACACTTCGGTGACGCTATAACGGTTTCAACTGGCAACACCGGACTACACCTGACCATACAGTTCACCACGGACATCGACCTGGCAAGAATGACCGTAGAAGCCAAAGCGAGAGGCGTATATCTGCGCGACATAAGCCTCTATCACCAGTTGCCTCATTCGATGAAAGGTTATGTCTTGGGTTATGGAGGGGTCAGGACCAGTGATATCGAACCCGCCGTCAAGAAAATGGCTGAGGCCTATCAAGCAGCAAAAAAGCATTAAAGGCAGTTAATGAGTGTCTGTCGGTGTATCACATTTAGCCCGGATCAAGTCGAGCATTGATCGTTGATGTACTGAGAGAAATGCAGATGATCGACATCTGCACCATAAAAAGTTGAGATAACCACGATTCGCAGAGACACAAAATATTCAGCACTGCGAATGCCTGCTTTCTGCCGTGGCCGTGTTAAACCTCCAGCTCAGATCTTAGGTTCGCGTTACTCCGCGAAACCCTTAGCGCTTTTACGAACCGTGGTCACTCAAAAAGAAGCAGCGAGCACCAAGTTTGATCCTTTATTGATCGGCGCTTGGCGCTCTAATAGTTTCCACGCAGCCTACTTTTTAATGCCCGGCAACATTCCGCGCCGAACCCACTGCCGGTTCGGCATACACAGGGCCGAGGCGGTCAGCGCCAACGCGACCAACACCAACAGGCCACCAATCCACGCGTTTTCATAGCTTCCATCGGCTGGCCCAGGTCATGGTCCTATGGGCCGCACTGCAGGTTACCTTCGCGATGAAGCTAATTGATTCCGCCACCGTTTACTTAAGGCCGCCAGAGCTTTGTTCGTTTCTTTACATGACGCCCAGGTTGGGCCGAGTCCTGCCGACGGACTCCGAGCCGATACCTCCTCCTCGATGGGAGGACGTCCCCAGAAACAAACGCAAAAGTCGCTCTGGGCACGGATGTAGTCATCAGTTATCAATCACCCGTTGCAAATGAATCGCCAACTCCGTGGCAAACCGTCGCTCCGGCGTCTCGACATCAATGCCGAACAGATCCTGAATCCGCGACAGGCGATACCTGAGCGTCGTCACGTGCACGCCCATTGCATCAGCACAGGCCTGACTGCGGCAGCTTTCCCTCAGATAGACGGTCAGTGTTTCGAGGTAAGGCGTGTGGTGTTTGCGGTCATGAGCCAGCATGGCACCGACGCTTTCATTGACGAAGGTACGAATATCTTCACCGCCTACCGCCGCCATAAAAATGGGTATCGGTCCAAAGTCCTGATCGGAGATCGGGCCACTGCGGCCGAACGAACGAGCGATATCGATCAACCGCCTGCACCGCTCCCAGGCTGCGGGGTAATCGGTCAGCATCCTGCAGACGCCGCTGGCCAGCAGAATCGGCTCGGCCCCCAGGTAGTGTGCCAAGTCATCGGCAATCTGGCGCTGGACCTTGGCCAGACGCTCCCGGCCCTTCTCGCCTTCCGATGGCAGGAGGCACACCAGGCCGTTGTCGACGACAATCACCGTTGAGTGGATCGCCGCCCGCGTCAGAATTCGTGCAACGTTGTGATGCAGGTTCTTCTGCTCTCGGGCCTTGCCGCCGTAATCGATAATGATCATCTGCTGCGCGGTACTGAAGCTGATGCCCAGGCGCTGCGCCCGCTGCTGGATATCATCGGCGTCGCGCCAGCGGCCTTCAAGCACCTCGAACAGCAGTTCAGTCTGGGTTCGGGTTTCGAAGCGAAAGCGGATAAAGCTGCGCATCATCTGCACGCTCAAGGCGAACTTGGCGCTTTCCAGCATCATCAGATCCAGCTCATTGACCGGCTGCGCCACCGGGAACAGCACCAACGCCCCCACCAGTTCGTTATCAACCATCAGCGGCTCGATCTGGGCCCGCAGGGTGAACTGACGCTGGCCGTCGTCGAGGAACAAATTGACCGTACTCCTGAGGGCACTTCGCAGGCTTTCATGGGCGGCTTTGGAGATCTGCACACTCAGTACCCCGGCAACGGCGGCCTGCCAGGCGATGTCATCGAACAACGCGGTATCCGGCGAGCGACCGGCCACCACCTGATTGGCGGTGAAGTCCACGGCAATCACCGGGTTGGGCAATTGATTGCCGACCATCAGCGACAGGGACGTCACGGACCCGCCGCCCAGCACGTGCTCCAACAAGGTGGTATGTACGTGCAACGCCTGCTGCATGCGCTCGGCGGCGCGGCGCTCGGCTTCCAGTTGGCGCTGACGCTCCACCGCGATGGCGCCCAAGTGGATGATCATGCCGAGAAACACCCGGTCTTCCTCCGACACGTCCATGATCGTGCGGGAAATCACGCTGAGCACCATGGGCCGACCGTCGAAGTCGGTGCAATTCATCGGCATCACCATCACCGTACGGTAATCGCGCTCCAGGGATTCGCTGCGATAACCGGGGTACTCGCATTCCCGTACGTCGCGGATAAATACCGGCTCGTTGCGTTGCAGAGCGGTCATCACCGGGCTGGATGACAGCTCCCAGCAATCCACCAGAGGCCGCTGCACCAGGGTCGGGTCATGGCGGGCAATCACGTGGCCAAAACCGGCGTCCATATCAATGGCCATGATGGAGCTCATGGTCCAGTGGGTGTGGCGACAACTGGCGTAGACCAATTGGTGCAGCATCGATTGCAGATCGCCGCCGGAGTTGATCTGACTGGCCACATCGCGCAACGACAGTATCTGCATTTCTCGATTCAAGGCGCTCACCTGAACATGGAGGTCACGGCAGCAATCTAGCCTGCCAGGCTCGCCTGATACTTACGCCGGTTCCGAGCAATGTCCAGCTGATTTGCACTGCGAAACCACGGAAGACGCTCTTTCCCTTTGCTCCTAGCCTAAGGCCATAACCAACAGCCACAAGGGCAACGAGTCATCATGAATCTAGAGAATCTGGGCGTCAGGAAGTACTGCACCTTTATCGAGGAAACCTTTATCGAAGGCGGCAAGGACGCCGGCAAACCGATCACCCTGATCGTCGTCGCCGCCGTACTGAAAAATCCTTGGGCCGGCCAGGGCTTCGTCGAGAACCTGCGCCCGGAGATCCTGCGCCTTGCCCCGGGCCTGGGCTACGAAATGACCCGCCGCTTGATCGCGCTGATGCCGGGCGACCAGGTCGAAGCCTTTGGCAAAGCCGCCGCCGTGGGGGTCAACGGTGAAATCGAGCACGCTTCCGGGCTGATCCACACCCTGCGTTTCGGCAACCTGTTCCGCGAAGCCGTGGACGGTACCGCCTACCTGAGTTTCACCAATACCCGCAACGCGCCGGGCGCCCTGCTCTCCCTGCCAATGGTGCACAAAAGCGAAACCGGCAAGCGCTCGCACTTCCTCACCGCCAATTTCCAGATCGCCGATGCGCCGGGGCCCGACGAAGTCCTGATCGCCATCGGCGCCGCCGACGGCTCACGCCCACACCCGCGCATTGCCGACCGTTACCAGGACATGGCGGAGATGGAAGCGGAAAGTCCAAAGGACTGAAACCCCTGTGAACCGCAGCAAAACTTTTGCTGCGGTTGCTCTTGATCGATGCAAGCCCAGGCGCTTTGTTCCTCAAACCATAAGAAACACGCCCTAAAAAACAGGAGTACTCCGATGCCGAGCACCATGGTCAGCGCCAACGCTGCAGAAGTCGATCCGGGCGCCTTGCGTCAGGCCTTCGGCACCTTCGTTACCGGGGTTACCGTCATCACCACCCATGACGCCGAGGGCAACCCACGGGGCATGACGGCCAATTCGTTTACCTCGGTGTCCCTCGACCCGCCGCTGCTCTTGGTGTGTGTCGGCAAGTCGGCGGCCAGCTACACCTCGTTCGCCAGCACCGAGCACTTCGCCGTCAACCTGCTGCACGAAGGTCAAGTGGATGTCTCGGGGACGTTTGCCTCCAAGTCACCGGACAAGTTCCACACTGTAAATCACGACAAGGTCCACACCGGCGCGCCGATCCTCACCGACAGCCTGACCTGGTTCGATTGCACCGTGGACCAGCGCATTGACGCCGGCGACCACCTGGTGCTGATCGGCCAAGTCCGGGCCTTCGGCACCAGCCCCAAGCTGCCGCTGTGTTTCTGCCGGGGGCGCTACGCCAACATTCAGGACCCGCTGCCGGCCAGTTGGCTGAACTCCCACAAGATGATCATCGGTTACCTGATCGAAGCCGGCGACGCCATTCTGTTCCGCGCCGACGGCAACGGTGGCTGGACCCTGCCCGTGGCCGGCAAACGCAAAGGCTTTATCGACGCTGGACACAGCGCACTGTCGATCGAACTGGAATCGACCTTTCTGTACTCGGTCTTCGATGTTGACGACACCGACCCCGGCTTCCTGATCTATCGCGCTCAACTCGACAACCTCGACGCCGACGTCGAGCTGCCCGACACCCTGCGCTTCTTCCCTCTGGACGACTTGCCCATCGAGCAGATGCCGGTCAACGAACTGCGCTCAGTGGTACGCCGCTACGCCCGCGAGCGCAAAAACCAGCAGTTCGGCATTTACTCCGGCTCCGCCGACAGCGGCCGGGTGGAAATGATCGAGAACGCCGCGCAGCCATACGCCGCACTGGCCCACGAATCCCTTTGATACGCACCCACAGGACTCTTGCATGAAAACCACGGTCAGCGCCCTTGAGGGCAATCGCCTTAACCTGTTTATCGACGGCCGCTTCGTCGCCCCCGACAGCGCAGCCTATTTCGACAGCTTCGACCCCACGACCGGCCAGGCCTGGTATCAATTCGCCCAAGCGGATGCCAGCGACGTGGACCGTGCGGTCGCGTCGGCCCAGCGCACCTTCAACGACCCGCAATGGCGAAACCTGACGCCCACGGCAAGGGGCAAGCTGCTGTACCGCCTGGCCCAACTGGTGGCGGAAAACGCCGAAGCCCTGGCATTACTGGAAACCCGCGACAACGGCAAGTTGCTGCGAGAAATGCGTGCGCAGATGAGTGCCCTGCCGGACGCCTACACCTACTTCGCCGGCATGGCCGACAAGCTGCAAGGCGAAACCATCCCGGTCAACAAGCTCAACCAGCTCAACTACAGCACCCGTGAACCCTTGGGCGTGATCGGCATGATCACCCCGTGGAACTCGCCGCTGATGCTGCTCACCGGCACCCTGGCACCGTGCCTGGCCATTGGCAACACCGTGGTGATCAAACCGTCCGAGCATGCCAGCGCCTCGACCCTGGCCCTGGCCGAACTGATCATCGAAGCCGGCTTCCCGGCCGGCGTGGTCAACGTCGTCACCGGTAATGGTGCAGTCACCGGCGACGCCCTGACCCGCCACCCCGGCATCGCCAAGTACGTATTCACCGGCAGCACCGACACCGGACGGCGCATCGCCGGCAATGCGGCGAACAACCTGGTGCCGTGCCAGATGGAACTGGGCGGCAAGTCACCGCATGTGGTGTTTTCCGATGTCGACATCGACAAGGCCGTCAACGGCGTGGTCTCCGGCATCTTCGCTGCGGCTGGGCAAAGTTGCGTGGCCGGTTCGCGCTGCTTCGTCGAAGCGCCGATCTACGACAAATTCGTCGAAGCCCTGGTGGCCCGTACCCAGCGCATCACGGTCGGCCACCCCATGGAAGAGCACACCGATATCGGCCCACTGGCGCTGCAAGCCCAGTTGCAAAAACTCGAAGGTTACATCGCCAGCGGCGTGACACAGGGGGCGCAGGTGGCCATTGGCGGCAAACGCCCAAGCGCCAGCAACCTGTCCGAAGGTTGGTACTTCGAACCGACCGTAATGGCCAATGCCAGCAACGACATGTCCTTCATGCGCGACGAACTGTTCGGCCCGGTGGTCGGCGTCATGCCGTTCACCTCCGAAGAACAGATGATCAGCCTGGCCAACGACACCTCCTACGGCCTGGCCTCGGGCATCTGGACCCAGAACATCGACCGCGCCATGCGCTTTGCCAACCGGATCGACGCCGGCACGGTGTGGATCAACACCTACCGCAGCGCCGCTTACATGTCCGCCAATGGCGGCTTCAAGCAAAGCGGTTACGGCCGTCGTGGCGGCTTTGATGTGATGCGCGAGTTTTCCCGGGCCAAGAACGTGGTCATCGACTACTCCGGCGAGATGCAAGACCCCTTCGTCATTCGCCTGCGCTGATCAAGCTATTGAGGAGCACCTTATGAAATTTGCCGTATCCCTGAGCATGGAACGCTTCTCCCCCGACGTGCCCATGCAGACTGTCATGGCCAACCTGCTGGAACTGGCCAAGATCGCCGATGAAGGCGGCTTCGAAACCTTGTGGACCTCGGAGCACCACACCCTCGAATGCACTATCGCGCCCAACCCGTTCCAGACCCTGGTCTGGTTGGCCCAGCACACCCAGCGCATTCGCCTGGGCACCGCGACCCTGGCAGCCGCCTATTGGCACCCGATCCGCCTGGCGGGCGAAGCCGCGTTGTGCGACCACCTGACCAACGGGCGCCTGGAATTCGGCATTGCCCGTGGTTCCTATCAGTATGAATTCGACCGCATGACCCCCGGCCTGCAACAGCAGGAAGGCGTGGGTTATATGAAGGAACTGGTGCCGGCGGTGCAAAAGCTCTGGACCGGGGATTACGCCCATGACGGCCACTACTGGAAATTCCCGCTGACGGCCGCGGTGCCGAAGCCCCTGCAAAAGGATCACCCGCGTATCTGGGTCGCCGCACGGGATCCCGGCACCTTCGACTGGGCGGTGAGCATCGGCGCGAACATCCTTTCCACCCCGCTCTCGTTACCGGCCGCGGAAATCGCCGTACTCGGGGAGAAATTCAACAAGGCGGTGGCCGACAATCCCCATGTGCCGCGCCCACGCTTCATGATGCAACGCCGCACCTGCGTGTACGCCAAGGCCAGCGATTGGGAATTGCCGGTCAAGCACAGCATGGACTTTGGCCGCGCCTTCGAAAACCTGATGCAGAACATCGGCACCGTGCACAACGGCTTCCCCGAGCCGGTGCCGTTTGAAAGCGTCAAGGGCAAGGACAACTACAACCCGGAAAACATTCGGCGCAACCTGATGTTCGGCACCCCGGACGAGATCATCGAAAAGCTGCTTGATTACGAAGCCGCCGGTGTCGACCAGTATTGCCTGGGCCTGACCTTCAATCTGCCGTTCGAATTGCAGAAGCAGACATTGCGCCTGTTTATCGATGAAGTGATGCCGGTATTCGCCGAGCGCGAACGTGCCAAACGCCGCGAACAGGTCACGGGGTAAGCGCCATGAGCGACGCACAACGTTTCAGCGTGGCTAACGTCACGCTCAACTATCGCCTCGATGGCCATGGACCACGCCCGCTGGTGTGCATCCATGGTGTCGGTTCAAGCCTTGAGGCGTGGGCCGAGGTGGTGGACGGTTTGAAAGACCAGTTCACCGTATTGACCTTCGACCTGCGGGGCCACGGACAGTCGTCTCGGACTCAGGGCCGTTATGAAATCGATCACCTGGTGGGCGAAGCCTTGGCCCTGGCCGACCATGTCGGCTTCGACCGCTTTGATCTGGCCGGTTTCTCCCTGGGCGGGCTGATCGCCCAGCGCATGGCCCTGACCCATCCGGCACGGATCCGCCGACTGGTGTTGCTATCGACGGTCGCTGGGCGTAACGCTCAAGAGCGCGAACGAGTGCAGGAACGTTTGGCTGCGTTGCAGGCCGGCGAACCGGTCGCTCACTACGAAGCGTCGCTGTCACGCTGGCTGACCGAGGACTTTCAGGCGCGTCATCCCGAAACCGTCACCCGTTTGCGCGAGCAAAATGCCAACAACGATCCGGGCTGTTACGCGGCAGCTTATCGAGTGCTGGCGGAGTCGGACTTCGGCGAACAGCTATCGCAGATCCGCTGCCCGACGCTGATTGCCACGGGTGCCGATGACACGGGATCCAACCCGAGAATGGCCGGCCTGATGCACGAACGCATCCAGGGTTCACAGCTGAAGATTCTGCCGAGGTTGCGTCACTGCATCCTCATCGAAGCGCCAGAGCAGGTGGCCACCCTCATGCGCGACTTTCTGATTGATTTGGAGGTACACCGTGGATAAGTCATTGCAGGCCCAAGGCGAAACCGTTCGCCGCCAGGTCCTGGGCAACGCTTACGTCGATCAGGCCCTGGGTAAGGCCGATGATTTTTCCAAGCCATTCCAGGCCGTGCTCAATGAGTATTGCTGGGGCATGGTCTGGACCGACGATGCCCTGGACCTCAAGCAACGCAGCCTGCTGAACCTGGGCATGCTCGCGGCGCTGGGCCGGATGGACGAGTTCGGCACCCACTTCTGCGGGGCCATACGCAACGGCCTCAGTGACGACGAACTGCGTGCAGCCCTGGTACAGATCGCGGTGTATTGCGGCGTACCGGCGGGTGTCGAAGCCTTTCGTGTCGCACGTAAAGCGCGGGAAAGTATGAGCCAGGACGAACGGCCATGATTTAGCGACCGACTGGCGTCTCGGCGTTGCACTCGCCATACCGCTCATGCTGTAAGTGCCACCGCACAACAACAAGAAGTTTTTGAGACTGCACCCTTGCGTGACTGAATGACCTTTAACTGCCAGTAGCCCAAAAATTTCTATACATGAAGTTTTCCGCAGATTTGAAAAACAATAATTGGAGGCAATGGGTGAGCGAACGACTGAAGATTGAAAACCTCTACAAGGTCTTTTCCTCTTCGCCAGACAGAGCCATGCAGCTCTTGACGGCCGGGGCCAGCAAAGACCGAATCCTGGCCGAGACCGCTACGGTGGTCGGCCTCAATAACGTATCGCTGTCCATTCCCAGCGGCGCGATCTACATGATCATGGGCCTGTCCGGCTCGGGAAAATCCACCCTGGCGCGTTGCATCAATCGCTTGAACGAACCGACGGCGGGCAAGATCCTGCTCGACGGTGAAGACCTGGTAACGCTTAACGAAAGCCAGCTGCGGGAAGTGCGACGAACCCGCATCTCGATGGTGTTCCAGCACTTCGCCCTGCTGCCGAACAAAACCGTGATCGAGAACACCGAATTTGGCCTCAAGTTGCGGGGCGTGCCGTTGGCCCAGCGCCGCAAGCGCGCCGAAGAAGTGCTGGCGGTGGTCGGCCTGGCCAAGTGGGCCGATCACCATCCCCATGAACTCTCCGGTGGCATGCGCCAGCGGGTCGGCCTGGCCCGTGCACTGACCACGGATGCCGATGTGCTCATCATGGACGAAGCCTTCAGCGCGCTCGATCCGCTGATTCGTACGGAAATGCAGGATGAGTTGCTGCGCCTGCAGCGCACCCTGAAGAAAACCATTCTGTTCATCACCCACGACTTTCAGGAAGCCCTGAAGCTGGGTACACGCATTGCAATCATGGCCGACGGCCAAGTGGTGCGCGAGGGCACTCCCCAGGAAATCGTCGCCGACCCCGGCAGCGACTATGTCGCCGCGTTCACTCGGGATGTGGATCGCTCGCGGTTGTTTGATGCGCGCTCGATCATGCAAGCCGCCGACACCCTGCTGGTCCAGGGCGACACCCGCATCGTCGGCAATGACAGCGCCGACGCCTTTGTGCTCAATGCCGCAGGCAAGGCCGTGGGTGTGCTGGATTGCGGCGCGCTGTTGGCGGTTGGCGGCGGCAGCGATGCGCTGCAACGCCTCTCGCCGCAGTTTGTCAGCGTGCCGGCCAGCGCCAAGCTGGTGGAAGTGGCACGCCTGCTCAAGCCCGGCCTGCCGGTAGCCGTGGTCGACGGCCAGGGGCTGTTTATCGGCACCCTGAACAGCGCCCACATCCTTGATTGCATCGCCAGCGTCCCGCCCCCTCGCCCATCCACTACGGAGGTTGCACACCATGCTTAGTTCAGAAGACCTCGCTGTCTTGCCCGTGGACCAATGGATCAGCCAGGGCGTGGAATGGGTGGGCATTCACCTGCGCCCGATCTTCCAGGCGATCCGCTGGCCGGTGGAACACCTGCTGGCCTTGAGCGACTCGGTGATCCACGCCATTCCGTTCCCGGTGATGGTGGTGCTGATGTTCCTGATCGCCTACCGCGCGGCGAGCCTGGGAGTGGCGTTGTTCACTGCCGTCGCCTTGGTGATCATCGCGGCACTGGGGGTGTGGGATGAGGCCATGACCACCCTGTCACTGATCACCACCGCCATTGTGATCTGCATGGTCGTGGGCATTCCGGTAGGCGTGTGGTGCGCCCGCAGCGAACGGGTTTGGGGGGTGATGCGACCGATCCTCGACATCATGCAGACCACACCGACCTTCGTGTACCTGGTGCCGGTGGTGATGCTGTTCGGTGTGGGCACTGTGTCTGGCGAAGTTGCCGTAGTGATTTCCGCTTGCCCGCCGCTGATCCGCTTTACCTACCTGGGCATCCGCATGGTGGAAACCGAACTGGTGGAGGCCGGCCTGGCCTTTGGTGCCGACCGCCGGCAATTGCTCTGGGAAATCCAGTTGCCCCTGGCGATCCCGACCATCCTCGGCGGCCTCAACCAGACCGTGCTCACGGCCATGGTGATGTCGGTGGTGGTGGCGATGATCGGCGCCGAAGGCCTGGGCCTGGTGGTGTTGCAAGGCCTTGGGCGCATGGACGTGGGCCGGGCGGCGGTGGGCGGGATCGCCATTGTGCTGCTGGCGATGATGCTCGATCGGATCACCCAGAACCTGGCGCAACCGACCGTGCGTAAACGCAAATCGCTGTTCAAACGCTTGCTCAATACCCGCCCGGTAAACGCATAGAAAGAAGTCATGAATGCCCGTTGTTGACTGCCAACCTTTAACCATAACGAGAAAAAAGAGGAAATCATGATGCGTCCATTCAAAGCCTTGCTTGGATTTGCAGCAACGTTGTCCCTGGTGGGCCTGGCTTGCACGCAGGTGCAGGCTGAGGACCTGCCGGGCAACGGCAAGACCATCCGCTTTGTGCAGTCGGAAAGCACCGGCGGTAACTACGTCATCACCAAAATCGCCATCGAAGCCAGCAAGCGCCTCGGTTACGCGACCAAGTTGAGCACCGTCAACACCACGCTGTTTTTCCCGGCGGCGGCCCAGGGCGACCTGGACCTCTCGATGGACGTGACCCTGCCCCAGCTGCAACCCAGCTTTGACAAGGTCAAGGACCGCACCGAGGTAGTGGGCAGCGGCTCCATCACCGGCGCCGGCTATAACGGTTACATGATCGACAAGAAAACCGCCGACGCCTACCACATCACTAGCCTGGAACAGCTGAAAGACCCGAAGATCGCCGGGCTGTTCGGCAAGAGCGGCAAGGCTGACCTGATCAGCTGCGACCCGGGTTGGGGCTGCGGTGATGTGGTCGACTATCAGCTCGACAAGTTCGGCCTCAAGGCCACCGTCAACCCGGTTCGCGGCAAATATGAGGCGCTGATGTTCGAAAACGTCGCGCGTCTTAAACGCGGCGAGCCGGTGTTTTTCTATGCCTGGGCGCCGTCGTGGATGACCAACACCATGGTGCCGGGCAAGGACGTGGTATGGCTGCCTACACCGTTCGATGCCTTGCCTGGCAATGTACCGAGCACAGTTTCGGCGTTGACCCCGGGGGTGGCCGGTTGCGCCGGCGGCGCCGACCCTTGCCGCATGGCCATGGCCGCGTGGAACTGGTACGCCATCGGCAACAAGCAATTTGTCGCTGCCAACCCGGCCGTCAAGGCCCTGGTGGAGCAGATGACGTTCTCCCAGGCCACCTGGAGCTACTGGGAAAAAACCATCAGCCAGGATGGGTCCAGCGAACGCAACATTCGCAAATTGGCTGATGACTGGATGAGTGAAAACAAGGCGACGATGGATGGATGGGTGGCCACGGCCAAAGCCGCTCAGTAGCGCCGGATAGCTTGTGGTGAGCGGGTTTGCCTGCTCACCACAAAAACCTCTGTTTGACGGCCCGCAATCAGAAAAAATCCGCTGCCGTACCCCCGCCAAACCTCCAGATACCGCTACCGCCCTGCCCTAGCATAAGTCCCACTCAGACCATTTGGAGTGAACGCAATGACCTACAAACACCCGCTGCTGTTCAAAGCCCTTTGCTACATCGACGGGCATTGGGTCCACAGTGACAGCGGTCGCAGCATCGCCGTGCATGACCCGGCGAACCTTACGTTGATTGGCCACGTGCCCCTGCTCGACCAGCCGCAGATTGTCGCGGCGGTCGACGCAGCGCACCGGGCGTTTGCGTCCTGGCGTGAAATGAGCCTTGACGCTCGCGCCACGATTCTGCGGCGCTGGGCGGCGTTGATCCTTGAGCATCAGGAAGACCTCGCGCGCATTCTCAGCCAGGAGCAAGGCAAACCCTTGGCCGAGTCTCGCGGCGAAATCGCCTATGCCGCGAGCTTCATTCCCTGGTTCGCCGAAGAAGCCCGGCGTCTTTATGGACAGAACATTCCCAGCCATATCCCTGGCGCACACCTGGGCACCGTTAAGGAGCCAGTCGGCGTTTGCGCGCTGCTGACACCGTGGAATTTCCCTTCGGCGATGATCACCCGCAAAGCCGCCGCAGCCTTGGCCGCCGGTTGCACCGTGATCATCAAACCGGCTCATGAAACACCGTATTCGGCATTCGCCCTGGCCCAGTTGGCAGAAGAAGCCGGCTTCCCGGCAGGTGTGTTCAACGTGGTGTTGGGCGAGCCGCAGATGGCCATGCAGACCCTGGTTCAGGACAGCCGCGTGCGATCCGTCAGCTTCACCGGCTCGACCCGGGTCGGCAAGTTGGTGCTGCAAGCGGCGGCCCAGGATGTGAAGAAAGTATCGCTGGAACTGGGCGGCAATGCGCCGTTCATTGTCTGCGCCGATGCCGATCTGGAACTGGCGGTGAAAGTCGCGGTAGAGGCCAAGTTCCAAACCTCTGGGCAGGACTGCTGCGCGGCTAACCGAATCATGGTTGAACGCTCGATTTACCCGGCTTTCCTCAGCCGCTTTGCTGCCGCCGTGCGTGAACTGCGGGTCGGCCCGGCGCTGGTGGGCGAGCAGGAGCAACACGTCGACATCGGCCCGCTGATGCACCAGGCCGCTTTCGATGTCACGGCCGAACGGGTGGCTGACGCGCTGCACCTGGGCGCGCAGCGCCTGGTGGGCGGCGAAGCTCACGCGTTGGGTGGATTGTTTTACCAGCCGACGGTGCTGGCCAATGTCACGCCGCAGATGCGCATCTACCGCGAAGAGAACTTTGCGCCAATCGCCGGGGTGATGCCGTTCGACACCCTGGAGCAGGCCATCGAAATGGCCAACGACACCGAATACGGTCTGGCCGCTTACGTTTGTTCCAACCGCCTGGACCTGATCTACCCCCTGATTCGCCGCCTCGACCACGCCATGGTCGCGGTCAACGGCGTCAAGTTCACCGGCCACCCGATCCCGTTCGGTGGCATGAAAGCCTCGGGGCTGGGCCGCGAAGGCGGCACCGAGGGCTTCGAAGCCTTTGTCGAAACCAAATACTTTTGTCTGCACCATCAAGGCCAGTTCTAAGGCCAGTTCTCAGGAGACATGCCATGAACCAAGAACTCGATACGCTGTTCGAACAAGACCGCGCGCACTTCATGCACCCCTCGACCCACGCCCACGACCACGCCAGCGGCGCGCTCAAGGGACGCATCATCAAGAGCGCTTCGGGCATCCGCATCCGCGACCACGAAGGCCGCGAATTCATTGACGCCTTTGCCGGGCTGTACTGCGTGAACATCGGCTACGGCCGCACCGAAGTCGCCGACGCGATCTACAAGCAGGCCAAGGAACTGGCCTACTACCACACCTATGTCGGCCACTCGACTGAGGCGATCATCGAGCTGTCCAGCCGCATCATGGACTGGGCACCTGAAGGCATGAAAAAGGTCTACTACGGCCTGTCCGGTTCCGACGCCAACGAAACCCAGATCAAATTGGTGCGTTACTACAACAACGTGCTGGGCCGTGCGCAGAAGAAGAAAATCATCTCCCGTGATCGTGGTTATCACGGTTCGGGCATCATGACCGGCAGCCTGACCGGGCTACCGACTTTTCATCAGCATTTTGACCTGCCTTCGCCGTGCGTCAAACACACGGTGTGCCCGCACTGGTACCGCAAAGCCCCGGCCGGCATGGACGAGGCCGCCTTTGTCCGTTATTGCGCCGACGAGCTGGAGAAAATGATCCTCGCCGAGGGCCCCGACACCGTCGCCGCGTTCATTGGCGAGCCCGTCATGGGCACCGGCGGCATCGTGGTCCCTCCTGCCGGTTACTGGGCGGCGATTCAGGCGGTGCTGAACAAGTACGACGTGTTGTTGATCGCCGACGAAGTGGTCTGCGCGTTTGGTCGCTTGGGTTCGAAAATGGGCAGCCAGCGCTACGGCATGCGCCCGGACCTGATCACCACGGCCAAAGGCCTGACCAGCGCTTACGCGCCATTGTCAGCGGTGATCGTCGGCGAAAAGGTATGGGACGTCATCGAAAAAGCTTCCGAGTCCCAAGGTGCCATGGGCCATGGCTGGACCTATTCCGGGCATCCGATCTGCGCAGCGGCCGCCTTGGCCAACCTCGATATCCTGGAGCGGGAAAACCTCACGGCCAATGCCGAGCAAGTCGGCAGCTACCTGAACCGCCGCTTGCGCGAAACCCTGGAAGGCCACCCGCTGGTGGGCGAAGTGCGCGGCGACGGTATGCTCGCCGCCGTGGAGTTCATGGCCGACCGTGAGCAGCGCACCCCGTTTGATGCCGCCTTGAAGGTCGGCCCGAGGGTTTCGGCGGCGTGCCTGGAGCGCGGCATGATTGCTCGGGCGATGCCCCATGGCGATATTCTTGGCTTCGCACCGCCGCTGATCCTGACCCAAGAGGAAGCGGATCTGATCGTCGACATTACCCGCAGTGCGATAGATCAGGTGGCCAGTGAAGTGCTGGGCTGAGTACACCCAAGCCTCTGCGCGTCTTAATGAAACAGCAAACCCCGGATAATCGGGGTTTTGCCGTTTGGAGCAGCCGTTGCAAGAGCGTTACAGTCACACTCCACTGATGGCCTGATACTCACCCATGCGCTTGCGGAGTTCGTTCACGATGCACAAGCTTGATCGTTATGACCTGAAAATCCTGCGGATCCTCTCCGAGGACGGGCGTATCACCAAGTCGAACCTGGCCGAGGCGATCAACCTGTCGGTGACACCCACCTGGGAGCGAGTGCGCAAGTTGGAAAGCGCGGGCCTGGTGAAAGGTTACCGCGCCTTGATCGACTGGAACCAGGTGTTCAAGAGCCAACAGTTGCTGGTGCAAATCACCCTCGCACGTCACACGGCACAGGACATGCGCCGCTTCGAACAGCGCATGAGCTTCGCTGGCGAAGTGGAGTTCTGTTATGCCACTGGCGGCGGCGTGGATTACATCGCAATGATCCAGGCGCCGGACATTGATCAGTACCAGCGGTTTATTGATCAGTTGCTGCTGGAAGACCTGGGGATCGAGCGCTACTTCACCTATATCGTCACTAAGACCATCAAGACCGGCGGGGCGCTGCCGGCCCAGGCGTTGAATGTTTTACCTCCCGCTGACTAGCGCCAAGCGACAGTTAGCTAAAGCGCCAATACCCATCGCCGGGTTTTCGAGCGAGAACAACACGGAGTGAATGGCTCGTTCAACGCATGCTCTTTGTCGCTCATGAAGACATCCCGGTGATCCGGGACACCGTCGTGATCCGCGCCAGGTCTTCGCGGTGGGTGATCAGGGTTTGATGTCGACGCAGAGGGCAACATTTTTCCGCAATCAACTCTATGAGACCAACAGATAAGTAAAGTGCATTAATCTGCCGACCTGAATACGCTGTTATAAAACGTCCAGAGCCGAGTTTCCACCCCACTCGTTACATAAGGTCAGTGTTAAATAACGGACCCGAACCCGTTATTTTAGGCGACAAATCCCTGCCCATTCATAACACTTCATCAAAGATGCCACGGCGAGAACTTTACTGGCATTCGCCGAGTATTTACGGGGGGCACACAGCGCTAGCGCCATGGATGGCATAATGATATTGTTGAACAGCCCAAGGCAGGCACCCTCATAGTTCCCCCCCAAAAAAGACAAGGCAGAACCACGACAGACTCACAGCAACGTTAAAAAAGACGTGATAATTGTGTGAGAAATGCGTGAAAATGTTAGCAATCGTCAGTCACAGACGATAACCAGTGCATTAACATTCAAATGCCAGTACCAGTCCGAGTCAAAAGCATGATGCTTAAAGGGAAAGGAAGCACTACCACACACGGTCAGACAACGGGGGAGACGAGGATTCTCACCATTGGGAGAACCCACACTTTAGCTGAGGGTTTCAGGCAGTTGGTAGCAAACCATGTACGCAACGATATACCTATTGATACGACGAGCTACAGCCATCTACCCCAAAAAAACCAGCACTCCAGTTCGTATCGAGCGATTTTTGTCATCATTGACAGCCCCCATGCTTTCCTTGAGAGCCTCGCCGTTGTAGAAAATGTTCGCGCCGAAAATCTGACGCCAATAATTTCCGTCATCATGACCGGCAGAGGCACTTACAACAAGATGAAATACCATCTTGCCGGGGCCGATCACTGCATCAAATTCAGCAGTGTTCCTGACGAAAACGTTGAGGTGCTTTCCGATTTTTTTTGCAGTACAGAATGGCAAAGGGAGATCAGCTTAGTCCTGGATCCCACACGTATGTGCCTTCATGGCCTCGATCAAAAACTGGAAATATCGTTTGCGGAAATGAAAGTGCTAGAGGCGCTGACTCACACAAAGAATCACATTTTGAGCCATGATGAAATTGCCAGCGTCATGGGGCTGAATATAAATTTTTATGATCCAAGAGCCTTGGAAAAATCAATTAGTCGTCTTCGTGGAAAAATAAAAAGTACCTATGGCACCAACGCCATTCAAAGCATCCGCGGGCATGGATACCGTTTAAGCAGAGGCCTGATTTCGTCAAGCTGATTCACTTTAATATTACAGGGGAGTTATTGCTTCATGAATGCGACTGGGTGCACCTCACACGTTAATGGTGCAGATCATTATCTGTCTCGACAATTGATCCTGACGCGAGATGACTGCCCGTTCGGCAGCGAGATACGGATAAACCTTGACGGCAGACAGGTTCTGCCCCCTCACGCCTCCTGCACATTGCCGGCGCATCAGATGAGTGGCATCTACAGTGAAATACTGATGCAGACCCGACTGATTGCCTTCTCGCTAAAAGACCGCAACACCGCCACCGGGAAAGAATACTTCAGCCGAAGATTCGTTTGCGTAGCACAGTCAGATCTCGTCGATTCTGCACTCACAGAAGAGTTGATACAGTCCGGTGACGCGCTGCGCGCTTTCGG
This sequence comes from Pseudomonas sp. H11T01, assembly GCF_048515765.1. NCBI lineage: Bacteria > Pseudomonadati > Pseudomonadota > Gammaproteobacteria > Pseudomonadales > Pseudomonadaceae > Pseudomonas > Pseudomonas sp. H11T01. The sequence continues at coordinate 240,223 of NZ_JBLYED010000007.1, read as the reverse complement.
CCAGACACTGGTCGTCGCCTTGAGTGAATTACCCCTGTCGGCGGCCAGTTTCCAGGATAAAAAGAAGATCCTGCACAACGTGTATCTATTGAAAGATCACGGCGTAGAAATTGCCCTCGACCACTACATTCCTCAGGATGAAAGTGTCGAAATGTTTACAAGCCTGAATCTATTCGACTATATAAAGATTCCTGTTTCAGACTTAGACTCGAGCCTTAAACTCAATGGCAACCCTGATTTATTCAACCAACTCTATGAACGCATGACCATGCTGAGCCACAACACTAAAGTTTCTTTTATCGCCGACAGGGTCGAGCATAGCGCTAGCCATGTCTTGGCACGAGCCCTGCCTTTTAATTACTTTCAAGGGAGCTATTACTCCCCTGCCGACAACCTTTGAATTACTAACCTGGCGTACCCCCCCTCAGGAGAGCGAAATGGAAAATGGAATGACCTTCACTCGAAAATACTTTGTCGTGGTGACTCATAGCCCGGCATCACAACTTGAGCTCGAAACAATACTGTCCAGTGAACGCTATAACTCGTTCGGCACACCGCAAGCAAAGATGTTTGTCGAAGGTATGGATTCACCCTTCCCACCCCCTACGCTTACTGACGTTTTTTCCCAGCACGTGAGCAGGGTTGGCCTTCCCACCAACATGCATGACACACAGGATATTTTGTCAGCATTCGAATCTGAGTGGTTCAGCTCCCAGCCGGCCAGCATCCCCTCGGATAGAGAGGAAGCCAAGGATGGCGCCGATGACTCCACAGACCTGGCGGCCAAAGCCCACGCGCCAATCGCTGAAACCTGGCGACTAAGCAATAGCAGCAACGCCTTGATCAAAGACGATGTTGAAATTGTTCTGACCGGTTTAGAAGTCACCCTTGTTACAAAAATGCTGCACCATGAGGAGCGCGTAGTCAGTAAAGACGACCTTATTCGGAGCATCGGCAGAGAGCCAGAACATTATCGGGGTCTCGAAATGTGCCTGAGTCGGCTGCAGGAAAAATTTAAAAGTGCCAGCAACGGCGAACGTCTTTTCCGAGCAGTCAGGAACCGTGGCTACTGCCTCATACAAAAAATAACGCGCGGAAAAAAGCTGGTCTGAATACATAGAATAATGACCCGGACGGTACCACTACAAAAATAAAAACCGTCCCCTCTCTTACTTATAAATACTCTTGCCTACCTCCCTCGCCGCACCAATAAGCACCCCTACAATACCAACTACACCACTTTCTATCACCGACCATTTCTAACGCCACCCCACATTAGTGGCACCTTGATATTGACCGTTAAAAGTCGTCAGACAGAACCCCCCTCAATAAATTAATCTATTCACTGTCGATAGCGCCGACGGCGGTATTGCTATTGCTATCGCTCTCGCTTTGCCATCTCAAAAACAATAATAACTTTGGCTTCAACAACTTGGCATTTGTCTGTCGACACATGAATGGACGTATTTTGAGGATATAGCATGGTAAACAATCTTCGTATCAATCGAGATACCAGCCTCAAAGGACTTACCTTCTGGGGACAATGGGCACTTGCACTGGGCTATGTTGTCGCCCTGTTGTTCCTGTTGGTTTATTACCAGCAAGGAACGGTAGAGTTTTATTATCGGGTGTGCGCAATAGTCACTGTTCTCGCCTCAGTCCCGGCCTATACATGGTGTGGCGTCTATGCAAAAAAAGATGGCTACCTGACGGGGTTGGGACGCCTGTTCATGGGTTGGTTGCTGACACTGGCAGCATTGGCCTTTGTGGGCTTTGCCTCCAAGGCCGGTGAGCTATTTTCTCGTGAAATCATCCTGGTGTGGGCCGTCACCAGCTATATCGGACAGGCGCTTTTATACGTGCCTCTGCAGGGCTTTTCCAAATTCTATCAACGGTTACTTCAAAGCGACCATAAAACGCTGATTGTCGGTACTGGCGAGCTGGCACTGGAATTGGCTAAAAAGCTCCGCACCCTTGAGCACCTCCCCTTGGTCGGCCTGATCAGTACTGACGCCACTCCCTTGCAGCAGATGAGTGCACCTCGTGTCGTGGGTCAGCAGGAGGAACTGCTGGAACTGATCAAGACCCATGACATTCGACGTCTGTACATCACGCTGCCCCTGAGTGAAGCGGCACAAATCGAAGCCATGTACATTAATTTGCTCGATGCCAACGTCGACGTTGTCTGGGTTCCGGACTTGAACAGCCTGATGCTGCTCAATCACTCGGTGAGAGACGTGGATGGCTTGCCAGCCATCTATTTGAATGAAAGCCCGTTGACCAGCCAACCCACTGCCGCCCTGAGTAAGAGCCTGCTCGACAAAAGCGTGGCGCTGATGGCCATTGTTGCTCTAAGCCCGCTGTTATTAATCATTGCACTGGCCGTCAAACTGACCTCCCCAGGCCCCGTGCTCTTCAAACAGGACCGCCATGGCTGGAATGGCAAAGTCATCAAGGTCTGGAAGTTCCGCTCGATGCGCGTGCACCACGATCATGAGGTCAAGCAGGCCAGTCGCAATGACTCACGGATCACTCGGGTCGGGCGCTTTATCCGTCGCACCTCAATCGATGAGCTACCGCAGCTGTTCAATGTCATGCAAGGCCATATGGCCCTTGTCGGGCCGCGCCCTCATGCCATTGCGCACAATGATTACTACTCCGGCAAAATTCTCGCCTACATGGCGCGCCACCGAATCAAGCCAGGCATTACCGGGCTGGCTCAGATCAACGGTTGCCGCGGCGAAACCGACACCATCGACAAAATGCAAAAGCGCGTCGAGATCGACCTCAAATACATCAATAACTGGTCGTTGTGGCTTGATATAAAAATCCTGATCAAGACCCCCTTCACCTTGCTGTCAAAAGACATTTATTGACGGCAAAGACTTCAGCTTATTGATTGTGTGCCAGCAGACTGTAGGAGCAGCCGGTCGACGCTCGATTGCTCGCGATGGACGTTAACGATAACGCATGTTTACTGAATAAACGCGTCGCCCTTGAGTCCATCGTCGGAACGCCGCCGGGACCAATCGAGCGTCGACCGGCTGCTCCTACATTGGGGACGTAAGTCCCCTTTGGCATTTGATTGTGGCCACAACGCAAGACCATTAACTCGCCAAGCAAGGAAGATTGCGATGATCGCGAGTGAGCAATGTGCGGTTCCGGCCTGGTACCTGATTCACTGCAAAGCCAAGCAAGATAAACGCGCCCAGGACAACCTGATGCGTCAGGGGTATGAATGCTATCGCCCCACCTATCGACGTGAGCGCCTATCACGGGGCACACGACAAACGCTCAGTGAGTCGCTGTTTCCTGGCTATCTGTTTATCCAACTCAGCTTGCACGACAACTGGGCGCCCCTGCGTTCGACGCGAGGCGTGTTGAGGACTGTGAGTTTCGGTGGCCAACCTGTCGCGATTGCCGATGAAATTATCGATCACCTTCAACTGCGCGAGCGTGAACCCAGCGCACAACCGCTGCTGACACAAGGCGATGCGGTGCGTATCAATGAAGGGACGCTTGCGGAACTGGAGGCGCTGTTTATGGCGATGGATGGCGATGAACGGGTGGTGCTGCTAATGAACATTCTGCAACGCGAGCAGCGCATCAACCTGCCGATGTCGAGCATCACCAGGCTTTAAGAACAGTGGGGCGCGGTACGGAAGTCGCCGAGCGCAGCTGATCGAAAAGAGTATGACCAGCTCCAGCGTCGCACAGCACAAGCGCCGGCACCACCACCCGCACAGTGCGCACCTCTGGCTCTCGGATGGGCAAACTGTCCGGCCGGAATTGGCTTGGCGCCACTCAGGCATCTGAAGTTCGGATCGTTCTTGTTCCAGCAGCTGAACTGCCAGACCTTCAGGCACACACCGGCATAGCCCTCGCCCCACCACGACTTTGCCTTGCCATCGTTCACACGGTTGCGGATCGTCCAGCCGACGGCAATCCGACCGGCCAACCCTTCCCCTCGAGCCTCACCCCAGAGTGTGCGGACAAGAATGTCTGGATCTCTATCTGTGACCGTCATGGTTTTCTCCAATCGTAAAAAAGCCCGCGACTGGGCGGGCGTTCGGGGAGACCTCCAGCAAATGCTGCGGGGTAATTGGCGTGTTTTTTCTCCTGACGACCAAGCTCCGGATATGTATTAACCCTGATACATGAAAGGTTATTATTTGACGCGTTTCTAACAGAGGCACATTGCTATGATCCCAGCAAACACCACTGCTAGAGGCTCTGAAGTGAAATTAACACCTGCTGAAAACAGCAAGTCTCGGGGATGGGGATGGGCCTATAAAAAAATCAGGGGGTATGGATGCTCTCGAAGGACAGCCATCCACAGAGCAACCCTGTATGTACTTCGAGGCGACTCGGGAGTGTTCTCCAGCAAGCGGAGTTTTCAAAGTTTCCGGCTACGACGTTAGGTAATAACAAGCCAGCCCACTTCCCCGTGAAAGAAAATTTCACTCGTAACGGACTCTGAGGCATGAGTCGAGCGCTACCTTTTTAGTCCGCCAGCAACGCCATGGCTTCATCGGTGTCCAGCTCCAGATCGTACTTCCCGAGCAAGGCGGTTACTGCAAAGTCCTGGCTGGTGTAGCCCCCGATTGCAATCTGCTGGCGGTAGGCCCGAACCTCACACCAGCGCCGATAGGCGCCGGACAAACCTGTAAAGCAGCTGATGAAGGAACGGCGCAACCCGGCACACCATCCAGAAGGACAGCGAGGCGAGTTGTGCCAGCAGTATGCAGACCAGCAGCCCGAGAGCCATCGCGGCATACCACTGCCGCACATGAGTCTTTTCGTGTTCGATCAAGCCCACATCATCTTTGTATTTCGGCAGCAGATTGATCAGCGGCCCTTGGCGTGATGTCCAGTTCGACCAGAGCAGCGAGGCCATCGATGGATTTTCGGAAGTCGACGGGCTTGGGGTAGAGATAGACTTTTTCGACTTTTGCGTCGGGACGCATCATGAGGTGCTGGCTCCGGAAAGGAATCGGGAGCACAGCATCGGGGATCAGGTGGTGATGCGGACTCCACGGCCATCCGGCCACCCATTCCATGAACATCCGGCCACTAATTCCACGGTGATCCGGCCAACCCTTCCCCGCGAGCTTCTCCCCAGAGTGTACGGGCAAGGATGTCTCGGTCCTTATCTGTTACAGGCATGGCTTTCTCCAGACAAAAATAAACCCGCACATGGCGGGCAGTATCGAGGAGCACAGCGCTTCAGTCGCTGAGCAACGCTCTGGCTTCATTGATGTTCAGCCCCAGGTCGTACTTCTCGACCAAGGCGTTTACCGCAAATTCCTTGTTGGTGTAGCCCCCGGCAGCAATTTGGTGGTATGCCCGAACCTCGCACCAACGACGATAAGACCTGACATACCTGTACAACAGCTGGTGCCCGAATGGCGCCAGCCCCGCCAAAGACAGAAACAACGGAGTGACGGACATCCAACCAGCTACAGCGATCACCAAGAGAGTCGCCATCACGGTATACCACTGCCTCACATGGGTTTTCTGATGTACAAGCAGTCCGGGGTCTTCTTTGTGCTTCGGTCGGATCTTAATCAGCGGACCATACTTCTCGCCACCGAATTTATCTGAGAGGTTATCTGCGTACTTAAGAAAGTAATAATTCATCGATCACTATAAATGATAGCCAGTATCGGCTAGTGCATCGCCTCAATTGACCATGAGTTCTCAACCGTTGCGTCAATTGTTCCAGCCAGGTTAATCGAAGCGCCACTGTTCTGTTCAGCGATGACAAAGACAAGATCCCCAGCAGCTAGAGTAACTTCTTTATCGATGGAATATGACTCTGCAAATATAGATTTGGCAACACCCGCTCCACCCGCAAGATAGATAGGATTCGTAGTTCTGGACAAGCCGAAGCGCAGCCGAGTGCCGACAGGCATCGCCACTGTTAATTGCATGCGAAAACGGTATATGCCTGCATAAGGCGCCTTAAAATAACCAGTAGCCGGATCATAATTACCCCCGGTATCGAACAGCTCTGTGGGGAAAATGATCTTTGCGGCCTCACTTGCGAAACCTGATGTGCCGATTTTTTGAGCGACAGCCCCTATAACTGAGCACCCGATAATACTGGAGGTGCTGGCTACTTTTTTGCCCCTGCTAGTCACTACCATATCAACGGAGTTCCGGTTCAGCCCAGTGACCAACTGCGTATCCAGAACGCCTAAAAAACCATTATCAGAGATATCTAGATCAATTTTGCATCCACGCAAGTCTGTGTTGTTGTTGAAGTTAACGAATTGTCCAATTGCTGATAGTGGGCCACCTGAATGGGTTCGATGAAACCCTTTTATGTTCAGGCTAGTTACTAGTAATTCGGTCGCTCCGACATTATAACTAACCGTGGGCCAGTACACCAAGGAGGTGTTTGGAGCGGTATTGTACCGGTGCATTATGCGGGACTCTAGAATATCCAAACCCGAGATAGAACCAATATTGTAGCACTTCTCGCAATTGTCTAATTCAAGGAGTCGTATTGTTGTTCGCCCGCCTACTAGAAGATCGAACGGCACGTCAATTGCCCAACCCCTCTGATTGCCCATGGAAATATGCATATACTCACTAGCAACCCCAAGCCCGCGAATACCTCCAGCTACGCCATCAATAACACGGATGAATTTGAATCTGCAATGGGTTACGCCAACGCTGTTGTCGTTATTAATTCCGTAACCTAACGAACCTATAGACTCAACCCCCTTAAAGTCGCAGCTCGAGACGTTATAAGGGTCTGGGTTATTTCCCGCGTAAAGCTTGCGCTCAAAGTGAAGCAAATCCCCCCGTAGATTCTGACCTTTCATATAACCAAACTCGGTTCCGCAGAAACCATATATAGATAAGCCGTGCCGCCGAGTAGCCGTGGATGCAGAAAACGGGTCAACAAAGGTAATACCACCGTGACTGCCCCCCCGCCACAACTTGTACAACGCCGCATTAGCTGTGCCGTTGTTGATGCGCAGCATAGGGGCATCTATGTCGGAGGCAGCAATGAATTTAACTGCCCCATGACCTGCGGTTATAATATGTGGGAATGGACGATCACTCCACGGCATCGAGAAATCCAGTTGCCCAGGTGTAACCAAGTACTCGCCGGGTGGGATCTCTACAGAATGCCCATTTCCTAGGCAATATGTATAGAAAGCGTGCAATGCAGAAGTTGAGTTGGTTGCGCCAGTGGGATCAGCCCCGAAATTTAAAGTTGCGCTAGCCATCACTTGCGCTTTTTCGTACAAATTTGATGGTACGGCCCCGGCGACAGGGAGAGTGTAAAGAACCATCGCCGCCCCTTTGCTCGGGTCGATGGAGCTGGCTAATTCCTGCCGCAGCACATCGTCCCCGAGCAACACAAACGCGTCGCTCTCGGTCGCCCAGTCACCGGTGGTGGTGTAAGGGACGGAGACAAACGACGATAGTCGGTATGGCTGTCCATCTTTCATAACGTACTGACTGTGGCGCTCAATCACTAAGCCAGAGCCGTAGTCACCAATCAGCGCGTACGCGCTCTCTTCCATGAAGCGATCAAACTGCTCAGCGCGCGCTTCCTGCGCACTTTGAAAATGACTATCTCGCTGCGACTGATCTGAGTCGAACTCAGCAATCATGCCGGGGATGCTTTTGCGATTCACCCCAAGCCGATCTTTGTAGGTGTGCGCCGGACCGTTGGCGAAGCTATCGAAGCATTTCGCGTTGTCGAAGAGATCGCGCGGGTTGGTACTGCCGATTGGGTTGCCGGTGTTGTAGCTCATGGTCATCTCACTCATGGAGTATGCCGTCGGCGCCGCGAAGGAGGCGGTGCTGAGGGCGCTGAGTTTTAACAGTTGCCGGCGATTTACCATGACGACCAAACCTCGAGAATAGGAGTGGCCAGCAGTATAGCGGTGGAAATTTCGTAAGTGCGTAATGGCCAGGGCTGGCCATTACTGGGATAAATCAATCTTCATAATATCTAGGCCAATCCTGATTCATGGCCCTGTCGAAGATGTCAGACATGAGGATGTAGTCCGGTGCGATCAGCTCCCATTCCGCCTCAATCAATGGCCACTTGAACAACTCAAGGTTTGCCGTGAATCGCCAATGACTCACACCCACCTATGTCGGGCCGCTGTAGATATCGGTGAACCGGGCCTGGTAGGTTTCAAGTCCCAACGGAGTCTTCAGGGGGGGCATTCAAACCACAAGGTGCCCGACATGAAAACGTACTCGAACCATCCTTCAAACACCTGGCTCTGAGCATCACCGAGTAGCCACGACACAGAAGACGTCGGCACCGAGGTGTATCAGCGCCGCTGCCTGGAACGCCCACTTTGCAATTCAGAGCGGATCATAGGGCTGACCGCCTGAAACCCGTAGCCATCCCTCAGCGGCGGCGGTAGACCCTCAGGGTATGAAATCTGACTCCGCCGCAGTGCGGCGCCCCCCCCTGATGGGCACTGGAGCGAGGTGCCATGCGCTTAGGGCGAAGCCTTTGGATTACCCATATAGCAAGGTAAGCCAGTTCCATACAGGTTCTGCGCCTTAACTGATCGGCATTGGGGACGTGAGCGTCTATCACGGTGCAGACGACAAACGCTCAGTGAGTCGATGGTGCTAAAGTGGTTCTTGAGTGTGGGAAAGGTGCGCTTGTAATGTGGGCTAATCGTCCTGAAACGGCGCAATTAGAGGGAAAACCATGAGTTACGCGCAGAAAGGTCTGGTTTTCGACCGAGTAAACGTTTTTTGAACCTCAAGCAGAGAGGGCATCAAAAATCGGTGGGTACTTCAGACCGTTCTTAATGTCGTGTCCGGGATTAGCTGACCACTACATAGGGGCTTCTCAACGCTTACTGATACCCACCAAGGGCATACTAATTCTTTGCTCACGCTGCAGCAGTGTCATCAGAAGTACCACTCGCTGCTCGCCCTCCATCGCCAGGAAGATCGCTTCCAATTCGACAAAGGGCCCCTCATTGATACGAACCCTCTCTCCACAGGCAAACCGAACCTCCACAGGGGCTCCGCTATCGTGCTCATAAAGTTGTGCAATCAAGGCATCATCTACGGGTAGCGGTTTGCCTCCAAAACTGACAATTCGCAATACGCCGCGGGTAGAACGCAAAGGCGACCAGCTCTCATCCGAACCGAGCTGAATAAACAGATAACCCGGAAACAGCGACTCGCGAGTAATCCTCCTGCGCCCCTGTAAAACGCGCTCGCGCCGGTGCGTAGGGCGAAAGCAGGTATACCCCTGGTTAACCAGATTTATTTCCGCACGTTCGTCCTGGCTCGCCTTGCATTGAACCAAATACCACACCCTGGCGGTGAGGCTCTCACGCGCGGTCATTTGAACAGCCGCAGTATTATGGTTGGACACAATCAGCCCCTTTTCCGCCTATTTGTTCAAGTAGCTCCGCGGTTTTCGCCTGCATCAACGCGACATCGCCACGACTTTCCACGCGCAAAAAAATCACAGGTTCGATAGTCGATATCCGCAATTTGAAGCGCCAATCGGCTAAAACCAGACTAAGTCCTTCTGCCTCATCGACCACCAGAGCCAGAGCAGCATGCAGCCTTTTGATCCGCTCAAGCACCGCGAGCGGATCCTCGACCTTGCGACGGATTTCTCCTGAGGATGGAAACGCACCAATGCGCTCAATCAGCAATGCTGGCTGCTCTTTATTGCGAGAATAGCCATCCTCCGAAGCGTACAGCCATGACATCAAACCGCTACCGCCATATCCAGAAGCTTGGGGCTCATTACCGAGGGCTAATGTGCCTGGCTTGAACCTGGCGGCATTCGCGTGAACAGCGCGGCAAACTCTCCCTTTCGTCAGTTCAGCACCTGACCGATTCTGGGCCAGATCTACCTTAAACTCCGGATTACTCATCCTGGCCTCGCCCATACAGAAAAACAGTCCCGGTACTGCTTCGGTCAGCGCATTCGGATAGCGCTTTCTTGCAACATCTTTGGGTACGCATTATCAAAGCCCGGCGTAATGGAGGAGCCGCTTGTTTACCGTTGATAGTGCTTCCCTGAGCATGACCTTAGTGGATGGCGAGAAGTCGGCACCATAACCAACAGCTGGAAAAAGGAATGGGGAAATCACGAAAGCTTGTCCTTTAAAAACATGTGACACTTATAATCAATGAGCGAACGCTAGAGAAGCCATCACGCAAGGAAACATCCTTCACTCCCGGCATGAAACTAAACACCTCCGTTAATTAACACACTCCCTACTCGACAGCACAAGAAAAGTCGAAAACGTTATATTTCGTCTGAGAAAAATCAAAAATGTTATTTTATATCTGGCTTTATACGTGGATAAATTTTTCGCGGCGTGGCAGCCAGTAAGTGCGCGATATTTAATGGTTGATGTTGTCATGGATTCGCAGTTATGATTTTTAGCATAGCAACTGTTAAGCAGGCTCACCGTCCGGATTCCAGCGGGCCGCCAGAGCCTTCACAATGGAAAGGCTCATTCAGCACGGTAATGCCTCACGGAAAGAATAGGCACACGCCAAAATAGCTGCAAGCAGTCAAAGAAGTGCCGTTGAGTTGAAGAGCGCCGTTGAAACAAAGTTTCAGGCTTTCCAATTGCACCATCATCACAAATGTGGCATGTCCAAGGAGGTTGCCTTGTTTAAGAAGATTTTAATCGTTTGTATTGGCAACATTTGCCGAAGTCCCACTGCAGAAAATTTGTTGCGAGAAGCACTGGACCGGACCGACATCGAAGTCAGCTCCGCAGGTCTTGGTGCGCTTGAAGACCACCCTATCGAACCCACCGCCCGGATCGTACTGGAAGAGCATGGCCATCTGCCAAAAGAGCACAAAGCCAATCAACTGACCCCGGCGGCCATCAGCGAATCGGATCTGATCCTGGTGATGGAGCAGCAGCACATAGAACGTGTTCTCAAGATTGCGCCTGAAGCGCGCGGAAAGGTCTTCTTGCTGGGCAAGTGGCAGAACGACCGCGAAATCAGCGACCCCTACCGTCAAGGCAAACCTGCTTTTGTGCATACATACGCATTGATTGAAGAAGCAGTAAACGCTTGGGCCAGGCGTCTCGCACGCTAAACCATTCCTCGAATACCTGTTAAAAAAGAACCCACTTATGCAGCAAACTCCAGCATTAACCTCACATGACGATGATGATGATGAAATCGACTTCATGGGCCTACTCGGGACACTGGTCGATCATAAATGGTTGATTGCCGGGGTCACCGCTGCCTCTATGGCCGTTGGAGCGGCCTATGCGGTGTTAGCCCCCCCTGTTTACCAGGCGACTGCCTTGATACAGGTTGAGGCAAAAAAAAATGACATGCTCGGTTTCTCCGATATCGGCAGCATGCTGGGTAAAGAGTCGCCTTCCGCCACAGAAATTGAATTAATCAAGTCGCGCGCAATCATCGGCAAGGTTGTCGACAATCTAGGGCTCGATCTTACCGTCGAGCCGAACCGTTTTCCGGTGATCGGTGACTTTATTGCTCGTCGGTTCAAACCAGACGCTATGAATACGGTCGCGACGCCATGGCTTGGCATGAGCAGCTTTGCTTGGGGTGGCGAAACCCTGAAAGTATTTCAGCTCGAGCTCCCACAACAGCTCATGAGTAAACAACTCACTTTGGTCAGCGGTGAAAGCGGCCACTTCACTTTGCTGGATGAAGACGACAATGTCTTGGTCCAGAGCCAAGTGGGCCAAGCCTATGACCAGGATGGCATCAAACTGCAGGTCGAAGTGTTGCAGGCTAATCCCGGCACAAGGTTCAACATTGTGCGCGACCCACGCATGACCAGTATCTTGCAGTACCAAAAGGTGCTCGATGTAACAGAACGTGGTAAAGAATCCGGCATGATTGGGCTTGCTCTTGAGAGCACGGTCCCGGCTGAAGCCATTCAAATCCTGAATGAAATCGCCAAGCTCTATGTACGGCAAAATGTTGAGCGGACGTCGGCCGAAGCCGCTCAAAGCCTGGAGTTTCTCAAAGATCAGCTGCCTCAGGTCCGTAAAGACCTGGAAAAAGCCGAAAACGCCCTGAACAAGTATCAAATTCGTAGTAAATCCATCGATATCAGCCTGGAAGCCAAAGCCATTCTCGATCAGATTGTGGCGCTTGATACCAGCATCTCCGCACTGAAAATGCAGCAAGCGGAAATGGATCGCAAGTTTACCCCTCAGCATCCGGCCTATCGGGCCTTGCTCAGCCAATTAGCCGAGCTGACAGGCAAGCAGAATGGCTTGGCCAAAAAAGTCGAGGGCCTGCCTTCAACGCAGCAAGAACTCCTTAGCCTCACCCGCGATGTAAAAGTCAGCACCGAAATTTATACCCAGCTCCTGAACAAATCCCAGGAACTGGATGTGATGCGTGCCGGCACCGTGGGCAACGTACGCCTGATCGATACCGCCGATGTAGATCTGCGCAAGCCCGTTAAACCCAAGAAAGCCCTGATTGTACTCATCGCCACCCTACTCGGGACTTTCCTGGCGATTGCAGTGGTGCTTTTTCGCAAAGCCCTTAACCGCGGCGTGGAAAACCCGGATCAAATTGAAAAGTTGGGATTGCCGGTGTATGCATCCATTCCTTTCAGCACACTGCAGAAAGGTGAAGAAAGCAAACTCCCCCGTAGCCGGGGCCACGCCAACAAGGTCGCCCCCATACTGGCCAGCAGTCACCCCACCGATCTGGCCATAGAAGGATTGCGCAGCCTGCGCACCAGCCTGCACTTCGCCATGCTCGAAGCCAGCAATAATCGCCTGATGATCTCCGGCCCGAGCCCCAAGGTAGGTAAAACGTTCATTTCCGCCAACCTCGCCGCAGTCGTCGCTCAAACCGGCCAGCGTGTATTGCTTATCGACGTGGATATGCGCAAAGGGTATCTGCATAAAGTATTCGGAGTCCCCGCTGAAAACGGGCTTTCTGATTTGCTGATTAAGCGTTGCGACCTCGCAACCGCGATTAATAGAACTGAATTCGAGAACCTTGACGTTATCGGCCGCGGCCAAATACCGCCCAATCCGTCAGAACTGCTAATGCACGCAAACTTCAGTGCCTTTCTGGAACAAGTCAGCGCCCAGTACGACCTGGTGATTCTCGATACCCCGCCGTTGCTGGCGGTAACGGATGCGGCCATTGTCGGCCGTCAGTCGGGCACCAGCTTGATTGTGACGCGTTTTGCACTTAACCCGGTTCGTGAAATCGAATTGACCATGCGACGCTTTGCTCAAAATGGCATTGATTTGAAAGGCGCCATTTTCAATGGTGTTGAAAAACGCGCCTCGGCCAAATATGGCTATGCCGATTATGGTTATTACAACTACGAATATAAGTCAGAGAGCGTTTAAGCTACACCGCAGCCCTGATGATAGTCGCGTACATTTACTCACAGCACCCATAGCACCGCATTTTCTGCATCTGTAACATACGATGCAGAATCATTGATAATTCAAGCCGCTCTCAGGGACTAGCGTCTAATCCTGGGGCGGTAGCGTGTCAAAACCATAGTTCTTGCTGCTACCGATTGATTGTCGAAAAACGCCCGATGGCTAGCCTTATAAATTCCGTTAAGCCTGGCCATAGCGCCCCGCTCGCCAATTATAAAAGACACCACAACCAATGCCGAAACAAAGCCTCATACGCTTTATTAATATCGCACTGCGCGGCATAACACTCGCCAGTAAGTTCCTGTTGATTTTTTTCCTTGCGAAGTTTCTCGATCCAGCGGCACTAGGTCTGTACGGCTTGCTCACTGCCACTATCGGCTACGCACTTTATCTGCTGGGGTTCGACTTCTACACGTTCACCACACGGGAAATCCTCAAACGGGAACGCCACGAATGGGGTGGGCTGCTGAAGGACCAAGGCGCACTTTCGCTGGTACTTTACGTCGTTGTGCTACCGCTACTGAGTTTGATTTTTTTAGAGGGGCTCCTGCCTTGGAGTGTCGCAGGCTGGTTCTTTATATTGCTGGTATTAGAGCATTTGACGCAGGAGTTGGGCCGCCTGCTGATAGCGATCTCGGAGCAATTGCTCGCTAGCGTGGTGTTGTTTCTCCGCTCTGGTATTTGGGCCGTGATCGTTACGTCAGTCATGTTTGTTCGGACTGATACTCGCGATCTAAACGTTGTGCTTGGCGGCTGGACGCTCGGCAGCTTTGCAGCGCTCTTGCTGGGTATTTATCGCTTAAAGCAGTTAAATATTTCCGGTTGGCATAAGCAGGTTGATTGGCATTGGATTGGCAAAGGCCTGAAAGTCGCCATTCCCTTGTTGGTCGCCACTCTGGCTATCCGCGGCGTGTTTACAGTGGATCGCTACTGGTTTGCGAACCTGATGAACCTGGAAACCCTAGGCGCTTATGTGCTGTTTATGGGAATCAGCAGTGCGCTTCTGTCATTTCTCGACGCAGGCGTATTTGCCTTTATCTACCCTGGCCTGATCAGTGCGCATCACAACAAGGACGCTGCTTTTTTTCGTCTTAAGCTGCGTGCATTGCTGTTCCAGACACTGATGTTTTCAGGTGCGTTTGCGATAATTGCGCTATTGATCATTGATCCACTTTTGATCTGGCTTAATAAGCCGTTATACCTTGAAAACCAAAGTTTGTTTCCTTGGACCTTGCTAATCACGCTGCTCTATTCGCTGGGCATGGTTCCGCATTATGCGCTGTATGCACAAGGGCTCGACCGGCCGATCATTCATAGCCATATAGCAAGCCTGCTGATCTTCATTCCAACAACCTGGCTCTTTTCCCACTACTGGCCCTTACAGGCGGTGCCATTGGGGCTGTGTGTGGCGTTCTTCCTGATCCTGTTGTGGAAGTGCGTGGCGTTTATCCGTTTGACCCCGGCGCAGTACCGATCAATTTCATCTAAACCTATACCGTTTCTCAAAGGAACCCGTTGAATGCTCACTAACAAAACTATTCTTGTCACTGGCGGCACTGGCTCTTTCGGCAACACGTTCGTGCCCATGACACTGGAAAAATACAACCCGAAAAAAATAATCATCTTCTCCCGTGACGAGATGAAACAGTGGGACATGGCCAAGAAGTTCGAAGGCGATTCGCGGGTGCGTTTTTTCATCGGCGATGTGCGTGATAAGGACCGCCTGTACCGTGCACTGGACGGTGTCGACTATGTTGTGCATGCCGCCGCGACCAAAATTGTACCGACTGCCGAATACAACCCGTTTGAATGTGTGAAAACCAACATCAATGGGGCGATGAACCTCATCGACGCGTGCATTGATAAAGGCGTCCGTCGCACTGTTGCCCTGTCCACCGATAAAGCCAGCAGCCCAATCAATTTGTACGGCGCGACCAAACTGGCGTCAGACAAAATGTTTGTCGCAGGTAACTCCTATTCGGGCGCTCATGACTCACGCTTCGCCGTGGTCCGCTATGGCAACGTCATGGGGTCGCGTGGTTCGGTAATCCCGTTCTTCATGTCGATCAAAAACAAAGGCGTACTGCCAATTACTGACGAGCGCATGACGCGCTTCATGATCTCTCTCGAGGAAGCAGTAAAACTGGTCTGGCACGCCTTTGAAGACATGGAAGGCGGCGAGATTTATGTCAAAAAAATCCCTTCCATGAAAGTGACAGATCTCGCTCGAGTGGTTGCCCCAGAGGCAGAGCAGCAAGTCGTTGGTATCCGTCCCGGTGAGAAACTGCACGAGCAAATGATCAGCGCCGAAGACGCCTATTACACCTACGAATACCCTCAGCATTTCAAGATTCTGCCGACGATCAATGGCTGGGCCACCTGTGCCAAGCGCATCAAGGATGGTACTCGAGTGCCCGAAAACTTCGTCTACGCCAGCGATAACAACAGCGAGTGGATGAGCGACGCCGATCTGGAAAACTGGATCGACATCAACCGCGAAAAGATTGGGAGCATCTGATACATGATTCCCTACGGCCGCCAAGAAATCACCCAAACCGATATCGATGCGGTCGTGGGTGTACTGCAATCCGATTTCCTGACCCAAGGACCGATGGTTCCTCGCTTCGAGCAAAATGTCGCGCAGCACGTCGGTGCCAGCCATGCGTTGGCAGTGAACAGTGCCACCTCGGCATTGCACATTGCCTGCCTGGCCCTTGGGCTTGGCCCGGGCGATCGGTTGTGGACAACACCAGTCACCTTCGTAGCCTCGGCCAACTGTGCGTTGTACTGCGGCGCCGAGGTCGATTTTGTCGATATCGACCCGCGTACCTACAACCTCTGCCCGCAAGCGCTCGCGCTCAAGCTTGAACAGGCCGCACTCGAGGGCACGCTACCCAAAGTGCTGGTGCCGGTGCATTTGTGTGGCCAGCCGTGCGACATGCAGGCCATTCATGCACTGTCCCAACGCTATGGCTTCAAGATCATCGAAGATGCCTCCCACGCCATTGGTGGCAAGTACCAAGGCGAGTTCATCGGCAACTGCCGTTACAGCGATATCACCGTATTCAGTTTCCATCCCGTGAAGATCATTACCACCGCCGAAGGCGGCATGGCACTGACCAACGATGGCGAACTGGCGAACAAAATGGCCCTGCTGCGCAGCCACGGCATCACTCGTGATCCGGCGCAGATGACTCATGAGGCCGATGGTCCCTGGTATTACCAGCAGATTGATCTGGGCTTCAACTACCGCATGACCGAACTGCAGGCTGCATTGGGGGTTACCCAGATGGAGCGCCTGGATCAGTATGTGGCTCGCCGCCACCAACTGGCCCGTCGCTACGACGACCTGCTGGCCAGCCTGCCGGTCACCACACCCTGGCAGCACCCGGACAGCTATTCCGGCCTGCACCTATACGTTATCCGCCTGCAACTGGATCAAATCCAGAAGACTCACCGCCAGGTCTTTGAATCTCTGCGTGAGCTGGGTATCGGCGTCAATCTTCACTACATCCCGGTGCACACCCAGCCTTACTATGAACGCATGGGCTTCCAGCCTGATGACTTCCCGCAGGCGCAAATCTACTACCGGGAAGCCATCAGCATCCCGATGTTCCAGACCATGAGTGATGCTCAGCAAGATGAAGTGTTCCAGGCGCTTAAATACTCTTTAGAGGCATAAGATGATCATTTCGCCATCGCTCAAAGTCCTGGACAGATTGATCCGACATCAGATTCATAATTTGTTTCTACTAGATGAAGCCGAGGACGAGTCTCTATCTAGATGTCTAGCCGAAACCCTGAGCAAAACTGAGAAGTGTTTTAGTCAGTCCTCAAACAAATACTACATGAAAGACGGAAGGGTTTTTTTTTCCCTCTATCATTCCGGACAATACTGTATTTTCTTGTACTTCCTCTCCCGCCAGGTATTTTTGGACAATCCAGAGAACCCTGTGCTGGCCGACAAGATTTATTATTTAAACAAAACCCTTAATGGGTTGGACCTGTTTTATGAGGTCTTGATGCCGGAAGCTTTCCATTTAGACCACCCGGTGGGTAGTGTGATGGGGCGGGCAAGCTATGGAAATAACTTCACTTTCGCTCAGCTGTGTACGGTGGGCAACAACCAAGGAGTGTTCCCGGAGATCGGCAAAAATGTCCAAATGCTTTCGGGATCGAAAATTTTGGGGAAATGCTTGATCGGCGACAATGTCGTGGTCTCCGCCAATACTTATATAAAAGATACCGACATACCCTCAAACTCCTTGGTCTTCGGAAGTTCACCCAATCTCGTCATCAAGCCGAGGAACAATAATTGACCACGAAAATTGCAATAGTTCCTGCTCGAGGCGGCAGTAAGCGTATCCCTCGCAAGAACATAAAGAACTTCTGTGGCAAGCCAATGATTGCCTGGTCCATTGAGGCGGCACTGCAAAGCGAATGCTTTGATCAGGTGATTGTTTCCACCGACGATGTAGAGATAGCCGAGGTGGCTCGTCACTACGGGGCTACTGTGCCCTTTATGCGCCCCGCGGAACTGTCCGACGACCATACCGGCACCATTCCGGTCATTCAACACGCCATTGAATGGTTCAATGCCCAAGGTCAACCCGTCGAGCACGCTTGCTGCCTGTATGCCACCGCCCCTTTCGTCAGTCCTGAAGATATCCGCCGCGGTTTTGGCACCCTCAAGGACGCCGGCTGCGATTACGCCTTTTCGGTAACCAGCTACGCCTTCCCGATCCAGCGAGCGATTCGCCTCAACGCTGAGGGCCGGGTCGAAATGTTCAATCCGGAGCATTTCAACACCCGCTCCCAGGACCTTGAGGAGGCCTGGCACGACGCAGGGCAGTTCTACTGGGGCCAAGCCGATGCCTGGCTGCAAGGCCGGATGATCTTTAGCCCGGGCTCGATGCCCGTGGCGCTGTCGCGGCACCGCGTACAGGACATCGATACGCCGGAAGACTGGGTGCGAGCCGAGTGGTTGTTCAAGGCCATGCAGGCTGAAACGCAGTGAAGATGCAGCCAATAAAGGTCGCCTTCCGTGTCGACGCCTCACTGCAAATGGGCACGGGGCACGTCATGCGTTGCCTGACCCTGGCCGATGCGCTCACGTTCCAAGGCAGCGAATGCCAGTTTATTTGCCGCGAACATCCCGGCAACTTGATCGAGCATATCCGCAGCAAAGGCTTCCAGGTCCATGTCTTGCCTCTCTCGGACTCGCTAGAGGCGAACTTGATCGCCGTCAATGTGCCGACCACTGAGCTGCAACTGGCACATGCCACCTGGCTTGGCTCCACTCAGGAAAAAGACGCCGCCGAATGCACCGCCATTCTCAGTGAGCTGATACCTGACTGGCTGATCGTCGACCACTATGCGCTCGATGCTCGTTGGGAAACTGCGCTAAAGCCGCATTACCGCAAACTGATGGTGATCGACGATCTAGCTGACCGCACACATCAGTGCAATCTCCTGCTGGATCAGACCTTCGGTCGCGATGCCGAGGACTACGCACCTTGGCTCCCTGACGCTTGCACCCTGCTCTGCGGCTCGCAGTATTCCCTGCTACGACCTGAGTTCGCGGCCTTACGCGCCTACAGCCTGGAGCGTCGGAAAAAACCGCAACTCAAGCACCTGCTCATCACCATGGGCGGCGTCGACCAGCTCAACGCCACTGGACAACTGCTGCAGGCTCTCAAATCCACTGAGCTTCCAGCCAATTGCCAGATTACCGTGGTCATGGGGACAACTGCTCCCTGGCTTGCCGAAGTTCGCCAACTGGCCGAGCAGATGCCGTGGCCCACAACGGTCAGGGTAGGCATCAGCGATATGGCGCAACTGATGGCCGACAGCGACTTGGCAATCGGCGCTGCAGGGGCAACCTCTTGGGAACGCTGCTGCCTGGGTCTGCCGACCGCGTTGGTCGTTCTAGCGGATAACCAGAAGATGGCCGCAGAAATTCTGGACAAAGCACAGGCAGTCATAACACTAAGTCTTGGAAAGGATCTGATAGCAGAGTTGGCACAGATAATCGGTGTACTTCGGCATGACAAGCATCGCATGAAGAACATCACCGAGCACGCCAAGAACATTACAGACGGCACAGGCTGTCAATTTGTCGCAAGCACGCTCAACAAGCTGAATATTGAAAAATGGAGCAGGTAATGCAGCTACTTGGAAAACTGCGCGGTATTAAACAGCAAGAGCTTGAGCTAATGCTCGGCTGGCGTAATGCTCCCAACGTGCGGGCCAATATGTATACCCGCCACGAAATCAGTATGGACGAACACCTTGCTTGGTGGGCACGAACTCAGCAGCGCGACGACCAGCGATATTTCATGTACGAGGCAGATGAGATTCCGCTCGGTATTGTCGGTTTTAACGGGATCGACAGAACCGGCGAAAACTCATCCTGGGCGTTCTATGCGTCTCCCGAGGCACCGAAAGGCACCGGCAGTAAAATGGAATTTCTTGCTCTGGACTGTGCGTTTAATGAGCTTGGCCTTCATAAACTTCATTGTGAAGTGCTCGCCTTCAATGCCCCGGTCATCAAATTGCACCAAAAATTTGGCTTCAGCGTAGAAGGCATACTTCGCGAACACCACAAAATCAATGAAGACTTTGTCGATATATACCGGCTGGGCCTGCTTGCATCTGAGTGGACTGAGAAGCGTGCCGACATGTTGGATAAATTAGTAAAACTCTCCGGGAGAAGCGCATGAATCCGAACATTTCAATCGCAGGGCGCAAAATTGGCCCCGATTACGCTCCTTACATCATCGCCGAGCTTTCCGCTAATCATAACGGCAAGCTTGAAACCGCGCTAAAGATCATCGAAGAAGCGAAGAAAGCCGGTGCTGATGCGATCAAGCTCCAGACCTATACTGCCGACACTATCACCCTTGATTGCGACTCTGAAGACTTCCAGATCCACGGTGGCCTATGGGATGGCAAGACGCTCTATCAGCTTTACAAGGAAGCCCAGATGCCTTGGGACTGGCATGCGATTCTGTTCGAGCATGCTCGCAAGCTGGGGATCACCATTTTCAGTTCCCCCTTCGACAATACTGCTGTCGACCTGCTGGAAAGCCTCAACGCACCGGCCTACAAAATCGCTTCCTTTGAGGCAGTTGACCTGCCCTTGATCAAGTACGTTGCCAGTACTGGCAAGCCGATGATTATCTCCACTGGTATGGCCGATGCCGAAGAAATCCAGGAAGCCATCGACGCCGCTCACGAAGGTGGCTGTAAGGAACTGGCCATTCTTCACTGCGTAAGTGGTTACCCCGCGCCTGCCGCTGATTACAACCTGCGTACCATTCCCGACATGATGCGCCGCTTCGGCTTGGTCACAGGCTTGTCCGACCACACGCTGGACAACACTACCGCCATCGCCAGTGTAGTGATGGGCGCGTCCATCATTGAAAAACACTTCACTCTCAACCGCAGTGGCGGTGGTCCGGATGACAGCTTCTCGCTCGAACCGGCGGAGTTGGCGGCTCTTTGCCGCGATAGCAAAACCGCTTGGGCGGCCTTGGGTGAAGTCGATTACGGGCGCAAATCCAGCGAACTGGGAAATGTGAAGTTCCGACGGTCACTGTATTTCGTGAAGGATTTGAAACCTGGGGATGTGATTACTCCGGAGGCAGTGCGAAGCGTTCGTCCAGGCTTTGGTGCTTCGCCAAAGCAAATAGAAAATGTGCTTGGGAAGCGGGTAAATGTAGCAGTTAGCATAAATTCACCAGTACGTCTGGAGGACGTAGAGTAATACGCGCCCAAGCTGTCGTGTTCGTAATGGGGAGATTGATTTAATATTTTTTTCCGCAGTAAATTAAATAGATATCCCCTCTTGTATCGCCGCTTGGCACTGTACCTATTCTGCATTCCCAACAACGAACTCGGACAACAGACAAAAAAGGCTGATCACGGACAATGAAATTCGCCTTCATCGAAAATCGCTACAAAACAGTATTTTGGATCGCGCTGGCTCATGAACTACGCTCGCTTGGGCACAGTGTCGTTTGGCTGGTACAAAACCCAGTATTTACGCCTCCCGGAGATTCCACACTCACAATACCCTTTCCTCGCCGTACCGACTTGAGCGATGGTGGACAGATAAATGGTTTAGATCGGGTCCGGCGCGCCGATCGCTATATCAACTACTTTGGCGGCGACGACAGGCACTATCGTTACTACAAGACAGTCATTGATCAATGGCTTGATCACGAGCGACCGGAGGTGGTGATCGGTGAGAGCACTCTATTTCATGAGTTGATTGTTATTGACGCGTGTCGCCGCCAAAATATTCTTTATTTTCATCCCTGCATGCTAGGCTATCCAAGTGGTCGTTACTCAGTCTACTCCTATGACAGTAAAGTACCGCTTGAGCATAACAATGAATTGCCCAGCGAAGCCGATTGTCTTGTACTTGCTGAGGCCATTCGTAAGCGCGAACGCGTGCCCGATTACATGATTCCACCTTCCGGTCTAGAACCTGAACGGACTCACCCCTTGCCTCGTTCAGCGAGAGATCGTTTGACTATATTGCGTGGCTATCTGTCTGGCGAGCGTTTCAATACACCGGCCCCATGGCGAAAATGGGCGCTTGACCGGCAGATACAGCAACGATTAAAAACCTGGCAGCAGATTGCTACCGCCAAGTCGAAGGAGAGCAAGGGACAACGTCTTGCACTCTATCCCTTGCAAATGCAGCCAGAAGCGAACATCGACGTCTGGGGACAAGAATTCCGTGATCAAACCAAACTCATTGCTCAGCTTGCAGACGCTTTGCCCATCGGCTGGCACCTATGGGTAAAGGTCAATCCTAAGGCCAAATACGAACTCAGTGACGAGTTGCTCGAAGTACTGCGCACCCATCCCCAAATATCGCCAATCCCCCTTCATGAGACCATGGCAGTTGTATTCGATAAAGTGGACCTCATATGCACCGTCACAGGTACTGTTGCTGTGGAGTGTGTGTTATCCGGAAAACCACTAGTCCAAATTGGTCCCAGCATTGTAGAAGAAGGGCCGGGTTGTGCACGGATCGGCACACCCTCAGAAATCACCGAAGTAGTTCGGCGAATCGAAATGAATCAATTTACTATTGCCAATGATGAAGAGCGTGTGCGATTGATCCAGCGACTTTATGCGACGAGCTTCCCGGGCATGATATCGGACCCATTAAACATGCCTGCAGTTATGGCGGCAGATAACGTCCGCTCAGTTGCAAATACCCTCTTGGAGGCAGCTAAAATATGCGTATAAATTTAAGATGCGCAGACTCTATCAATGCTATTGACAATACCGCGAAAGCAAAATAACAAAATACTACACTTGTTGGCTTGAGATGTGGCGCCGCAGACACGTTGCAACAACAATGTCTGAGTAGAAATTCCACACCAACAATAATCGCCCCGTCTCCAGCCCGACATTTTTCTCCAGTTTTCAACCTCGAGAAGCCTGACTATTGTGTGCCTAAAAAGAAAACAGCAGATCGCGTAAATCCTTAAGTCATTCCAAGCGAAAAAAACATGAACGATTTTCCGGCAAAACTCAGAATTATTCATCCATTAAAGATCTACTTCATAGGTCTATCAACTTATCTATTTCTTTGGATTGTCGCCCCAATTGATTTTAATTTTCAAGGGGATGATCAATCAATAATTATTTTCCTGCTATACAACGCATTATTTATACTCGGCTTAATAGTTGGATATAGAAAGAAAAGCGAGTCTTTTTGTTATATCTCGATCGACAAAAACAACATGCACAGCCTGGTCAAAACAATTTCCGCTCTAGGTATTTTTGGATTATTGGTGCGGTGCTTTGAGAGAGTTTTTATTCGATCCGGTGGAGCAATTAGTACAGACTTCATGGCTAATAGGGAGGCGATCTCATCTGGTGGTGGTTCAGGCAGTGTGGCACTAATCGGCGCATTATTATCTTCATTTCTTTTTTTCTTACCATTTTTTATTTTTTTGTCCCGTTCAGCGGGACTTCGTCACCGCATCCACTTTCCGCTGATATTCATCTCCCTACTCTATCCGTTATTTGACGTCGCCTTCCAAGGGTCGAGAAGTAGCTTAGTGATGTATCTGAGCATATTTACGATATCAATAATAACAACCGGAACGCTAAATATTAACTTAAAGAAAATAATAGTAGGCGTCGTGCTTTCAGTAGCATTGGTTTGGTTTGGCGGGTCTATATTTTGGGAAAGAACAATTCAAATTGGACTTGATCCCGTCCAGTCAATGAAAACATCAGGTTACGCTATGTTCGCGCCAGCAAGCGACTCAGTAGTGAACTACCTAACCAACAAAGACACAGACATACTGTCAGGCCTTTTATTTTCAGCTGTTAACTTCTGCCAATACATACTGCATGGATCATACGAGTTTTTTTATCTAGCAGCACGCACGGATACTATGACAACATTTGGACTTCAAACTCTATATATACCCGCCAAAATAATCTCAACCATATTTGGAGGAGCTGATATTGAATCAATGAATATGCAATCCGTACTGAGATCCGGCGTATATACAACATTTTTCGGGCCGATACTGTATGATTTTGGACCATCGGGCGGCGCGTTAGCAAGTTTGTTTTTCGGAGGACTCACAGGTCTTCTGCATCGACTAGTTCATAGAAATAAAATAATGTGGATACCGCTCTACCTTATCTTTAGTGCCTTCCTTCCGTTTGTATTTGTCGTAAACCTATTCACCACTGGCGGTGGGCAATACGCAATAATTTCAGCTCTGCCATTAGCTTTTTTGATAAAAACAAAACGTATAAATAAAAAAGCCATAATAGCCCAGCATTAAATCAGGCTTGCTTCTATCGCGGAATACTAAAAATGAAAATTGCAATTATTCACTATTGGTGGCTTAGCAATCGTGGCGGTGAAGCAGTATGCTCTGCGCTAGCTGAGTTATACCCAAAAGCCGACTTTTTTTTGCACGTTTGCAATGAAGATGTTGTTCGGAAAGCATTGCCTTCAGCCTTCGAAGGGCAAATTAAAACCTCTTTCATTTCGCGCCTCCCGGGTGCGAAGAAGCACTATCAGAAATACCTCCCGCTCATGCCTCTCGCGCTAGAGCAACTAGATCTTACAGAATATGACCTGATCATCAGCAGCGAATCCGGACCAGCCAAAGGTGTAATCACGCGCCCCGATGCTGTACATATTTGTTACTGCCATTCTCCAATGCGCTATGTATGGGACATGTACCACGAGTACCGTGCCACGGCCGGGCGCTTTGTAAGAACTATTTTCCCGCTTGTCGCGCATTGGCTCCGTATATGGGACCGTCTTTCTGCAGACCGTGTCGACCACTTTATCGCGAACTCTAGCTTTATCGCCTCGCGGATCAGGAAATTCTATCGCCGCGACTCTGAGGTAATCTTTCCGCCTGTTAACACAAGCGAGTTTTCCCAAGAGCAAGAGCGCGGAGACTTCTACCTTTGTCTCGGCCAGCTGGTTTCCTATAAAAAAGCCGACCTGGCTGTCGATGCTTTCAATAAATTAGGACTTCCCTTGGTAGTCGTTGGCGAGGGCGAGTTATATGAAGCTTTGAAAGCACGCGCAGGCACCAACGTAACCTTGATGGGACGACAGCCATTTCCTGTGATCAAGGACTTGCTGGAGCGCTGCCGCGGTCTGATTTTCCCCGGTGTCGAGGACTTCGGCATCGTTCCTGTCGAAGCCATGGCTGCTGGTGCCCCTGTCATTGCCTTCGCCAAGGGCGGCGCACTGGAAACGGTGATACATGGCCGTACAGGCATTCATTTCCATGAGCAGTCTGTTGATGCCTTGATCACCGCGGTTCAACAACTTGAATCTGGCGAGTTTGTTTTTTCACCGTCGGAACTGCACGAACATGCAGCAGGTTTCGACAAATCTGTTTTCAAGCAGAAAATCAAAGCGTTTGTCGATCAGGCCTTGGCTCAAGCTTGATCCTTCTTCTCCTGACACCTTCGCAAGCAAACAGCCAGTACCTACTGGTTTCTGAATAAAGGGATGATCCAGATGATTTTTCCAGTAATCATTGCTGGCGGCAACGGCTCGCGCCTATGGCCACTGTCTCGCCAGCTCAATCCAAAGCAGTTCCTGCCTCTGGCCGATACCGAGCTGTCCATGCTGCAGGCCACCATCCTACGCCTGCGCGGCCTGGATGCGGCCTTGCCGCGACTGATCTGCAACGAGCAGCACCGCTTCCTCGCCGCTGAGCAACTGCGCCAGCTGGACATGGAACAGGCCAGCATCCTGCTGGAGCCGGTCGGTCGCAATACCGCACCGGCGATTGCCTTGGCAGCGCTGCAAGCCTGCAGCGAGGCGCAAGACCCGATCCTGCTGGTACTGGCCGCCGACCATCTGATCCAGGATGTACCCGCGTTCCATGCCAGCATCCAGGCCGCCCGTCCCCTCGCTGCAGATGGCAAACTGGTGACCTTCGGCATCGTCCCCAACGGTCCGGAAACCGGATACGGCTATATCGAAAAAGGTGAGGCAGTCGGTACCGGCGGCTTCGCCGTCAATCGCTTCGTCGAGAAGCCCGATCTGGCTACCGCCCGCGACTATCTGGCCAGCGGCAATTTCTTCTGGAACAGCGGCATGTTCATGTTCCGCGCCAGCCGCTATCTGCAAGAATTGGAGCGCTTCCAGCCGAAAATTCTCGCGGCATGCCGCGCAGCACTGGAAGGTGGGGCGCAGGACATGCATTTCACCCGGGTCGACCATAATGCCTTCGCCGCGTGCCCTGAAGACTCCATCGACTATGCGGTGATGGAAAAAACCGCCGACGCAGTGATGGTGCCGCTGGATGCGGGCTGGAGCGATATCGGTTCCTGGTCGGCACTGTGGGATGTCAGCCCCAAGGATGCGGAAGGTAACGTGTTCAAGGGCGATGTGCTTAGCCAGGCTACCCGCAACTCTTATGTGCATGCGGACAGCCGCCTGGTGACCACCGTGGGCGTCGAGGATCTGGTGATCGTCGAAACCAAGGACGCCATTCTGGTAGCGCACAAGGACAGGGTTCAGGACGTGAAGAAGCTCGTCGAGCAGATCAAAGGCGACGGCCGTCACGAACACATCAATCACCGCGAGGTGTACCGCCCCTGGGGGATGTACGACTCTATCGACAATGGCCACCGCTACCAGGTCAAGCGCATTACGGTACGTCCCGGCGCCAAGCTTTCGGTACAGATGCACCACCACCGTGCCGAACACTGGATCGTGGTCAGCGGTACTGCCCAGGTTACCAATGGTGAGCGGACCTATCTTGTCAGCGAGAACGAGTCCACCTATATCCCGATTGGCCAGATCCATGCTCTGGAAAATCCAGGTGTCATTCCGCTGGAGCTGATCGAGGTGCAGTCCGGCTCCTATCTGGGCGAAGACGATATTGTGCGCTTTGAGGACAAGTACGGGCGGGCGTGAGCTGCGGACCTATAACGGTTCTATTTTGGCCACTGATGACTGAACTCGAGTCGAAAGACTCCATTTACTGTTGAAGGATTCACATGAGCAGCGCTGTCATTTTTGGAGGTTCCGGCTTCATTGGCGTCTTCTTTGCCAAACAATTACTCACTTCAGGTAACTTTGAAAAAATCTACCTGTACGACAAAGAGCACGTTGCCGATAAACCCTTCCCCTATCGCACTAAACTGGTTCGAGAAGATGCCAGGATCGTTGAGCTCAAGGGCGATGTTCGCCAGGAGATCACCTGGCAGCCGCAGGATAAGGTCACGCTGATCGTCAACTTTGCAGCGATCCACCGCGAGCCTGGGCATGAGGATTTCGAGTACTACGAAACCAACTTGCTCGGTGCCGAAAATATCTGCGCCTGGGCCGAGCGTGTGGGCTGCAACGAGATCGTTTTCACCAGTTCCATATCCCCCTATGGACCAAGCGAACAGCAGAAGAAGGAGCTATCCCTGCCGGTACCTTTGACGGCCTACGGCGGCTCCAAGCTGGTCGCAGAAAAGATCCACCAGATCTGGCTGGCCGCCGATGAGGCTCAGCGTCATCTGGTTATCGTTCGCCCTGGGGTTGTCTTCGGTCCTGGCGAAGGCGGCAATGTTTCTCGTCTGATCAAGGCGGTGATCAAGCGGTACTTCTTCTACATGGGCAATCGCGACACCCGCAAGGCTGGCACCTATGTGAAGGAGCTGTGCGGCGCCATTTGGTGGGTACTGCAGCGGCAGAAGGAGCAAGGCGAACATTTCACGTTGTTCAACATGTCCATGAACCCTGGCCCTTCGATTCAGGAGTATGTGGAAACGGTCTGCAAGGTGGCAGGTATTCAGCGCAAAGTACCGGCCATTCCGTACCCTATGATTCTGAGCGTCGCCTATGTCATCGAGCTAATTGCTCGCCCGTTCGGTATCAAGCATCCCTTCAGCCCGGTACGGATTCGCAAGCTGGTACGATCGAACAATATTCATCCAGGCTTCCTGGTGGAAAACGGCTATTCGTATCGATACACCCTGGAGTCGGCATTCGCTGATTGGAAAGTTGACAGTCCCGAAGAGTGGCGTTGACCCCATCTTTGTACTTGGTATGGAGATGCAAACTTCATCGGCAGTAATTCGGGCCGTCGAGCAGGCCGGAAATGATGGCTAATACCTGGCGCGAACCACGACATCTGCACCGCATGCCCGATAACAAACGTTAGAATCCGCGAGCACGTTAAAAAACGTCAGACTTGTTAGGTGCCCCGCGCAGGTATTCTAAAGGTGATATTGCAAAGATGAATGCAGGTGAAGAAGTCATTCGAGTGCCACGCTCGTAGCGCCCTGCTCCACCACGATGCTTCAAACATGCCGAATGCTCAACGTTCGTAACCTTGCACTTACGTGCCCAAGTTTTACCGCCAATACAGACGATCTATCAAAAGGAATTTCCCATGACCAAATTATTTGTTTCTGCGCTAATGCTTGCCTTAAGTGCCTCTGCCTTGGCCGCTGAGCCTCCCGCAGCATCTTCTGCTTCGAGCACACCGGCAAAGCCCGCATCAAGCACTTCTTTGACCGATTCCACCGCTGTCTTGGGCAGCGTAAACACAACGGATGTCGTCGCCATTGGCCTCGCCGTTGTAGGCGGGGCCGCTGCGCTGTCATCCAGTGGTGGTAGCGGAAACAACAATGGCGGCGGCACTACTGGCACTACCGGGACCACCGGTACCACCCGCTAAGCCCATAGTCAGGTCGACCGCCCTCAACCCCCCTGAGCAATCCGGGGGGGTTGGTTTTGATGTGTTTCCTCCACAAGTGCCCCCATTATGATTCGTAGTTTGTCGCTCGCTGTGCTTGTAGGCGTTGCCCTGCAAGGCTGTATGTTCGCACCCGGTCAACACCTGGATACCAGTAAGATCGGTCGCGATGGCTCACCAGAAAGCAGTCGGGTCGAGTTGATTCCGATAACGCCCAAACTGATTGCCCAGAACGCGGCGACAAAAGTGCAAGCCTCGGTGCCGACCGAGTTGTTGGCGTTCAAACCGGATGCTTATCGGATTGGTGCCAACGATGTGTTGTATATCACCGTGTGGGACCATCCGGAGTTGACCGCGCCGTCGGGTGCACAACAGCAAATTGATGCCAACGGCCGTCTGGTACGCCCGGACGGCACTCTGTTTTACCCTTATGTCGGCAATGTTCAAGCAGCGGGTAAAACCATCGAAGAGCTGCGCGCTTTTATTGCTGAGCGCCTGACACAATTTATCGACAGCCCTCAGGTTGACTTGAGTGTTTTACGGTTTGCCAGTCAAAAAATAGTTATTTCCGGTGCTGTTTTAAAAGCGGGCCCACACCCCATTACTACTTCGCCGCTCAGTGTCGTTGAAGCTATCAGCACCGCCGATGTCGACCCATTGAATGCCGACCTTGCCGGCCTGACGCTGAACCGGGACGGACGTGAATATCGGCTGGACCTGGATACGCTTAACAGCAAAGGCTCGCAGTTGCAAAACGTCTATTTGAAAGACGGCGATCAGTTGTACCTTCCCTACAATGACCGGAAGAAGATCTACGTCATGGGTGAGGTCAACCAGCCGCGGGCGCTCACGTTTAAAATCAATCGGATGAATCTGGCTGATGTAATCGGATCGGTCGGTGGACTGAACCAGACCACGTCCAATGGCAATGCGCTTTATGTCATTCGGGGAGCCGAGAACCTTGAAACCGAACCGGCAAAAGTCTTTCAGCTGGACGCCGAATCACCGATCGCCTTCGCCCTCGCAAGCCGCTTCGATCTGCAACCCCAGGATATCGTCTATGTCGGCCCGGCAGAGGTGACCCGCTGGAACCGCTTGATCAGTCAGTTGGTACCCTCGGCCACTATCCTGAGTGCCGGAGCATCAGCTCAAAACGATATCAGTTCATCTAAGTAGCCGATAAGGTTTGAGACGTTTTGAAAACTT
Source organism: Pseudomonas sp. H11T01 (assembly GCF_048515765.1). Taxonomy (NCBI): domain Bacteria; kingdom Pseudomonadati; phylum Pseudomonadota; class Gammaproteobacteria; order Pseudomonadales; family Pseudomonadaceae; genus Pseudomonas; species Pseudomonas sp. H11T01. Next base: position 210,405 of record NZ_JBLYED010000007.1, on the reverse strand, counting down.
TGCGTAACAGCTCATGCCTGGCGGTGAGTTTACTGCTCTGTGGCTGCAACCCCTTGATGCAGGCGTCCCTTGATACGTTTAAAGCCTCCGCGTTGGGCGTCCAGCCACTGGCAGTGACTCCGGCGCAAGTGGCGGCAGTGCCCTATGCGCAGATCAAGGTCACCACGAACGCCAGCGAAGGTGTGATGGCAAAGCTTCGCCAGCAGGGCGACCTGGAGTTCTGGGTCGCCTCCGGCAAGCAAGTGTTGTTGATGCGCGACGGTTTGGCTGTGCGCAGCGTCGGCCTGGGCGTCAATCTCGATGGCACGCGCTTCGACGGTGAGTCGCCGTTCAAGCTTGGCTTGCAACGATTGCCCGACGGTTACACCAGTACCCGCTGGATAGATCTCTATAAGGGCCCTCGGGTCGGACTGGCTGTCAACAGTCGTTTCAGTCGACAGGCCATCGAAACCGTCACCATCCTGGACAAAGACTATGCGCTGCAGCGCATAGACGAACGCATCGACATACCCGAGCTGGGATTCCACGCTACCAACCGTTTCTGGGTCAGGCCTGACGATGGCTTGATCCTGCAGAGCGAACAACATCTCACGCCGGAGCTTTTCTTGAAGATTGTGCAATTGCGCCCCGACTGGGAGACGGCCCGTTGAGGTATTCGAAAACGCTGTCGGCTTGCCTGTTGCTGGCAAGTTCTGCGATGAGTCAGGCCGCGGTCACGGTGACTGGCGATGTACTAAACGCCGGATCCTTCACGATTGAGCCGGGCGCGCACTTGCTCGATGTCGTCAGCCAGGCACGCCCGAACGCGGAAAGTTACTGGCTGGCCGCCGCCTGGTTACACCAGCCGATGGTCGAGCAGCAAAGGCGCCTTAAAGCCGGCGTGCTGTTCGATTTGAAAATGGTGCAACGTGGCGCCTTGCTGGAAGAAAAAAGCAGCCTTGCAGCCTTGGCTGCGCGCCTGTTTGAAGAGGTCAGCCGACTGCCCGTCACCGGCCGAAAAGTCGCAGTGCTCGACCCCGTGGCGCTGGAGGTAGCGTTCGCCCGCAATTACCCGCTCAATGACGGCGACCAGCTGATTTACCCCCTACGCCCGACTACGGTCACTGTACTGGGCGCGGTGGAAAAGCCCTGCACGCTGCCTTATCACGCCCTGCAGCCAGCCCATGAATACCTCGACAGCTGTCTGCCTGTGGCCGACGCAGATGCCGATTACCTTTGGCTGATTCATCCCGATGGCCAGGTCAAGCGGGTCGGCATCGCCGGCTGGAACCGTGAGGATGGGGTGCTTGCCGCCGCAGGCAGCACGATTCTGGTGCCCGTACGAAACGACGATATTGATCTACCCACACCCGATTTGAACGAGCAGCTGGCCCAGTTTCTCGCCACCCAACCGTTGCCCGAGGTGGCCCCTTGAAGTTACGTTTTGCCGCCGTAGTGTTATTGCCCTACAGCTTGGCCCATGGTGACCCGCGTTTTACCCAGAATGATTTCGGTGGTGTGGGTTTGTTGCAAACCCCTACCGCACGGATGGCACCAGCCGGCGAATTCAGCTTAAACGCCAACCGCACAGACCCTTATTCTCGCTATAGCATTTCATTACAGCCTCTTGATTGGCTGGAAGGTAGTTTCCGTTATACCTCCATCAGCAACCGTAAATACGGGGCTGAGTCACTCAGTGGCGACCAGAGCTATAAAGACAAGGCGGTCGATGCCAAAGCCCGCCTCTGGCAAGAAAGTCATTGGTTGCCCGAGGTCGCGCTCGGTTTTCGCGATATCGGTGGTACCGGCCTGTTTTCCAGCGAATACTTTGTGGCGAACAAGCGTTACTACAATCTGGATTTCAGCCTGGGTATTGCCTGGGGTTACATTGGTAACCGGGGGGACTTCGAAAACCCGTTGGGGTACCTCGATGAGCGCTTTGATACACGCCCGGTCAGCACGACCGCGGGAGACATCAATACCAACTCGTATTTTCGAGGCTCGCCCGCGTTGTTTGGCGGTGTGGCCTATCAGACGCCTTGGTCGCCCTTGAGCTTGAAACTCGAGTTCGACGGTAACGACTACAAGCATGAACCGAAAAACAATAACCAGGAGCAGGACTCGCCCATTAACCTAGGGGCGGTCTACAAGCTCAGTGACTCTGTCGATTTGACCGCAGGTTGGGAGCGCGGCAATACCGCGTTGTTCGGTATCACTGTTCATACCAATTTCGCCAGCCGCAAGGCGCCGGTCAAGCGCTACGACCCCGCTGTCGAAGCGCTTCCGGCACACGCACCCACTACGCCGCTCAATCAGGTCGACTGGGCCAACGTTTCCAAACGATTGGAAAACAACGCCGGATATAAGGTCGAACGCATTGCTCAGCGTGATTCCGAGCTGATTGTGTATGGCGAGCAGTCGCGCTATTTCTACTCCGCCAAAGGCGTAGGCCGGGCCAGCCGGATTCTGGACAACAGCGCGAATGACGAAATCGACTGGTTCACCGTGGTGAACAAGCGTTACGACATGCCGGTGGAAGAAACCAGTGTGCCGCGCGAAACCTTCCGGGCCGTGGCGAACAACCAACAAGACCTTACAGACCTGCACCGTACCACCGAATTAAACCGGGCCACCCCACACACTGAAAACACTCTGTACACCCAGGCACCAGAGCGGTTTACCTATGGTTTGGGCTTGGGTTACAAGCAAAACGTTGGTGGTCCTGACGGCTTGCTGTACCAGCTGAGCGCCGATGTGGACGCAGAATACCGCTTTACCCGCAACACGTGGACAAGCGGGGTCATCAGCACCAATCTCATAAACAACTTCGATAAGTTCAAGTACGACGCACCGAGCAACCTGCCCCGAGTGCGGAGTGATTTGCGCAAATACATCACGACCTCTGATGTAACGATGCCGACATTTCAGCTCAACCATGCCAAGCAACTGGATCAAGACTTGTATGGCATGGTGTATGGCGGTTATCTGGAGTCAATGTTCGCCGGAGTCGGTGGTGAATTGCTGTACCGCCCCATGGGCGAGCGCTGGTCCTTGGGTGGTGATTTGAACTATGTACGCCAGCGTGAGTTTGACCAAGGCTTTGGCCTGCGCGGATACAAGACCGTGACCGGTCACATCACCGCTTATACCGAGCTGCCGTTCGATTTGCAGGCGGCGGTCAGTGTCGGGCGTTACCTGGCACGCGATTGGGGTACCACGATCGATCTGTCGCGTGAGTTCAGTAACGGCGTGAAGTTCGGTGGCTGGGTCACCCGTACCACGGCGTCGGCAGCAGAATACGGCGAGGGTAGCTTCGACAAAGGCATCTATATCTCGGTCCCTTTCGACGAGTTGATGAGCGTTTCCACGATGCGTCGCGCCAATTTGGTCTGGGCTCCGCTGACCCGCGATGGTGGCGCGCGTCTTAACCGCCAGTACTCACTGCACACCATGACCGATGGCCGCAACATCGATGCGTTCTATAAAAACTTTGAGAAAATCACCGAATGAGTCCGTTGTTCCTGCGTGCTACACAACTTCCGCTCTGGGTACGCGCTCTGTTTTTCATCGGCATTGGTGTGGTCTTGCTGACAGCCGGGTTGCGAGCGCAACCCATTCCCGAAGCCTTTGCCCAGGAAGACAAGCTGCATCATTTGGTTGGTTTTCTCGCGTTGTCTTTTAGTTGCCGGCTGGCCTTCCTACGGGTCAAGCTGCGCTGGATCGCCTTGGGTTGTCTACTGACAGGGATCCTGATCGAATATGCACAAGGGCTGATGCCACTGCGCACGGCATCACCTTACGATGCCTTGGCAAATGGTTTCGGTGTGTTGATCGGTTTGATGATTGCATGGCGCTGGATGCGCCATTAATCGTACACCTATATGGTTCACCATCGAATCAAGCCTGGAATAACTGGACTTGTTCAGATAAGCGGTTGCCGGTTTAGAGTTATATTGGCGGCAGCCGAAAAGCCGAATGAACTTGCCCTATAAAACCGCCCCCCTCCCCGTTAAATTGATGCCTCTGCCAATCGCTTAAACTCCGTTGGCATACGGTATTTCAGTGCACTGCGGGGATAGTGTTCGTTGTGATACGGTCTTCGTGGCGAGATCGCACTGATGCAGATGAAAACTGCAGAGCTGCTGGATCAGATTAATGAGAAGCCTGTAAGTGAGCCCTGGTGCCGTCACTTCACCAGGACTCCCAATCAAGCCAACCTCTATAATCGCAACGATTCGCCAGAAGTGCGCCAGTGAGGCTGCCTAAAAGCCTTTTCTGCGCCCGAAAGAGACACCGCGAAAGTGTTCAATAACCCCTCAGCGGTATATTTCGGAATGCTCGCACACAACATGATAACCACAAGCCCTAGAGCCACGGCCGGCAGGGGGATTTTGCCGATTTCCTTGTTTTCCAACCTGTAAAGGAACACACAGGCCGCCGCAGATCCCACAAGCGCCCCGGCAATGGCTTCTGACAGAGGATGGATAGTGGTTCCGACATAATGGACGCTGAACCACCAGGTCGACAGCAGCCCTGCGCCCAGCGCGAGCCATCGGAGGCGGTGGTCTATCTGTCGGAACAGTAAGCTCATCACCACGGTCGACACCAGGCAAGCGTTCATCGCATGGCCGCTGATAACTGCGATATCCAGGCTTTCCAGGCCGATTCCCCAGCCCTTGAACAGCACTTTGCTCAGGCCCACGACGAAATAGGCGACGAGCAACACGCCTAGCCATAAAAAGGCGACTTTTTTTGAGGCTGTGCTCCACAACCAACCAGCGACGACCAGGGCTGCCGGGAGCATGACGGTGATGCCGGCGTATTGCGCGATGTACAGTTTTGAATCCAATCTACCTCCTCGAATACGCCTTGCTGCGCAGCAAGGTAAATATAGCCTTCAGCGATCCAATAAGCACTTCAAACGGCCCTCTACAATCGCCGTCGAATAATTCGCCACATCCATCGCCAGCTCTGCCTCCACCAGCGCCTCCAGCAAGGCAGCTTGGGCCTCGAAGCGCAGGCCGCGCTTAAGCTTTCGCGCAGCGTGCATCTGATCAAGTAACACATGGGTCACTTGATAAGGCGTACTGATTTTCAGGCGCCGTAGCCAGACGGGAAGTTTCTTTACGATTTTACCTTGCCTGACACCCTCGATACCCGTCGTATTATCCGAAAAAGTACTTTTTGAAACCGCCACTATTTCTTCAAATACATCGGTCAACTTCTTTAATACATAGCCCAGCATCAAATCATCGAAGGCGTCCAACACTCACACTCCATCGCGTCGGAAAATTATTTCTCCCGATAAATACACCCATTACTGATGATCACATTACACCTCATTTGATAGTCACTATTTGACGCATTCTAACATTCGCACTTTCTACGAATAACATAATGCCTTGATAAGGCTCGGTTGAACGCTAACAACTATTACCGACCTTTTATAACAATCGTTGACACCCAGACGCAGACGCCGGAAATTAGTACCACTCTGCCAACGCCAAGACGACGCACGAACGTTGTTAAGTTAATGGAATGCTGAGTTTCCGAGTTAGTTCATTCCTGGTACAGCGTATGAAATATGTAGACGATATTACGAAACTCTTTACACGTTTTGGCGCCAATGCGGAAAGCTACCAGGAAATACAACCGAACTATAAAGATTTCAAAGATGACCCGGTGACACCTGCGGTACCCGTGACTGAGCCAGAGCAGTTGGTGGAGTTGTCTCCCCCAGCACCCACTCCCCCTGTGTTTCTACTGGACGAACCACAGCCTCCTTTATTGATTGGCGCGCCGGTCGAGCCTGCGAAGCACGTTGTCCTCTCGCTACCTTTGCCGAACTCCCTCCTCCCGACCAAGCCACCTGCGGGTGCTGCAACGGGTGACCGTCAGCGATTGAGCGACCTGTTGCATGAACTCAATCAGGTTCGTAGAGACGGCCTGCCTGAAATTGCTCGCAAGCTGACCAAGGCGAAGGTCATCGCTATCGTTTCGGCGAACGGTGGGGTGGGTAAAAGCACCATGGTCGCCGGCCTTGCGAAAACACTTCGGCGCCCTGGCGGGCGAACCATCGCGATTGATCTGGACCCGCAGAACGCCCTGTCCAGCCACTTGGGCCTCACCCAACAGGTTCCTGGGCTGATCCAGTTGAAACCGCAGGACGCAGACTGGGTTGCCCATTGCCTACCGGGCTATGGCGGCAGTGAGTGCCTGCCTTTCGGCGCGGGTGATGTGAACGCTAGCCGATCGCTCAAGCAGCTGATGTTCGAAGATTCTGGCTGGTTGAATCAGCACCTTGCGTCGATGAACCTCGGCGAAAACGATACCGTGATCCTGGACACCCCTTCGGGCGCGACCGTTTTTTCGCAACAGGCACTCGACGCCGCCGATCTTGTGCTGGTGATAACGGTAGCCGACGCGGCTTCCTACCTGGCACTGGAGACCATGACACAGTGGCTGGATACCAGCCGACGACGCGCGCAACGGCACCGGTATGTACTCAACCAACAGGATGAGTCACGGTCGTTCAGCAGGGATATGGCCGTGCTGTTTCAGCGGCGGCTCGGTGCTGACCTGATCAGGACGATTCACCTCGATCACCAGCTCAACGAATCGCTGGCCTATGGTCGGGACCCACTGCAGTACTCACCTGACAGCATTGGCTGTCTGGACATTCTTTCGTTGTCACGCGTGGTCCATGACCTGCTTTTCCCGCAGGCCGCCGGCCAGCAGGTTATGCCTTGACCGCCCAGCAGAGTGAGGCATCTGCGAAGACCTGGTGGTTGGAGGGGCTACTGGATGCTGCCCAGGCTCGCGTCAGTCGATGGCCCCTGCCTTGGCGCCAAGGCCTGAAGATCTCAGCCGGGCTGATCGCAGCGTTGTTGGTGCTGGGTATCCTCACCGCGCCGCTGAATCTGTATTCCCAGGCAGTGTTCGCCACCGTCTGTTTCGCCACCAGCCTGATCATCCGCAGGCGAGCCGGGCGTCTGGCGATCCTGACGCTGATCACCCTCTCGCTGGTCGCTTCGTTGCGCTACATGTACTGGCGCCTGTCCGACACCCTGGACTTCGACAACTGGCAGGATGCTGTATTTGGCTACGGGTTAGTGCTGGCCGAGCTTTATGCCTTGCTCGTCCTTGTGTTCGGCTACGTACAGACCGCCTGGCCGCTGCACCGCCAACCACTGTTTCTGCAACAGCCGCTCGCTGAATGGCCGACGGTAGACGTCTTCATTCCCACCTATAACGAATCGCTGGGTATCGTCAAACTGGTGGTGCTCGCCGCTCAGGCCATCGACTGGCCCGAGGGCAAACTGCGTGTGCACATGCTCGATGACGGAAGTCGGGAGGAATTCAAGGATTTCTGCCAGCAGATTGGTGTCAACTACATCACCCGCGACAACAATCAGCATGCCAAGGCCGGCAACCTCAACGAGGCGCTCAAAGTCACCGATGGCGAGTTCATCGCCATATTCGACGCCGACCACGTGCCCACCCGCTCCTTCCTGCAGATCACCATGGGCTGGTTTTTAAAGGACCCTAACCTGGCGTTGCTGCAAACGCCGCACTTCTTCTACTCACCCGATCCGTTCGAAAAAAACCTCGATACCTTTCGCTCGGTACCCAATGAAGGTGAGCTGTTCTACGGCCTGGTGCAGGACGGCAACGACCTGTGGAACGCGACATTCTTCTGTGGCTCTTGCGCGGTCATCCGGCGGACTCACTTGCTGGAAGTCGGCGGCATCGCCACCGAAACCGTGACGGAGGATGCGCACACGGCACTCAAGCTCAATCGCCGTGGTTACAACACCGCCTACCTCGCCATTCCACAGGCGGCGGGACTGGCCACCGAAAGTCTTTCCCGTCACATCAGTCAGCGCATACGCTGGGCGCGGGGCATGGCGCAGATTTTTCGGACCGACAATCCGCTGTTTGGCAAAGGACTGAATCTGGGGCAGCGCATCTGCTACCTCAACGCCATGATGCACTTTTTCTACAGCCTGCCTCGCCTGGTGTTCTTGACCGCGCCCTTGGCCTACCTGATTTTCGATGCGCAGATTTTTCACGCCTCGGCGTTGATGGTCACGGTCTATGTTCTGCCGCACATCTTCCATTCCAGCCTGACCAACTCCAGCATCCAGGGCCGTTTCCGCCATTCCTTCTGGAACGAAGTGTATGAGTCGGTTTTGGCCTGGTACATCATGCGGCCGGTACTGTTCGCCCTGATCAGCCCTTCGCTGGGAAAATTCAACGTGACCGACAAGGGCGGCACCATTGAAGATGACTATTTCGACTGGAAGCTCGCGCGGCCCTACATCGTCCTGCTGACCTTGAACATGATCGGTCTGGTGACCGGCGTGGTGAAATTGATAGGGAGTGATTCAGCCGAGGCTACTACCCTGCTGATCAACCTGGCCTGGACTGTGTACAACATCATCATCGTCAGCACCGCCGTGGCGGTGGCCAGTGAATCCTCTCAGGTGCGCACCGAACCCAGGGTGCCCGCGGATCTGCCTGTGCGCGTCTTTCGCGAGGACGGCAGCTCGTTTGAATGCAAAACCCAGGACTTCTCACAGAACGGCGTGGGCCTGGCACTGCCACCGCAGGTTCAGCTCAGCGTCAATGAGAAGCTGCGGTTCTGCATTCTGCGCTCGCCCCCTTCAAGCCTCTTTACCGCAACAACGATCTTCAGCAACGACAACGTGGCGGGCGTGCAATTCGAGGGTTTGACCCTGCGTCAGCAAAGTGAACTAGTGCGACTGACATTTTCACGGGCCGACACCTGGGCCAACACCTGGGGTAACGGTCGCCTCGACGCCCCTATGTCGGCGTTGCGGGAGGTCAGCAGCATTGGCTTACGCGCCATCCTGCACTTGTTCGTTGCAACCCTAAGGGACGGCCGGGCGCTGCTGCGCAAACGCTCGGACGCTCCATCACCTATCGACTCCACCGCGGACACGCAACGATCTTGAAGTCTTCCTCTCGCCCGACCTTTCTTCCTCGTCGCTCACTCCTGCTGATCGCCTGCTCTCTGCTGAGCTGGAGCGGCTGGGCCTTGAGTGCTGCCGCCCAAATCAGCGCCACAGACCCGGCGGTGATGCCGGTCGCCCCCTTGCCCGGGACCGATGCCCCGAGCAACAGCTATACCCGCACCCTCAAGGAGTTGGGCAAAAGCTACTCGATGAACCTCAAGGGCGTGGAGGCTACCGACAGTGTGAATTTCGATGTGCGCGCCGATGAAGTCGTCACGGCGGCGCACGTCACGCTGCAGTACAGCTACTCACCGGCACTGCTGGCCGATCTTTCGCAAATCAACGTGCTGATCAACGATCAAGTGGCCGCCAGCCTGCCCCTGCCGAAGGAAGAGGCCGGTAAATTGCAGACCCGGACCGTGCAGATTCCGCCGCAGACCATCACCGAATTCAACCGGCTCAGCCTGCAGTTCATCGGTCACTACACGATGCAATGTGAAGACCCTTTGCACTCCAGCCTTTGGGCCAGGATCGGCAACGAGAGCCAGCTGAGCCTCCAGGTGTCCTCGATTAGACAACCCAACGATCTGTCCGCTCTGCCGCTGCCCTTGTTCGATCCTCGAGACGCCTTGCCCCTGAAGCTGCCCTTCGTGTTCGCCTCTCGCCCCGACGGTTCCGGGCTTGAGGCCGCCGGCATCCTGTCATCCTGGTTTGGCGCCCTGGCCAGCTACCGCGGCGCAACCTTCCCCGCCAGCCTCACCAGCCTGCCGGCCAAAGGCAACGCCGTGGTGTTTGTCAGCGGTAGCGAATCAACAACGTTGAGTGGCTTACCGATCAAAGAGGCCACGGGGCCGACACTGACACTCGTGAGCAACCCGAATGATCCTCAGGGCAAACTGTTGATCGTCTCCGGGCGCGATGGCGCCGATCTCAAAATCGCCGCGACAGCGCTGGCGCTCGGCGGCTCGGCCTTTTCCGGGCAGAGCGTGGTGATCGACCGGATCGACTCGCTCAAGCCACGCCAGCCGTACGACGCGCCAAACTGGCTGCCCTCCGATCGCCCGGTTCGTCTGGGTGAACTGGCGAAGCCTGTGGAACTCAATGTGTCGGGTTATAACCCAGGACAAATGACGGTTGCGCTGCGCTTGCCACCCGACCTGTTCAACTGGCGTGAGCCCGGCGCGCAACTTGACCTGAAATACCGCTATACGCCCCAACCGGTCTCCACCAATTCCTCGTTGCTGATCAGCTTCAACGACACCTTTATCAAGTCGATCGACCTGCCTTCGATCGAGAAACTCGGCAACAGCGACAGCCTGCTGGCGATGCTCAAAACCGACGACAGCCTGGCCCGCACATCGCGCATGCTGTTGCCGCTCAATTCAGTCGCGCTGCAATCGCGCCTGCAATTTCGTTTCATGTATGACTACATCAAACAGGGCGAATGCCGCGACGTCATCATCGACAACATGCGCGGTGTGATCGACCCGGACTCGACCCTGGACCTCAGCCAATACGACCACTTTATGGCCATGCCCAACCTCGGGGTGTTCAAGGACAGTGGCTTCCCCTTTACCCGCATGGCCGACCTGTCTGAAACATCGGTGATCCTGCCCAATGATCCAGGCGCGGCCGATCTGAGCGCCTATCTGACCCTGCTGGGCCGCTTCGGCGACTCCACCGGCTATCCAGCCACCGGCGTGAAGGTGGTCAACGCCGACCAGGTCGCCGCGCAACGCGACAGGGATTTGCTGGTGCTCTCCTCGGGCAACAATCAGCCTCTGCTGGAGCAATGGCAAAGCCTTCTGCCGGCCAAGGGCGAAGACGCTGCGCAGTACTTTGAACTGTCTGACCTGCCCTTGCGTCTGCGCAACTGGATCAGCCCGGATGCGAAAACCAATCTGCGTGAAGCGCGCAACAGCTTCAGGTTTTCCGCTGAGGACGGCGGTGCTTATCTGACCGGATTCGAATCGCCACTCAAGAGTGGCCGCAGTGTGGTGTTTATCGCCAGCGCAAGGCCCAGTGGCCTGGCCGACGTGACCAACGCCCTGCTCAGCAGCGAAGAAAACGCCCACGAGTTGCAAGGCAGTCTGGTGGTGGTCAGGGGCAAGCATGTTGAATCGCTGGTTGCCGAGCAGGATTACTACGTCGGGCACTTGGGCCCATTGCGCTATCTGCAGTGGTACCTCTCGCAAAACGTAGTGGCGCTGATGCTGTTCACCCTCCTCGGGGTCCTGCTGCTTGCCTCGATGGCCTACCTGGCCCTGCGCTTACGGGCCAAACGTCGTCTTGGCCAATGAACCGCGGCGGTGCCCCTGCTCAAACGGCTGGTCACTACAACTTCATGCTCAGCCTGTTCGCGCTCGGCTGGGCAGATAAACATTATCGATTCCGGGAAGACGGAACGCTGAAACTCTCCTGGGAGATCGCATGCACGCGCACCACCGCACGCTAGCCCTCGCCGTCATGAGCGCCTGGACGGCCGCTGCTGCCCACGCTCAAAGTCCGACGCCACAGACCTTACTCGTCGAGCAAGGGCAGTACTGGCAGTTGCACAACAACCCGCAACGCGCTGCGGAAGTCTGGCTGAAAGTCCTGCTGCTGGACCCGGCCCAGGTTGATGCACTGTATGGCCTGGGCTTGATTGGCGTGCAACAGGGCAAGCCACAACAGGCGCAGCAATACCTCGACCGTTTGCAGGCCATCCAGCCACCGCCTCGACAGGCACTGCAATTGGCGCAGGACATCGGCGTGGCCCAACCGCAGAACCAGCAGCGTCTGGAAGAGGCTCGGCGCCTCGTCGATGCCGGTGAGCGCGACAAAGCGACCGCCGTGTTTCGCTCACTGTTCGATGGCCGTCCACCTCAAGGCACGATTGGCCGTGAGTATTACAACAACCTTGCCTTCAATCAGGCTGACTGGGCTGAAGCACGCAGCGGGCTTCAGCGCTTGCAACGTGAGATGCCCAACGACTCGATCGTCGCGCTGTTTTACGCCAAGCATCTGGTCCGCCATGAAGACAGCCGTGCCGAGGGCATCCGCGCCCTGGCCGCGCTGACCCAGCGTACCGACATTGCCGGTGATGCCGACGAAAGCTGGCGCCTGGCGTTGACCTGGATCGGCCCGCCCAATCCCGCACAAGTGCCGTTGTTCGAGGCGTACCTCAAGACACATCCGGATGATGCCGAGATCCGGGCGCAGATGAACAAGGGCAAGCAACAGGTGGCAACGACGGCCAGCAAGGAATGGCAACCGCCCGCCGACGTCGCACGCGGCCTGAAGGCGCTGAAAGAAGGCGATCAGGCCACCGCCGAACAGGCGTTTCAAGCGCGCTTGAAGACCCAGCCCGATGATGCTGACGCATTGGGTGGCCTCGGCGTTATTCGCCAGCAGCAACACCGACTGGCCGAAGCGGAAAAGCTCCTGGTTCAGGCCACACGACAACGTGACGGCAGCCACTGGCAAGCCGCGCTGAACGAAGTGCGCTACTGGTCTGCCTTGCAGCAAGCCCGCGACGCCCAGGCCAAAGGCCAGACAGCCCAGGCACAGGCCTTGGTAAACCAGGCGCTGCGTCTGACCCCAAACGGGGTCGACGCTCGCCTCGCCCTGGCCGATATTCAGGCCAGCGGCGGCCAGCTCGATGACGCCCAGCGCAACTATCGCCAGGTGCTGAGCCTGCGCCGTGACGACCCTCAAGCCCAGGAAGGGCTGGTCAACGTGCTGCTCAAGAGCGGCAAGAACGATGAAGCCCTGCAACTGATCAACACCCTGCCAGCCGCCGGCCAGGCAAAGATCGGCCAATCCGCACGCCTGCAAGCCTTGCGTGCGACGCAACTGGCCGCCCTTGCCGAACAACGCAACGACCTGCCCGCTGCGCGCAACGCCTTGCAAGACGCGCTGCGCTTTGAGCCGGACAACATCTGGACACGTTTCGCCCTGGCCCGCCTGAACCTGGCGATGGGCGAACCGCAAAAGGCTCGGGACCTGATCAACGCCATGCTCCAGGCCCATCCCGATAATGCCGATGCGCTTTACGTCAGCGCCTTGCTGTCGGTGCAGATGGGCGAGTGGAAAGCCGCCCAGGCAACCTTGGGACGCTTGCGCCCCGACCAGCGCACCCCGGACATGGAAGCGCTGGCCGCTGATGTCAATCTCAACCTGCAACTCAGCCAGGCGATCGAGTTGGGCAAGCGCGGACAGCGCCAGGAAGCCCTGACCTTGCTCGAGCGCATTCAGCCGTTGGCCAACAACAGTCCAGACCGCACGGCGAGCCTGGCCGCAGCCTATGTCGACATCGGCGACCCGACCCGTGCACTGGCCCTCATGCGCGGCCAGTTGCAACACACCACGGCGCCCTCGGCGGACTTCATCCTGCAATACGCCGCGGTCCTGCTTAAAACCGGAGACGACGCACAGGTCAACGAGATTCTGCGCGACCTTCAGGGCAGGCCCTTGAACGCGCCGGCTCGCAAGCGTTTCGACGATCTGCTCTATCTCTATCGCATCCGTCAGGCTGACCAGCTGCGTGAACGCGGCGACCTGGCCAGCGCCTATGACACGCTGGCGCCCGCACTCGCGCAACGTCCCGGTGACAGCGCTGCCGTCGCGGCCCTGGCGCGGATGTACTCGGCCAACGGCGACACGGCAAAAGCCTTCGAACTCTACAAACCGCTGTTACAGCGCCAGCCAAACGACCCACAACTGCTGCTGGGTGCTGCCGACGCGGCGGTGTTGGCACATGACCCTGCATTTGCCGAACAGGCACTGCAACAGCTGCTCAAGACTGAATCCGGTAACCCTCAAACGCTGACGGAGGCCGCACGCCTCTACCAGAACATGGGCAAGACCGGCACAGCGGCCGATCTGCTGCGCAAAGCCGTGGCCATCGAACAGAGCGAAAAACGCAGAAACCAGAGCGGCCAACTGGCTGGTTCGACAGTGGCGCCCAACCCTTTTGCCGGGGTGACAGGTCAACGTGGCGAGGTCAGTCGCGACACCTTGCTGGCAGCGATCCCGCCACCGGCTCAGGAGATGCCGGGCCCTGGGAAGTCTCACACACCCTTTGGCATCGATGCCCCGCCAAGGCCGCAGCAGGCGAGCAATCCATTCGAGGCGCAGCTGCCGCGCGCAGCACTGTTGAGCGAGGACATCAGCCCCGCGCAACTGGCGCTGAATAAAATCCTCCAGGAGCGCAGTGCCTACGTCACCCAGGGCGTGAGCATTCGCAGCAACAACAGTGAGTCGGGACTGAGCAAACTGACCGATATTGAAACACCGCTGGAGATCAATATTCCGCTGGATGAGAGCCGCATCGCCCTGCGCGTGACGCCGGTCTCGCTGAACGCCGGCAGTGCCAGCGGCGAGGCGCTGTCGCGTTTTGGCAACGGTGCGCAGAGCGGCAGCGCCGGTTCGCAAAAAGCCGAGGGTGTCGGCCTTTCCGTCGCCATTCAACGGCCCGCGGATGGGCTCAAAGCCGATCTCGGCACCACCCCGCTCGGCTTCAAATACACCACCGCCACCGGGGGCATCAGCGTTGATCGCCCCGTGAGCGACACCTCTAATGTCCGTTACGGCGTGAGCGTTTCCCGGCGTCCGGTGACTGACAGCGTCACCTCGTTTGCCGGCACCACGGACAAACGCAGTGGGCAGTCCTGGGGCGGTGTGACCGCCAACGGTGGGCGTGGCCAGTTGAGCTTTGACGACAACGAAGTCGGCGCCTATGGCTACGCCTCCTGGCACCAGCTATTGGGCAATCATGTCGAGTCCAACAGCCGCAGTGAACTGGGCAGCGGCGTGTACTGGTACCTACAAAATACAACGGACAGCAAGCTGACCGCCGGCCTGAGCATGACCGGCATGAGCTACGCCAATAACCAGGACTATTTCACCTACGGCCACGGCGGCTATTTCAGCCCACAGACGTTCTTCGCCCTGGGCGTGCCGGTGATCTGGGCACAACGCTCCGGACGCTTGAGCTATCAAGTCAAGGGCTCAGTCGGCGTGCAGCATTTCGAGCAAGACAGCGTCGACTATTTCCCGACCGACAAAGCCCTGCAGGCGGCCTCGGGCCTGCGCTACGCCGGGCAAAACAAAACCGGGATTGGCTACAGCGTCGGTGCGGCGGCTGAATACAAGGTCGCTTCGAACTTCCTGCTGGGCGCCAATCTGGGCCTGGACAACGCCCACGACTACCAACAACTCAGCGGTGCCCTGTCTTTGCGCTACCAGTTCGAGGAGATCAGCGGCCCCCTAAGCCTGCCGGTCAGCCCGTACACCTCGCCTTATTCCAACTGATCATTCTGGAGCTTTCGATGCCCACTTCTGCCCTTGCCGGTCTGACTCTCCTTGTACTTGGGGAGAGCCACATGAGCCTCGCGGACCATTTGCTGGAGCCGCTGCACGACAACCTAACGCGCCAAGGCGCCCAGGTTCACTCCATTGGTGCCTGCGGCGCCAGCGCCGGCGACTGGCTGATCAGCAAAAAGGTCGACTGCGGTGCCGAGCGCAAAGGCAACGACAAGATCGTGATCAAGGGGCGCGAGGCAACCACCACGCCGATCCAGGACCTGATCGCCGCCGACAAGCCCGACCTGGTGGTACTGGTCATCGGCGACACCATGGCGTCCTATGACAAGCCGGTGTTTCCAAAGGCCTGGGCATGGCAAAGCGTCACCAGCCTGACCAAGGCCATCGCCGCCACCGGGACCCGTTGCGCCTGGGTAGGCCCGGCCTGGGGCAAAGCCGGTGGCATGTACCAGAAGAATGATGCCCGCACCCAGTTGATGTCGCAGTTTCTGGCCGCGAACGTGGCGCCTTGTACCTACATCGATTCGCTGACGCTCTCCAAACCCGGGCAGTGGATCACCACTGATGGGCAGCACTTCACCGTCGCCGGTTATCAAGCATGGGGCGCAGCGATCGGTGGTGCATTGGCCAAACTGCCCGCCGACAGCCTCAGCAGCACAGGCGCCGCCAAATGAGCCGATCAGCACGTGGCTGGGCGCTGTTCGCGCCCTTGATGCTGTGCCTGCACGCCCAGGCCGCCGACATTGCCCTGTACCCGACGGGCCCGGATCAGGACTCAGCCTTCCTGCGCTTTATCAACGCCGCTGACCAACCGTTGCAACTGCTGGCCGAAGGCTCTCGGGCAAGCCTCAAACTCGAAGGCTCGAATGCCGTGTCCGACTACCTGCCAGTGCCCGCCAACCAGCCGATCAAGGGCACCCTGGAACGCAACGGCAAAAGCCAGCCGCTGGACATCCAGGTGGCGGCAGGTGAATTCGCCAGCGTGATCGCATTACCAGACAGCGCTCAAGGTATCCGCCAAGTCGTCATCCGTGAGCAACCCGACGACTTCAATAGCCTGAGGGCCTCGCTGGCGTTTATCAGCGCCGATCCAGCGTGCACCCAGGCCGGTTTGCGCGCTGCGGGGAAAAACGCCGACCTGTTCAAGGAGGTGGCCGACGGCAGCGTGCAACGCCGAGCGATCAACCCGGTCAGCCTGTCGGTTCAATTGGTCTGCGCCCAAACCAACGTCGGTGCCCCGCTGGACCTGGGCCAACTCAAAGCCGGTGAACGCTACAGCGTTGTGCTGCTGCCCGGCGCAAATGGCCCTTACCTGCTGCTCGCGACTGACGTCCTGGCCCACTGATCGGATCGTGCCACCACCATGGTTTTTGCCTCTCTCGAGTTTCTGACGTTGTTCCTGCCGCTGTTCCTGGGTGCCTATGCAGTGTGCCCAGCCGCCCGGCGCAACGTCACGTTACTGACCGGCAGCTGGCTGTTCTATGGCTGGTTGAGCCCACGGTTCCTCGCTGTGCATGTGGGGCTGACGATCACGGCGTGGGTTGGCGGCTTGCTGATTGACGCCTTACGGGAAGATAGGGGCCGCGTGCGGATACTCGCGACGCTGATCGTGCTCAACACGGCGGTGCTGTGCTGGTACAAGTACGCCAACATCGTTGCCGGCACGTTGATCGATACCATCACCGGGTACGGCGTCATGCCCCTGGACTGGCAGCGGGTCATCATGCCGGCCGGGCTGTCGTTTATCGTGTTGCAGGCGATTTCCTATCTGGTGGATGTGCATCGCCGCACCGTGCCGGTCGAACGCAGCTTCATCAACTACGCCACCTATATTTCGATGTTCGGCCATTCGGTCGCAGGCCCCATCATTCGCTATGACTGGGTTCGGCGTGAGCTGAATCAGCGTTACTTCAACCTGCAGAATTTCTCGCTGGGCGCACGCCGGTTTATGGTCGGGATGAGCATGAAGGTCTTGGTGGCCGACACCCTGTCGCCGGTGGTCGACGTGGCGTTCAATGTGCAGAACCCCAGTTTCTCTGACGCCTGGATCGGCTGCCTTGCCTACTCCTTGCAACTGTTCTTCGACTTCGCCGGCTACAGCGCCATGGCCATTGGTCTGGGACTGATGCTGGGCTTCCACTTTCCCGAGAACTTCAACCGTCCTTATCTTGCCAACAGCATCCAGGACTTCTGGCGCCGCTGGCATCTGTCGCTGTCCAGCTGGTTACGTGACTATCTGTATGTTCCGCTGGGCGGCAATCGCCACGGCACCTGGAAAACCTACCGCAACCTGTTCCTGATCATGGCCATCGCCGGCCTCTGGCACGGTGGCGACAGCTGGAATTATCTGCTGTGGGGCTGTGCCCATGGCCTCGCGTTATGCGTTGATCGTGCCTGGAACCGTTCTACCCTGCCGGCTGTACCGCCGGTGCTGTCCCATGGCCTTACATTGCTGTTTGTCTGCCTGGCCTGGACTCTGTTCCGCGCCCCCGACTTTCATAGCGCATTGAGTCTGTATGCCGGGCAGTTCGGCCTGCAGGGCATCGCCCTCGGTGACGAGCTGTCCGCGACCCTGCGCCCGATACATGGCCTTGCGGGCTTGCTGGGTGTGTTCGGTGTCATCGCACCGCTGCTGCACCCTTACTGTGAGAAACGACTGGGCAGCCTAGCGCTCTACCCCGCCGCCCTTTGGCCCATCGCCGGTTTCATGCTGTCGTTCGCACTGATCGCCAGTCGCGAAACCGTACCCTTCCTGTACTTCCAATTCTGATGACGACCCCAAAGCAGACCTCGCCCCCCACTCCGCCAGATGATCTGGCGACACGCAGCAGTCGGTTGGCAGGCGTGGCGCTGCTGATATTCCTGTTCGCCGGGCTGCTGTCCTCTGGCCGTCTGATCGGCTCAGGGCAGATCGAGCTGTTACCCGATACAGTGCTGACCGCGCAGATGCTTGACGGCGATATCACCCATCGGATCGCCAAGGAACTGTCGAAAGCTCACTTCCCCACCACCTTCGCCGAGCTGGAGCGCGGCGCCAGTTGGCTGCTCCTCGGCGACACGGGGCCGAGGGTTCGCTCGGGCTGTCCTGACTGGCTGTTTTTGGCCGATGAACTCAAGGTCAATCATCAAGCGCAACGCAATGCCGATGCCAAAATCCAGGCCGTGATTGATCTGAAACAGCAACTCTCCCAACGTGGCATCAGCCTGCTGGTGGTCATCGTTCCAGACAAGAGCCGCATCGCTTCTGAGCAACGTTGCTCACTGCACCGCCCAGCCGTTCTCGAAGGGCGCATCCGGGCCTGGACCTCGAAGCTGGATATGGGAGGTGTATCGAATCTGGACCTGACGGTTGCGCTGTCACCACTGGGGGCCAGTGCCTATTTGCGCACCGATACGCACTGGAGCGAATCCGGCGCGAAGACTGCGGCCGATGCCATCGCGCAGCGCCTGAAGACCCTGGGCATCAGCGCAACGCCACGCAGGTCGTTCAACGAAAGTCATGCCGCGCTCGCGGTACGGCCTGGCGATCTGGTCCATCTGGCGGGCATCGACTGGCTCCCGCTCAAATGGCAACCCGCACCCGAAAGTGTCGCCCAAACCAGCACCCACGAACTTCCCGTTGCGTCAGCCGACAGCCCTGACACTGAGGCAGACCTCTTTGGCGATGCCGACCTGCCCAACACCGCGCTCATCGGCACCTCATTCTCGCGCAACTCCAACTTCGCGGGGTTTCTGCAGCAGGCACTGGGCGCCCCCGTGGGTAACTTCGCCAAAGACGGCGGAGCGTTCTCTGGCGCCGCAAACAGCTACCTCAACAAGCCGGCCTTCAAAGAAACGCCGCCAACACACATCATCTGGGAGATCCCGGAACGGGACCTGCAGTCGGCTTACAGCGACCCTATTGCCTATCGCTCATTGCGATAGGCCATTTGCATCCGGTCGAACCGCCGTCTGGAGCGAGAAGCCCAGCACAGATGCGGGGGCAAGCACGACATTCAGTTATCCCGTCGCCCAACCCCCTCTCCCTTCAACACCGGCAACACCACCCTCACCTCCAACCCTCCAAGTTTGCGATTGCTCACGGTCAATGCCCCCCCTTGCTCCAACACGATCGCTCTTGCCGCCGACAACCCCAACCCCACACCGCCGGTGCTTTTATTGCGCGACCTTTCCAGCCGGAAGAACGGTGCAAACACCTGCTCATGGCTTTCGACGGGGATCCCCGGCCCGCGGTCAAGTACGAGAATGGTCACCTGTTCATCGTCCCCGCGCAGTTCGACGGCCGGGTCGCAGGCGTATTTGATGGCGTTGTCCAGCAGGTTGGTGATGACGCGCTTGAGGCCCAGCGGGCGACCAAAGTAGACCAGGTGGGGGGGGCCGCTGAAGGTGATGTCGATGGACTGGTCGCGGTAGTCGTCGATGATGGTTTGCAGCAGTTCTGCCAGGTCGAACCGTGTGGTCTGTTCCAGTCGGGCATCGTCGCGAAAGAATTCCAGGCTGGAGTTAATCATGGCCTGCATCTCGTCGACGTCGCGAAACAGCCGTTGCTGTTGCTCAGGGTCTTCGATAAATTCGCCGCGCAGGCGCATGCGGGTCAGGGGCGTGCGTAGGTCGTGGGAGATGGCGGCGAGCATCTGGGTGCGGTCTTTGATGAAGTGTTGCAATTGGGCCTGCATGGCGTTGAACGCGAGGATCGCCTGGCGGATTTCCTGGGGGCCGAGCGGTTCGATGGGCGGGGCGCGGAAGTCGACACCAAAACGTCGGGCGCCCTGGGCGAATTGTTGCAGGGGCCTGGCCAAGCGGCGGGTGGCAATCAGTGCGACGAGGCCGGTGGACAACAGCACCAGAACGATCAAAATCAGGTTGCGCTGCCACTGCCCCAGTCCCCAACTGCGCGAGGAGATGCTGAACATGAGCCAGGAGCCATCGATCAGTTGCACCAGCAAGGTGTAGTGGCCGTTTTGCTGTGGCCAGTCGCTGGGTTGATAGGCTTCGAGCCGGCGCTGAGGGTCGTTGAACAGACGCTGCACTTGAGGTATGGCCGTGCGACGAGTCGCGTCGGGGACCGTCGGCAAATCCAGCTCTTCACGGCTGGCGTGCCAGCTAATGTTCCAGGTGCTGTCACTGACTGCGGCGCACAGACGTTCGCGCTGTGCGACTTGTGACGCCTCGATCAGCTTGCTCAGCAGGGAAACCTTCTCCAGCAACCCGGTCTCGGTCAACGGCGGATACGCCCAGACGCCCGCCAGCTGGGTGAACAGTGCGTTGAAGCCCAGCGAAGTGAGCATGGCGACAATGGTGGTCAGAGCGATCCAGCGGGCTATTGTATCGCGCGAGCGCAGACGCCAGCCTGCCTTGCCACCCTTCACTGGCGAGTCACACTGGGAGTGAACAGGTAACCGACGTTGCGCACAGTGCGAATCATCTCCACTCGCTTGCTGTCGAGATCCAACTTGCGCCGCAAGCGGCTGACCTGAACGTCGATGCTGCGATCGAATGCTTCATGGCTGCGACCTCGCGCCAGGTCCAGCAACAGTTCCCGGGTTAGAATGCGCTGCGGGTGCTCGACAAAGACCAGCAGCAAGTCAAACTCCCCGGCCGACAACGGAATCATCACCTGATCCGGCGAGCGTAGCTCTCGTCGGGTAAGGTCCAACTGCCAGTCGGCGAACTTGATCAGCGGGCGCTGCACCTGCCCGGTCAATGGTCGGTTCTCCCCGGCCCGGCGCAACACTGCGCGCACCCGAGCCAACAGCTCGCGGGCGTCGAAGGGTTTCCCGAGGTAATCGTCGGCCCCCATCTCCAGCCCCACCACCCGATCACTCAGCTCACTCATGGCGGTCAGCATGATCACAGGCGTGGGGTATTGCTGACGCAGACGCTGGCACAGCGTCAGCCCGTTCTCCCCCGGCAGCATCAGGTCGAGAATGATCAGATCCGGTGCCTGACGCTCCATGGCCGACCACAGTGAGGCACCATCGGTAGCCACCTCCACCGAATAGCCGTGCTGCACAAAAAATTTCTTCAGCAGAGCAAGGACTTCAAGGTCGTCGTCTACGATCAAAATACTGCTCACCGGTGCGTATCACTTATGTTCTGTAAGAACTCATATCTAAAACCATTCGATGCGATCCGTCATATATTTCAACTCGGTAACAAAGTGTCGGCACGGTAAAAAAGCAGACATTCTCAAGCAAGGACCGAATGCCAGTATCTGATTCCTTTCCTGCCAAGACTGTTTGCCATGCCTTCGCCCAAGCGCGCCCCTGCTCTCGTTCGTCAAGCGACCCTTCTAGTGAAGAGGCCACAACCCATGCCGTCTAACAATCAGCCACTGATACTGGAGCACCGGGTAGCGAAACACGCCAACGCCGTACTGCACGTTCGCGAAACCAGCCTGCAGCTGTCGGACGACCAGCGTGAGGTGATCCTCAGCCGCTATATCGAGCATTACAGCCATGACGGCGTGCAATGGGTGGAACGCAGCCACCGGGTGTCGGTGTCCGACATGCTGAACTGGCTGATCGCCCATGGCGAGCCGCAAACCCAAGTACAGGGTAACGATGCATCGCGCACCGATTGATGGGCCGGACAGCAGCACAGCAGCGGCACACCATGGCATTCGCCCGCCCGGAAATGCTGCATGCGTACCACTTGAAAGGCCTCCCTATCGAACAACTAAACGCAAAAGTGAGAAACACATGAACGTGGTCCATAAACTCTTATTAGGTGTCGCATTGGGTAGCTTGATGCTAGGTGGTTGCACCTCAAAAATCGCCAAGAAAGAGCAGTACTCCGGCTTCTTGCCCGACTACAACAACCTGCAAGAAGTCACCGCCACCAGCGGCCAGAAGGCGATGCGTTGGGCCACCCCGTCGTGGAACTCGAACGCCTACGACACGGTCGTTTTCAAGCAATTGGAACTCTACCCGGCACCTCGGCCTGACGATAGGGTCAACCTCAAGACCCTCGAAGAGCTGCAGGCGTACATGACCAGTAGCGCTAAAAACGTCCTCGGCCAGAGATACCTGATCGTATCGAACGCCCAATCTGCGCCTGCCGGTTCGCGCACGCTGATCATGCGCGCCGCCATCACAGGCGTTACGGCGTCGAACGAAGGCATGCACTGGTATGAAGTCGTCCCGGTCGCTGCCCTCGTCGGCAGCGTGACTGCTGCCACCGGCCACCGCGACCAGGACACCGAGCTTTATATCGAAGCCGAACTGATCGATGCGAGCAACGGCCAAACGGTGGCCAAAGTGGTGCGCAAAGTCTTCGGTGAAACCCTGAAAAATGCCAGCCAACCCGTTACCACCAATGACTTCAAAGTGGCGATCAAAACAGTAAGCAGCGATTTGCGGGCGTTTATCCGCTAACGCCAAACACCCCGCCCGGCCTTGGCTGTCGGGTGGAGTCCCAAGACCCTCCTCTCTCTCGCCTTGGGCGCTATTTACGACTTTTGGTTATTGCTGCTTATTCACAACAATTCACCGGTACTAAGTAACACCGTGTTGTAAGCACCCCATCCATGAGCATGAAGCCTTGTTGTATTGGTTCAGCCTCTGCTGCAACCAAATGCCCGGCATTGGGGCTTGCCCGCGAATCAGCGAGGATCCGTTCAACGGGAAAATGTCGTGGATATCAAGGTTAGGTTTAGGGCTGGCCAACGGAATGCCGGCAGCACTCAGAGGGTGCAGGTTTGTCGAGGATATTGGCTAAATGACCCTTGCCGCTATCCATGATCAGCATCCACTATCCTGCGCAGGAGCACTCAATGGTCATTGACTGGATCCATTTCACTCCCTGGAATTCATTGGCCGGAGGGTCTTTGATTGGCTTGGCTGCCGGGCTCTTTGTTGTACTCAACGGGAGAGTGGCCGGGATCAGCGGTTTACTGGGTAGCTTACTCAGTCGAGAGAGTGAAGGCCGTTTGGAAAAGGCTGCATTTCTACTCGGGTTGTTCATTGCCCCTCTGATTTGGCTGCTTTTCACCCCCCTCCCCATCATCGAGTTTCAGAATGGCTGGATCAGCCTGGTGCCGGCAGGGTTATTGGTAGGGCTCGGTGCCCGTTATGGATCAGGTTGTAC
This sequence comes from Pseudomonas sp. H11T01, assembly GCF_048515765.1. NCBI lineage: Bacteria > Pseudomonadati > Pseudomonadota > Gammaproteobacteria > Pseudomonadales > Pseudomonadaceae > Pseudomonas > Pseudomonas sp. H11T01. The sequence continues at coordinate 187,054 of NZ_JBLYED010000007.1, read as the reverse complement.
CAGCGGACATGGCGTGTGCGGCATCTCCAGACTGTCGTTACGCTCCATGGTCGCGACACTGAGTTTCATGACGGCCGGACTCGTCACCGTTTTCGTCGTTCGCCATCTATTGGAGGGCTGACGATGCGTGTGCTGATTGCGTTGCTTGCAGGATTGATTTTCGGACTGGGCTTATTGCTCGCGGGTATGGCAAATCCTGCCAAGGTATTGGGATTTCTCGATCTGACCGGGACCTGGGATCCATCACTGGCTCTGGTGATGGTCAGCGCCATTGCCGTAGCGGTCTTGCCATTCGGTTGGGCAAAACGGCGGAAGCATTCTCTGCTGGGCGAAGCAATGCAACTGCCTCAGAAGCGAGCACTCGATCGACGCTTGATCGGAGGAAGCCTGACGTTCGGCACCGGATGGGGCATCGCCGGCATCTGCCCAGGACCGGCAATCGTTGGACTGGGTGCCGGATTCTGGCAAGCCGGTGTGTTTTTTGGAGCCATGTTGGCGGGGATGATCCTCTTCGATTTGCTTGAGCGCTTTACCGGGAAGGTAGGCTTGGGCAATGCAACCCCATAAGGATCCGCCGCCTCAATGTGACTTCATACAGCGTCGGCATGCCTGCAATAGAAATCAACGCAGCAATAGGTAAGGCAGCGATTGATTCGAGAGAAGCCATCATTAGCTGCCCCCTTCACTACCCGTCTATTTATCCGTTCTATTACCCATTCCTGGTAGGGAGGTCATCACCCTCGTACCACAGTGCATCCAGCTAGCACTAACGAACCTAATCGGTGACAAACAAAGCCACCGCCATTACAATTTGATTATCATCGATCGATTTAGGGTACCGGTAATACTATGGAAAACAAGACTGCACGACTGACTGTGCTCATAGATCCCGTCAAGAAAAAAGCCCTTGAGGAGCTCTGTGCGTCCCAGGACCTAACCCCTTCACAGGTCGTCCGTCAGCTTATTCGAGACTACTTGGATACGCATGGCGTGACCTACTCGACCTCAACCAAAAGCAGAATTGCGGCCAATGGTAAGTGATGCAATCGCCAATGAGCTGACACGATGGGAGTCAGCTAGCCTGGCAAGTTGTCGGTCCTGACATAACTGCCCAGTGCAGAACTGAAGTCAGCATGATAATGCTCTGAACCGAGTGCCTGGAGAATCCCCGCCTTACCGAGCTTGCCAAGGACTTTCTCGTTGGCCTCACACAGCTTTACGACAATGCTGCGCTTACGTAACTGCTCAATGACTTCGAGCAGTGTTTGTAAGCCCGTTATATCCATGAACGGAACTCGCTTCAGACGAATAATCAATGTACCTGGATCCGTGTGCGTTTGAGCCAGAACGCGCTCAAAGGTTTCTGCTGCGCCAAAGAAGAGCGGCCCCTCAATGGTATAAACCAAAACGCCAGGCGGCAGACGAACATGCCCATTGATCCGCAACTCAACCTCAAGCTCTTTATCGACCATCCGCTGCACCTCGACAGAAGAGGCCATCCGACGCATGAATTGCAGCATGGCGAGAATGACACCAATGTTCACCGCGATCGCTAAATCGCTGAAAATGGTCAGGCTGAAGGTGATTAGAAGTATGGCGACGTCAGCGTTGGGGGCTCGCTTGACCATGCGCTTGAAGTGCTTCAACTCGCTCATGTTATAAGCCACCACAAACAAGATCGCAGCCAACGCACACAGTGGAATATCCGAGGCTAACGGCGCCAGGAAAAAGATCAACAGGATCAATGTGAACGCGTGTGCAAGACCCGCGATCGGACCAGTCCCACCATTGCGGATATTGGTAGCTGTCCGAGCAATGGCGCCTGTCGCAGCAAAGCCACCAAACAAGGGAGTGACCAGGTTGGCGATGCCTTGGCCAATTAACTCCTGATTGGAGTCATGTTTGGTACCCGCCATACCATCGGCGACAACCGCAGACAGTAATGACTCGATGGCCCCCAGCATCGCGATCGCGAACGCCGGACCAATCAACTCAATCACCTGCGGCATTGTTATGTCAGGAAGGCCAATCGCAGGCAGTCCTTGAGGTATCCCCCCAAAAGCACTCCCAATCGTCGCAACGCCGCCGAACTGAAAATAAGACTGTATGGCCGTCACAACGGCCATGGCGATCAAGGGGCCTGGCACGCGTTTTACGCCAGGTATTTTGGGGGCCGTGATTACCAGCACCAGACTCAACAGCGCTAATAGTGTCGTCGGGACATGAAAACCGGGGAGCGCCTGGACCAAATGCCAAAGTCGCTGATGGAAATGTTCACCACTGATTTTCGGCAAGCCGAAAAAGTCTTTCCATTGCCCCACCCAAATGATCACACCAATACCGGCAGTGAAGCCGACAATCACGGGGTCGGGAATGAACTTGATGATGGCCCCAAGCTTAGTGATACCGAGCAACAACAAAATTGTCCCAGCCATCATCGTCGCTATCTGCAAGCCATCAACGCCGTATTTAGCGGTCACACCCGACAAAATGACGATGAATGCCCCTGTCGGGCCAGCTATCTGAAGACGGCTCCCTCCGAAGAGCGAAACCAAAAGACCACCGACAATGGCGGTGTAAATTCCTTGCTCAGGTTTGACGCCTGATGCGATCGCGAACGCCATGGCCAAGGGCAGTGCCACAACGCCCACAATGACCCCAGAGACGAGATTCCGAAGCCAGTGCTCGCGCCCTAACAGGCCCGCTTTCCAAGCTTCTCGTATCGCAATCATGACTAGCCTCTCTCTGGTGGCATGTGCATAATATTCACATGGAGTGATAATAGTAAAGCAAATGGCCTACCCTCGGTAAGGCATCGGGAACGCTGTAGATCCGGTGCTGTAAGAGCTAAAAAACACGCTCGGAGACCCGCATGAAACGCGAAGACGTCAAAACCAAACACGGTGAAGGCATTCACTTCGACACCCATGTGATAGCCAACCCGGCCAACACGAACGAGTGGATTATCCTTTTCAAAAAGGAGGCGGGAAGAAGTTACTTTCTGGTCAATGACAACGAGGAAATTGAGTCATTTGGGCATTTGGATGACTTGATCCATGAGCTTCGGATTATTGGCATCAAGTCTGCTGAAGTTCACTTCTGATTGTTCCTGCCATGGAGTTTGATCATGTCCGTAAAGGTTGAGTATCTGACCAGCCAAAGCGAGGAGCTTTGGTCTGTTTGTTTCGGTAGCCGGCGAGTGGAGTTTCGCAACGAACGAGGCGCCAGGGACTACGCAGCCACGCTTAAGGAAAGAATCGAAGCGCCGCATGTCTACCCACCCATACACCCCACCACTTCCAACCCAAGTCACTGATTCGCTCGTAGCTATGTTGCACTGCTGTACAGCGTCTGGTTGGAACTGTCGATAGTTCACTGGGTCAACGACGGCCTGATGACGCTCCCCCCGCCCCCACACCCATGATTTCGAACGCGCAAAAAAAATGGCCACACAAGGTGGCCTAAGACGGGTTCAAGCATAGGAGGTGTTCTATTGACCAAGAAAAACAGGCCCGCCCTGACGTCTCAGGGTCAATAGAGCTGGATGGCTAGCTGACAAACCCCTTCGTCAGTAGTGGTTCAAGCAAACAACTCGGAACCTGCCCTGGAGTTCAGGAGCCGGTTGCACCGCATTATAATAGTGTTAGCATATCATTGTAATCAATGTCTAATTAATGGGGATCGCATGACTACCGACTTCAAGCAGGCTGCACTGGATTACCACGAATTCCCGACACCCGGAAAAATCGGCATTGCGCTGACCAAGCCAGCCGACACTGCCGCTCAACTCGCACTGGCCTACAGCCCTGGAGTAGCCGAACCTGTCCGCGAGATTGCGAAAAATCCAGAGAGCGTTTATCGCTTCACCGGTAAGGGCAATCTTGTCGCGGTGATCACCAATGGCACCGCCATCCTGGGTCTGGGCAATCTGGGCCCGTTAGCCAGTAAGCCGGTCATGGAAGGCAAGGCGCTTTTGTTCAAGCGTTTCGCGGGTGTCGACTCGATCGATATCGAAGTCAACGCCGAGAGCTCACAAGCCTTTATCGATACGGTCGTGCGTATTGCCGACACCTTTGGTGGCATCAACCTGGAAGACATCAAAGCCCCCGAGTGCTTCGAAATCGAAGAAGCACTGATCAAGCAATGCAGCATCCCGGTCTTCCATGACGACCAGCACGGTACCGCCATCGTCACGGCCGCCGGCATGCTGAATGCGCTGGAGATTCAGGGCAAAACCCTTGGGAGCGCGAGGATTGTTTGCCTCGGTGCCGGTGCCGCAGCGACCGCATGCATGCGCTTGCTGCTCAGTCTCGGCGCTCAAAAAAGCAATCTGTATATGGTCGACCGCGTCGGTGTGATCCACTCCGCCCGAGAAGACCTTAATCAATACAAAGTACAGTTTGCTAACGACGGTGGCCCTCGCACACTGATGGACGCCATGCGCGGTGCCGATGTGTTTGTCGGTTTGTCTGGAGCCAATCTCCTGTCGGCGGAAGCACTGGCAGTAATGGCCCCTAATCCAATCGTGTTTGCCTGCTCAAACCCAGATCCTGAAATCAGCTACGAACTAGCCATGGCGACACGCGATGACCTGATCATGGCGACCGGTCGCTCCGACTATCCAAACCAGGTCAATAACGTTTTAGGCTTTCCGTTCATTTTCCGCGGGACCCTGGATGTCCGGGCAACACAGATCAATGAAGCGATGAAAATCGCAGCGGTGGAGGCTCTACGCCAATTGGCCAAAGAGCCGACTCCCGTGGAAGTCTTGCAAGCGTTCAATGTTGATAAGCTTGAGTTCGGGCGCGACTACATCCTCCCCAAAGCCCTCGATGCTCGCCTGCTCGGAGCAATAGCCGACGCAGTGGCCAAGGCAGCTATAGACACGGGCGTTGCACAATTGCCCTACCCGAAACACTACCCGCTTTAAGCTGACGCAGATCAAGCTGAGGTTGTTGATAATCGGGTCGAATCGCTTCGCGATGCTCGCCCAACATTGCATAGGTGCCGCAGCTGCATGACCTCTTTCGAGGTTTGCAGCTAACGCACTTGCAGACCTCCAGGTGTTGGCGCCGACGCCGATTGACCTAGTTGCCGAGATGTCACTGACCCAGTCTGATTCCTCGCAAACCATTGCCTGTTCTAGAGACGGCACCGCTGAGGTTTTATCCTATTTGTTAGATGCCCGATTCTGGCTCCGTATCTGGCTATTCGTTCTGCCTTATGCCATCCCCGCCTATTCGACCTGCTACTCTTTCACCCAATAGCAACTCAAGGGCTCGCGCCGTGAAAGGCATTCCCCTTCTTTGTGACCCACGCAGCTATTCGCGTGCTAAGGAGCCGGAAATGAAGCATGCGTTTTTTGCAATGATGACCCTATTCTTTTGCTCATCGACTATTGCCTCCTCCCCAGATGGGGAGGCGCTTTACCAAGAGAACTGTATCGTCTGCCATGGGCCTCAAGGCATTGGGGGGTCAGCACCTAAATTGGCTGGAGATGCCAGCGAGTGGAAGTCAAAGGTATTTGAGCGGGCCGTATTGAACGGTATTGATGACCATGGAAAGCCTCTAAAGGCGCCAATGCCGCACTGGAAGGGTGCCAGCTTCAAATCTGACAACAGTGCGACGCCAAACAAGCTTGAGGTTGATGCAATACAGCAATACCTGCATAAGCAGAAGTAGCGTATCCGTTTCGGCCAGACGATTAATCAGAGCCTGACTTTTTCATTCTGGCGCCTGCCAGAACCTCCAATATTGAAAAGTGCCGTTTGCGTTATGAATCCTTAAGTGGATCTCACCAGTGTCCATTAAGCTAGTCGTCATTCTTCTGATCTAAATCAATTCCCGGCAGGTCATTCACGTAGAAATTGAGAATCAGTGTTCGCTCCACCGCATTCGCGCCCTACCCTGCCCTGCCCAAACCCCGTATTCAGGATCAAACCCATGACGAGCTCCACGCCCATCAACGATCTGGAACGAATACATAACCGCTCCTTCGAGGAGATCGTCATCGGCGAGTCGGCCTCTCTGAAACGCACCCTGACGGCTCAGGACATTCAGCTGTTTGCGCTGGTCTCCGGCGATGTCAACCCGCTGTACGTCGATCCGGAGTTCGCCGCCACCACACACTTCAACACTGTTTTCGCCCATGGCATGTGGGGGGGCACGTTGATTTCGGCGTTGATCGGCACGCAGCTACCGGGGCCCGGTTCGGTGTCCCTGGGGCAAACCCTCAAGTTCCTCGCCCCGGTACGAATCGGCGACACCCTGACGGTCTCGGTGATTGTCACCGCTCGCGACGAAGCACGGCATCTGCTCACGTTGGCCTGCACCGGCACCAATCAGGAAGGTGTGGTGGTGCTGGAAGGTGAATCCCTGGTACACGCTGCCAGCGAACATATCGATGTGCATCGGGTCAGCCTGCCGGGCATAGAACTGCGCCACACCGCCGACGGTTTGAATCGCTTGTTGCAAGCCTGCCAGACGCTGGAACCGATCCGCGTTGCGGTGGTGCACCCTTGCGACGAAGTGAGTTTCGAGGCTGCCCTCGATGCCCGCGATGCAAGGTTGATCGATCCGATCCTGATTGGTCCAAGAGCCAAACTCGAAGCGTTGGCGGCCAAGGGCAATCACGACCTTTGCGGTCTCACCATCGAAGATGTGCCCCACAGCCACGCCGCCGCCCTGCGCGGCGCACAAATGGCTCGTGATGGTCTGGTCGAAGCCTTGATGAAAGGCAGCCTGCACACCGACGAATTGATGTCCGCCGTAGTGCCGACGGCGGCGCAACTGCGCACCAAGCGGCGGATCACCCACTGCTTCGTGATGCAGACGCCTTTTTATCCCCGCCCTTTCATCATCACCGATGCAGCGATCAACATCGTGCCGGCCCTGGTCGACAAAGTGGACATCGTGCGCAACGCCATCGATCTGGCGCATATCCTCGGCGTGAGCAATCCTCATGTGGCGATCCTCGCTGCAGTGGAAACGGTGAACGCCAACATGCCCGCCACCCTCGATGCAGCAGCGCTGTGCAAGATGGCCGATCGCGGCCAAATTACTGGCGCGGTGCTTGACGGGCCGCTGGCGTTCGACAATGCCATCTCCCTGGCAGCGGCGCGTATCAAGGGCATTCACTCACCGGTGTCTGGAAACGCCGATATTCTCGTCGTGCCCGATCTGGAAAGCGGCAATATGCTCGTCAAGCAACTGGAATACCTGGGCGGTGCCTCCAGCGCCGGTATCGTGCTCGGCGCCAGGGTGCCGATTGTCCTGACCAGCCGCGCCGACTCCCGGGAAGCGCGCATCGCGTCCTGTGCCATCGCCGCGCTGGTCGCCCATCACTATCGAGTAACACCGCCATGAACGACACGGATAACGGTGAAGTGATTCTGGTCCTCAATGCGGGGTCGTCGAGCATCAAGTTCGCCCTGTTCAATGCGACCTGCAGCCCTTTGGCTCGCACACCACTGTGGCGCGGCAAGGTCGACGGCATCACGGGGCCAAACCCGGTGGTCAGCGAAAACGGCGGCGACGATCAGCCACTGGCCCTCGATGAAAAGCAGCCCTATCACGATGCCCTTGGGCATATTCGTGAGCGGCTGCGAACTCAGCTGGGCGGCCACTCGATCAGGGCCATCGCCCACCGCGTCGTGCATGGAGGGATGAAATATTCAAAACCGATGTTGATCGACGCGCAGGTGCTGGCCGACCTTAAAAGCTACATACCCCTAGCCCCGCTGCATCAGCCCTTCGCCCTGGAAGCCATCGAAACCCTGCTACAAACCCGTCCCGACCTGCCACAAGTGGTGTGTTTTGATACCGCATTCCACCAGACCCTGCCGGACGTGGAGAAAATCCTGCCGCTGCCCTGGTCGGCCTGGGAAAACGGCCTGCGTCGTTATGGGTTTCACGGACTTTCCTATTGCTACCAATCCATTGCCCTGGCAGAACGTTATGGCGATCAGGCTCGTGGCCGGACACTGGTCGCGCACCTGGGCAGCGGCGCCAGCCTGTGCGGCATGCGGGATTTGAAAAGCGCCGCCACCACCATGGGTTTCTCAGCGCTGGATGGCTTGATGATGGGCACCCGCTGCGGGGCGATGGACCCTGGCGCGGTGATTTTCCTGATGGAAATCTGGAAACTGAGCCTGGAGCAGGTCAGCCGCATCCTGTATCACGAGTCAGGGCTGCTTGGGGTTTCCGGCATTTCCAGTGACCCGCGCGTATTGCTCGAAGTCGAAGCAGCCGAGCCGCGTGCGGCCATGGCCCTTGCGTTGTACCTGCGCCGCTTCATCCACGAAGCCGGTGCCCTTGTCGCGGCCCTGGGTGGCCTGGACATGCTGGTGTTCACGGCAGGTATTGGCGAACACAACGCGGCGATTCGCTCCAGAATGTGCTCGGGCCTGCAGTATCTGGGCATCGAACTAGACGAAACCGCCAACCAGGCCAATGCCACCGTGATCTCGACCCCGGCCAGCCGAGTCAAGGTGGTGGTCGAGCCCACCAACGAAGAATGGGTTACAGCGCTCGATGCCCACAAACTGACCGAGTAAGGATGAATTCGTTCGTATTCTATCTAGCGCTTGACCCGGTACAGCACGCTGCCTTTGCCGTGTGCTGGTCTCCTTAAGTAGATCAAATAGCGCATTTGAACACTCACTTGATATTTCAAATTTATCCAAGGGTGGCAAATTTCTTGGAGCGAGAATTTTGCGCCCGACTATACTAAAAAGTTAAATACGCGCTAGTGAGTGCTTTTAGGTGGAAGTATTAGAAGTTATGGGAATTGATAGGTGTGGCTATTCTTAATAGGTGGGTGGTTAATAATAGTTTTTCTGTGATGATTTGATGTAGTAGTGAGGATTTTATATGAACGTCTTGTTGAAAGAACTGCTCGCCTATCATCATGAGGTGGCTATCAAAATTACTCAGATCAAAGGATTGCTGGGGAAGGTGAGGCATGAATCCGCTGGTGCCGATGACTGCAAGCTGTTGTTTAAGGTGCTGGAAGCCTTGCATGGTGATGCAGAGCGACACCACCATGAAAATGAAGAGCTTATTCGGCGGGCCTTGCTAGCGACTGAGGCACCGATCCACCAACGGGTCAAGGATATCGAGCGAGATCATCAGGCATTTGAGCGCATTGCTGGACAGCTCAAGATGTTGAAGGACTCAACTCAGGAGACGAGAGTAATCGCTGACGCCATCGATGATTTCATCAAGAAATACTACGATCATATGGATGCTGAGGAGAACATTTTCTTTCCGGTGGCAAATAAGTGGCTGTCAGACATCCAGTGGCAGGAAATAAAGCGTCAGTGGCATTAATCGGAGATCTCACCGTCTTCCTTCAAGGTTGGGCTGCTACTTAATACTCGAGCACACAAAGTAATTGCGTGGATGCCGAGTGAATCATGGCGATGGGCCCGTTTGATATACATCAAACGGATCGATTGGCAGCACATCTAAAAACTTAATTAGTACCCAGGTGCCGGGCCCAGTTTGCTCAAGGCGGCCGAACGACTCTGCATATCACTGCAACGAATCGTTGTTCACCTGAATCGTTCACTCTCGAGCCCAGACCATAAAGAAGAGCGATCAATGCGGGCACTCATGTCCCTCAACCGGCAACCGCCGGGCCACGGCTGATGATTACTCAGCAATAGCGATGTTGGCCGATGAAGACGGCAAGATTGGTAACGGATCCTGGAGCGGTGTAGCAGTGAACTTCATGGCGCAATCCCGACTCAGTGGACGTCATAAAAACGCATTGCCTATCCCATCACCTTGTCGTTGATGTAGATCATAAAGACCGGTACACGCAACGTACTGTCGGGCTCATGACTGGCGCCATAGCGTCTATTGTTTAGGCAACCTGGCTACGCGGCCCATGCTGGCAGCGCGCGCCGGCCCCGCCACAATAGTTCCTGGACGTTCGAGGCGCCCTATGCTTTCGATTACGTTAATCAATACGCTGGTGGTGGTGATCGCGGTGATCATTCATTACGAATGCTTGATGCGCCTGAATGAATGGCTGCCCAAGCTGAAAGCCTGGAGCCGATTCAGAATGGTTGTGGGGGTATTCGGGGCACTGGTGGCCCATGCAGTCGAAGTCTGGTGTTTTGCGCTGGCCTATTACCTAATGATCCGCGCTGGCCAGTGGGGCAGTTTGCAGGGCAGCTTCGATGGCTCATTCATGGACTGCGTGTACTTTTCCTTTACCACCTATACGACCATCGGTTTCGGCGATATCTCGCCCATTGGCGACCTCAAGTACCTGACCGGACTGCAAGCGCTGACAGGTCTGGTGCTGATCTCCTGGACCGCGTCATTTCTATTCGTCGAAATGCAGAAGTACTGGAAAATCAAATAACATCTTTACTGATGGACGCTCAGGCAAGCTGGCGCGCTTTCCCGGTTTTGAATGTCACCGCGATCTCGGCAATGCAACCCAAGTCATTTACCGCCTCCAGCTTTGAGTGCCCGACGGTAAAAGCCCGCGTTTCAAAGGGCCTGAGTTAGGCCCTTTGCCTGCATCCATGCCGGCATTTAGCTGGCTACAAGTTGCTTGAATTCGGAGGCGGTTAGCTTGGCTTTGATAGCGGCAACGACCATTCACACCTTCTTTGCCTAAATAGAACAAGGCAGAAAGGGCTAGACCTACCTTCGTACCGGCATGCTGTAGTTTTTCGGGGGAGACGTGCAGCAAGCGAACAGTTGATTGACCAGTCTTCACCTCGCGGCTGGAACCGCTTGTGTAAAAAACTGGCTTGGTCTGCACTTGAGTACGCAAACTGAATGACCTAACGGCCTCTGCACCATGTACCTGGATAGTCTCGCGATTATGTTTGGCGATAACTCGGACAACTGATGCAGCGCTTGGCCGTACACGACCGGCGAATTGGCTAACCTTTGCGGACCTTAAGTAAGGACGCGCACCCAACCGGCATGACTTTTCACTAAGATTTAAATTTTGTTCACTTGAGTCTGAAATGGAGGGCTAAGGTCCGCACCTAGTTCACCTCGGATACCTACCAGCCTCAACCATTAACCAGCGCATTCAGCTGGCTATAAAGCTGTTTGGCCACCACGTAACCATTATTCTGATGTTGCGCACGACAGAATGTTTCGCTGCACCACCACCCCTCGTATCCAGTAGCTTTCACTGCCTGCGTCCATGCCTTCAGATCAAGTATTCCGCACCCAGTGATCACGTCACGTAGCGCTGTTTCATCAGGTACTCCTCCGGTAAATGGCAACGAATCGCATACATGAACCCCGTAAATATGGCGTTTGTCGATTTTGGCGAGGTCATCTGGGTTGGCACCGCTCGTGTAACAGTGCCAGTAATCGATCACAATTTTGAGGTTGTCTCGATCGGCCCGATCCAGAGTTCGGACCTGTTGCTCAAGTGTCGACACTGGGGTCCAGGACAAGGCTTCCACGTAAACGATGAGACCAGCCTCTTGAGCTCGAACCGCCAGGCGCTGCAAATTGATTGCAGTCTGTGCGATCTGCTCCTCATCGGTGCAGCCTAACAAGCCGCTGTAACGTGAAGTGCGACCATCACGTCGATACTCAACCACGGCGCGGTAATCTAAAGGGCCCGTGACTAACTGCACGCCTTTTGCGCCAACTGTGGACGCGAGCTCGTACAATTTTTCGGCTTGGTCCATCATTTCTCGCCCCTGCGCCCCCGTGCGCTCGATGTCAAATAGCGCTCCTATACCCTGAACGTGCAAACCATCCAACGACTCCTTGAGCTCCCTTTGGCTGTACCCGGCTTCCAGGTAAGCCCGTACCGGTCCACTGGTCAATTCGACCGAGTTAAATCCTGCACTGCGCGCAGTGTCCATCTGCATGATGAAGTTGCAGTGCTTGGCGGCTGTCGTATTGAAGGTCAGCATATTTTTTTGCGGCGCCATGGAGTTACGCCCTGATCAAAGTGGATGGAATTCTATCGCCAGCCAGATCGCATCCGAGTCGGACCAATAGCGGTGCCAGGGGTAGGTCGGATTGCCATCTTGATCAACATGAGTAAACGGATCGTGGGTGTAGCCGGGCGAGATATGGATCTGCTTGTAAAGCGTAGTGTCGTCACGGGCAGCAAAAAGCCCACCGAAGTGGGCCTTGCTGTGGGAACCGATTGAACGAAAACGCCGTTATGCGCAGCCGCTTAAGTGTGTTCCGGAACACTGGCCGGCTTCCCAAGACGTGCGTTGCACACGACAGGCACGTGGACGACGGATAGCGTCATAGACCTCGAGCACCGCTTGCGGCCGGCTCGCCAAAACCTGTGGATCGGCCAACAGTCGGGCCAAAAGCCAGGCGTCTTCCAGCCCCTGCCCTGCGCCAGCGCCCTGGTGCGGCAACATGGCGTGGGCCGCATCTCCGATCAGCCCTACGCGGCCGTGCACGTAGCCCGGCAACTCTTCGAGTTCATGCAATGCCCGAAGGGTCGGTGACGGAATGCAATCGAGCAGCACCCGCGCGGCATCGCCCCAGTCGGCGAAGGCGGCAAGCATTTCTTCCTGGCTGGCATTACGAACCCATGGGAATCGCTCGGCCAGGATGGATCAGGGCGACTGCGATCGGAAATAAAGGCCACTACGTTGATCAGCCGGCCTTGCTTAACCGGGAATGTGAGGATGTGTGCATCGAGCCCCAGATACATCTGCGGGACGTCGACAAGGTGTTCATCGACACCCCGAGCACGGTAGGCAGCGCGCAACTGTTGGCTGTCGATCATCCCGCGGTAAGCGCAAGTACCGCTGAAGCGCGGCGCCGCAAGGGGCTGGCCTCGGCATCCTGTACCACGCTAACTGCACGCTTGCCGAATTGGGCGATTCCCTCTGGCAACTGGCTGGCCAGAGCGTCGAAAAAATCCGCACGGTGCACCGAAGACTGCCCTACCCCTTCGGCCAGGCTTGCGCCGAGGTAGCCGGCATCCTCGCCGCGGCGCCATTCGAACCAAATATCCTGCCAGGGATCAAGCATGCGGTCGGCGATCTGCCGGTAGGGTTCGGCAATACCCAGACCGGCGATGGCACGAACGGCGTTGGCACCGTAGGAGACACCGGCACCCACTTCGCCAAAGGCTGACGCCGCTTCGAACAACTGAACGCTGAGATGGGAGTGACGGCACAGATCCAGGGCCAACGCCACCGGAGCCATGAGAACACCTTGCATGCTCATCATTTTATTAATGACGATTCCTCGCCATCATGCCCATCAAAACACCGCCTTTCAAATTGTCTAATAGCACTGGAGGCGCGGTGTACGTTGGAAACGGTTCCAGCGCAGTTAAGAAGTAATGAGATGCCTTAGTTAAAACGACATGATCCTAATCATAGGGCAGATCACTCTGCCCCCGAGTACCGCCTAATTCAGCATTCGATAATGTTCACCGCCAGACCGCCTCGCGCGGTTTCCTTGTACTTGCTTTTCATGTCCGCTCCCGTTTGACGCATGGTGCGGATCACCTTGTCGAGCGAGACGAAATGTTGCCCATCACCACGCAAAGCAAGGCGCGCGGCGTTGATGGCCTTCACCGAACCCATGGCATTTCGCTCAATGCAGGGCACCTGAACGAGGCCACCGATGGGATCGCAGGTCAGGCCGAGGTTGTGCTCCATGCCAATTTCAGCCGCATTCTCTACCTGTTGCACCGTTCCGCCGAGGACCTCACACAGCGCTCCAGCCGCCATCGAACAGGCCACCCCCACTTCACCTTGGCAACCGACTTCTGCGCCAGAGATCGACGCGTTTTCCTTGTAAAGAATTCCGATTGCAGCGGCGGTGAGCAGGAAACGCTGCACCCCTTCCTCATCCGCCCCGGGTACAAACCTGCGGTAATAGTGAAGAACCGCCGGGACGATACCGGCAGCGCCGTTGGTGGGTGCCGTCACTACACGGCCCCCACTGGCGTTTTCTTCATTAACCGCCAGGGCGTAAAGGTTGACCCAGTCGAGTACTGAAAGGCTGTCCCTTAAGTTGGCCTCAGGACTGCCACTGAGCTGACGGTACAACGCCGCGGCACGACGTTTAACCTTCAGCCCGCCAGGCATGATGCCTTCGTTGCGGCAACCAGCAAGCACGCAATCCTGCATCACTTGCCAAATATGCAGCAGACCTTCACGGGTTTGCTCCGGACTACGCCACGCCTTCTCGTTCTCGGCCATCAACTGGCTGACCGAGAGACCATTACGTGAGCACTGCTCAAGCAGCTCCCGTCCAGTCAAGAAAGGATAACGAAGTGGCGTTCGATCTTCGACAATACGATCAAGCCCTATCGCTTCTTCATCCACCACAAACCCGCCGCCCACCGAGTAGTACTCACGGCTACAAATCTGTAAGCCAGCGCTGTCGAATGCACGCAGGATCATTCCGTTGGGATGATAGGGCAAAGGCTTGCGGATCATCGCCAAGTGCTCTTTCTCGACAAAGCGAATGGACTTCCCCCCCAAAAGCTTCAAGGTTCCGGAACCGCGAATCACCGCCAACCTTGCTTCTACTGCCGTGGTATCGACTGTATCCGGGTACTCCCCTTCCAGCCCCAGCAGTATGGCTTTGTCGCTTCCGTGCCCTTTTCCTGTGGCGCCGAGAGAACCGTACAGTTCTGCCCGAACACTCTCCACTTGCTCCAGCAAGCCTTGGTCCCTCAGCCCCTCAGCGAAGCGCACGGCTGCGCGCATCGGCCCGACGGTGTGCGAACTGGAAGGACCGATGCCAACCTTGAACAGATCAAAAACACTCAGCGACATACTCAACTCCGCAGCGAATGCTGGTGGATGATCAGGCTTTGTAGACCGGGAAACGCTCGCACAATTCTGAAACCCGCGCAGCGATACGGGTCTCTACTTCGGCGTCACCGAGTTTGTCGAGGATGTCGCAGATCCAGCTGGCAAGGGCGCTGCACTCCGGCTCCTGGAATCCACGTGTAGTCACCGCAGGTGTTCCGATGCGCAGGCCGGAGGTCACGAACGGCGATTGTGGGTCGTTCGGCACGGCATTTTTGTTGACCGTGATGTGTGCCCGGCCCAAAGCGGCGTCGGCATCCTTACCCGTCAGGCGTTGGCGGATCAGGCTCACCAGAAACAGATGGTTGTCGGTCCCACCCGAGACCACGTCATAACCGCGCTGGATAAACACGCTCGCCATCGCCTTGGCGTTTTTGATCACCTGCTGTTGGTACGTTTTGAATCCAGGCTCCAACGCTTCCTTGAAGCAGACGGCCTTCGCGGCGATCACATGCATCAACGGGCCACCCTGTCCGCCTGGAAAGACCGCTGCGTTGAGTTTTCTCTCAAGGTCTTCGTTAGCTTTGGCGAGAATCAAACCACCACGGGGACCACGTAGCGTCTTGTGAGTGGTGGTCGTGACCACATGCGCATAGGGAAGCGGATTTGGATACAGACCTGCCGCAACCAATCCGGCCACGTGGGCCATATCGACGAACAGGTAAGCGCCGATCTTGTCAGCGATGGCGCGAAAGCGCGGGAAATCCAGGGTTTTCGAGTAAGCGGAAAAACCGGCGATGATCATCTCCGGCTGATGCTCCACCGCCAGCCGCTCGACTTCGTCGTAATCGATCAACCCCGTCACGGTATCGATCCCGTACTGCACCGAGTTGTAGAGCTTTCCGGAAAAACTGACTTTGGCACCATGGGTCAAATGCCCACCGTGGGCCAGGCTCATCCCCAGTACGGTGTCACCCGCCTGTAGCAGTGCAAGGTAAACAGCGGCGTTAGCCTGGCTGCCGGAGTGCGGTTGAACGTTGGCATAATCAGCGCCAAAGAGTTCTTTAGCCCTGTCGATCGCCAACTGCTCGACCTTATCGACGTGCTCGCAGCCGCCGTAGTAACGCTTGCCTGGATAACCTTCATCATACTTGTTGGTCAGCCCACTGCCTTGGGCTTCCATCACCCGCTGACTGGTGTAGTTTTCCGAGGCTATCAGCTCGATATGCTGCTCCTGACGGAGTTCCTCAGCGTCGATCGCATTCAGCAGTTCGTCGTCGTAGCCCTGGATTTTGTCTTGCTGGCTGAACATCGTTTATCTCTCCTTCAACTTTTACTTTTGTTTGGTTCAGGAAATCAAGCGCGAAGAAACGCTTCCAACAGCGAACGTCAACGCGCCGGATGAAAAACTTGGGAATCTTTAATGCAATCAGTTGAGGTAAGCCGCAAACGCATTAACGCCGGCTTGCGCCACAATCTCATCTTGATCGGGAGTACCTGAGCTGCACCCTACGCCGCCAACGATGAACTCCTGCATGAAGAGCGGCAGCCCCCCAGCGACAATGGAAAAGCGCCCCTGGTTGCTGGTGTTGATGCCGAAAGCCGGTTTACCCGGCACACTGATTTCGCCATAGGCTCGCGTTGATTTGCGGGCGGCAGAGGCGGTGAAGGACTTACTGATGGCGATATCGATACTGGTGATACGCGCGTTGTCCATACGCTGGAACATGATCAGATGACCGGCATCATCTGTAATGGCGATATCCATATCAACGGCAAGTTCTTTGGCTTTGGCAAGGCAAGCTTGCATGATGTGCTGAGCATCAGCCATTGTCAGTCGGGGTACCATTTTCATTGTCTCGACCTCAGAATTAATGAATACAAACCACTCATTACCTATTGGTTTAGAACTCCAGGACTCTCTTCTCGCGGTTAACTTCTGCACCTCCTCGCTCAATCTCTGCAAAAAACTCAGGCAATGACGTCGATAGCGCGGACAGGATCTTGTCGAGCGTATTAACCCCAGGGCTTGCTTGATTTTTCTCAATCACCGATATGGAGCTATGAGTCACTCGGGCTTTTTCGGCGAGTTTGCGCTGTGTAAGACCTTGTCGAAGACGCAGCGATTTAAGCGTTTGCGCCATCACAAAATCATCCGTCCAAGCCGTTTTCGCCACCTTGTGTGTGATCAGCCCGTCGCTGGCAACAAGGACCGGTTTTTCCTCGGCAGGCATATACCGCTCGAACTCAAGCCAAGTCGTTTTATAGGTTTTACCGGTGACGGGATGCACTCCCTCCGGAGCGAGCACAGCAAGCGGCATCATCACGTAAGGTCTATCGATGAGATCCGACCTTGGCAGCACCCTATGCGCGTAAGCCCCCACGAAATCTCCGTACAGCAAAATATCGATATCCACCGGCAAGACGATTCGAGGAGCCAGCACGCGCGCGTACCTGGCCTCAAAACGCTTTAGAACATCACTCAACTGGCCCAGTGATAGATCAGTGCGCCCGGACAAAACCACGTTAAAAAAATCGTCGCCCACGCAGCCGGCAGCCGCGGAGGAATAGACCGGGGAGCACTGAACATCCACTAGCAATGCGGCCAGGAACTCCAACGCCAGCCCCAAATGATGATCTCGGTCCTGGTTACTCCCTAGCCCGAGGTAAATCAAAGTCGACATGGCGCTGGACTCCTGAGAAGGCTGTAAAGGCAAAGGTTTACTTTGTCAGCCAGGCATTGAAGCGTTCATTGAGTTCGTCGGCATGGTCACCCCACCACTCGGCATTCATTTGTAATGCTGTCTTGAAGTTTTCCGGGGAGGTCGGCAGATGCGGTTTCATCTCCTCGCTGACCAGGGCTTGCGACGATTTACGCGTCGGGCCATAGGCGATGTATTTGCTTTGCTCAGCCAGCACTGGGGTGCTCGTGGCGAACTTGAGGAACTCCATGGCCCGCGCTTTGTTCTTGCTGCCGGCCGGCACAGCCCACACATCCATGTCGTACAGCTGACCGTCCCAGATAATCTTGAACGGTTGCTTCTCTTGGGTCTGGGCCGTCCAGATACGTCCATTCCATGCCGAGGTCATTACGACCTGGCCGTCCGCAAGCAATTGCGGCGGCTGGGCACCCGCTTCCCACCAGATCACCTGACTCTTGATCGAGTCGAGTTTGGCGAAAGCCCGCTCGATACCCGCCTCAGTTTCCAGAGTGGAATACACTTCATTACGAGGCACCCCATCGGCCAGCAGTGCCCACTCCAACGTGCCCTGAGGCGCCTTACGCAACCCACGCTTGCCAGGGAATTTGTTCAGGTCGAAGAAATCCTTCAGCGTTGCGGGCTGCTCACCTTTGAACGCGTTGACGTTGTAAGCGACCGCCGTCGACCAAATGATGTTTGCCACCGCGCAGTCGGTGACGGCGCCGGAGATGAAGTCCACGTCAACCGGGGCGCCGCCCGTTCCAGCTTCCAGGTCCTTGCTCGGGTTGATACGTTCGAACAGCCCCGCATTGCAAGCCCGAACGGCATCCGGTAATTCCATGTCGACGACGTCCCAGGTGACGTTTTTGGTATCGACTTGAGCCTTGAGCTGAGCGATGCCGCCGGAGTAATCCTCTAGCGTGGTTTTCACCCCGGTTTTCTCGCTGAATGGCTTTATCGCGGCCTTGGTCTGGGCAGCTGCCAATGAGCCACCGTACGTGACAATCGTCAGATTCTCTTGCGCCATCGCAGACACACACGCGAGGCTTGTTACCGCGCATATCAACATCTTTTTCATAACTGCTTCCCTAGATCTCAGATCAATTAGTGATTCCACGAACGCGGAGCGAACGACGGCGCAGGACTTCGATAGACAGCAACAGCAGGACAGACAAAATGATCAGCAACGTTGCAGCAGCAAGAATCGTGGGACTGATCTGCTCACGCATTCCGGACCACATCTGACGAGGGATGGTGCGCTGCTCGACCCCGCCCAAAAACTGAACGATCACGGCCTCATCGAACGAAGTGATGAATGCGAACAGCCCGCCTGAAATGATGCCGGGGCGAATGAGGGGAAACGTCACGTTGAAAAACGTGTAGGTCGCCGATGCCCCCATGCTTGCGGCTGCGCGGGTCAGTGAATGATCGAACCCCACGAGCGTTGCGGTGACGGTCAGAATCACGAAAGGCGTACCCAGCACAGCGTGCGATAGGATCAGCGCGAGCAGGCTCTGGCCAATCCCCAACTTGCTGTAAAAGAAGTACATGCCAGCGGCTGAAATAATCACTGGGACGATCATCGGCGAAATCAGAATGCCGGTGAGCAGGCGCTTGTAAGGCAAGTCAGAGCGGCTCAGCCCAATGGATGCAAGCGTACCGAGCGCGGTAGCGATCACAGTTGCACCACACGCCACCAAGAAACTGTTCTTGATTGACAGAACCCAAAGCGGGTCATTGATCAGTTGGTGATACCAGCGTAGGGAAAATGCCTCCGGCTTCAGATGAAGCATGTCCGACGTGAAGCTGAAATACGGCTCGACGTTAAAGGACAAAGGGATGATTACCAGAATCGGCACCACCAGAAACAGCAGCACGAGCAGGGCAAATCCGCGCACGGTGAAAAACCAGCAGCGTTCGAAAGGTCCGATGTAATTTGGAAGGCTCATGGCTCACCCCAACTTCATATTGGTAATGCCTACGAATCGGTCGTAGACCCAGTACATCAGCAGCACTACAACCAGAAGCAGGCTGGCGATCGCCGAAGCCAGCCCCCAGTTCAAGGACGTCTGCATGTGATAAGCGATGAAGTTGCTGATCATCTGGCCGGTTCGGCCACCCACAAGTGCAGGCGTGATGTAGTAACCAACCGCGAGAATGAAGACCAGAATCCCCCCTGCACTGACGCCCGGCAGGGAAAGCGGAAAGTAGATCTTGAAAAAGGTACGCATGGAGCTGGCGCCCATGGAGTGCGCGGCACGGATGTAGGTCTGGTCGACACCGCGCATCACGCTATAAAGCGGCAGCACCATGAACGGCAGCAGAATATGCGTCATGGCGATGATCGTGCCGTACAGGTTGTACATCAGATCAAGCGGCTGATTGATGATGCCGAGACTGCGAAGGACATCGTTGAAAACGCCGTTTGACTGGAGAATCACGATCCAGGCGCTGGTCCGGACCAGCAGCGATGTCCAGAACGGCAGTAGCACGAGGATCATCAGCAAGTTGCTGAAGCGGTCCGGCAAGCTGGCCAGGAAGTACGCCAGCGGATAGCCCAGCAGAAAGCAGATGAAGGTGATCGCGACACTGACCGCCAGCGTCTTCAGCAGGTTGTCGACATAGATCTGCCGGCTTTCGGGCTGCTGGACGATGTCGCCGTTATCGTCGTATTGACGATCCAGCGCCGCCAGGTAATGCACCGCGGAAATCGAGGGCGCCATCACCTTGAGCTGCGACCACGTTGCGGTTTCACCCCAGCGTTTGTCGATGCTGATCATCAGCGGCTTGAATTCGGTGATCCCAACTTGACTCTGTTTTTCCAGGCCTCTCGCCGTCTTGTTCAACAGCAGCTTCATGCCGCTTTGCACGCGGTTCAAGTCAGTCCCGACCCGGTCCAGGTTCTGCGATTTGAGCAGCGCGAGAATATCGTTGCCGAGGACTGCAAACGTCTTCTCCTCAGGCAGCGACTGCCGCTCCCAGTGCTTCAACTCGACCGCACTGTTGGGCATGTAGTCGGCGAGCGTGCCGTTTTGCACGCTGCGCATCAGCATGTCGCCAATAGGCACGAGAAAAAAGACGGCGATAAACGCAAGCAGTGGCAACACCAGTAGCACGGACTTGAACTTGTTCCGACGCTCGGCCTTGTCCAGGCTTTCCTTTATTGACTGGCCAACCTTCGGCTGCACAAACAGCCGATCCGCAGGCCCTTCCGACATTACAGGGCGATTCATGGAGTGATCTCCGTGTGAGCGGTGACGAAAGTTAGATAACGGTGTTGAGCGCTCGACAGTCGTCAGCACGCCACCCTACGGTCACCAGGGCGCCGGGAGTCGGCGTCGACTGGTTGACGCCGTTCACCACTTTGACGATGAAGTCATCTTGGTCCGCGACGCTTAACCGCAGACGCAGGTGGTCCCCGTGATAGATCAGCTCTTGAATTTTTGCCGGTAGCCGGTTGTCACATTGACCGTCGGCCGGATCGAGGTAGACGCGCTCTGGGCGAATCGACAAGGTGATTTTCGTGCCACGGGCGGTACTCGCGGATTTCGCCGCAACGGCCTTCACTCGAAGGTTGCCGACTTGCACTTGGCAGTAATCCCCGTCGCGCTCGATGACCTCCCCCGTCAGCCGGTTGTTTTCACCAATGAAGCTGGCAACGAAGGCGGTCTCGGGTTTCTCGTACAGGTCGGACGGATTGGCCAGTTGCTGAACCACACCATCGTTGAACACCGCAATGCGATCAGACATGGTGAGGGCCTCGGTCTGATCGTGGGTCACGTAAACAACGGTAATGCCCAGCTGCTTGGAAAGGCGCTTGATTTCGTACTGCATTTGTTCACGCAGTTGTTTGTCGAGCGCGCCGAGCGGCTCGTCCATGAGCACCAGGCGAGGTTCAAAAATCAGCGCCCGAGCCAGGGCCACTCGTTGTTTCTGCCCGCCGGACAGTTGTGCCGGCATGCGATTGCCCAGCGGCCCCATGGCGACCATGTCCAGGGACTTCTTAACTTTGCCCTGGATGTCGCTTGAAGACAGGCCGCGGACCTTGAGCGGAAAGGCCAGGTTCTCGGCGATAGTCATGTGCGGGAACAATGCATAGTTTTGGAAGACCATGCCGATACCGCGCTTCTGTGGCGAAATATCGTTAACCGGCTGGCGGTCGATGGAGATTTCCCCGTGAGTGACGGTTTCAAAACCCGCCAACATCATCAGGCACGTTGTTTTTCCAGAGCCGGATGGCCCAAGCATGGTGATGAATTCGCCGCGCTGAATATCCAGATTGAAGTTTTTGACCACGAGGTTTTCGCCGTCGTAGCTCTTCTGCACATTGCGAAAACTCACAAAGGATTCTGTTTGCATGTGAACACCCTTCTGCAATTCTTTGATCAGCTAAGTGCGAAGCCGTCTTAAACGGCGCTCACACGGTTTCTCTTGTTCGCGTGGACACAGGACAGCCATCAATCAGGCGTACGAACGCCCGTGTCTGATGGTCGACGCGGCAAACTCAAGAGGAATCTTTCGGCAGAAAAGGCTCAGGGCGAGCCCGGAATCGATAAGGTGTGATGGAGCGGCACAAAGCTGCGCACCCGACGGGGTTGGCGACGACTTGGACCTGGCGATGCATTTTGCATTCATGGTTGTCTCCGGCGATTTTTGCGCCTGGCCCGGAGTCGAACCTCCGGGCACTGCGCGACTCAATCGACTTGTTGTTATGACGTTTCTATAACGTGCCTGACTGCCGCTAATACGGTTGGCCCAGGGGGGTCAGCACTTGATTTTGTTCATTTCAGGGTCATAGAACGCACGAAGGCTGGCCTCAACCTCATACCGTTTCGTCGCCACCTCAATCTCGTACTTGCCTTCTTTCACCCAGTCAGCCGTTGCACCTTCGGCGTTGCAGACATAGCCCATGGCGACGTTGCCGCCGATGTAGTGGCCGTACATCCCAGAGGTGGTGCGCCCGACGATTTCGCCGTTCCGATAGATCGGTTCTTCGTGATAGTTGGTAGCTTCCGGATCGAGGAACTTGAACAAGACCATGCGTTTTTTCACGCCTTCGGCTTTCTGCTTGAGCAAGGCCTCTTTGCCAATGAAACCGCCGGCCTTGTTGAAGTCCGAGGCAAACGACAGCCCGGCTTCCAGCGGGGTGTCCTCCTCCACCACGTCGTGGCCGAAGTGGCGATAGCCCTTCTCGATACGCAGGGAGTTCAGGGCGTGATAACCACACAACTTCAAGCCGTGCGGCTCACCCGCCGCGACGATTCGGTCGAATACGTCCGGCGCAAATTCAGTCGGGATGTACAGTTCCCAGCCCAACTCGCCCACGTAGGTAATTCGTGACGCTCGCACGCGGGCATAGCCGAGTTCGATCTCCCTGGACGTGGCAAACGGGAAGCCTTCGTTGGACAGGTCGTCGGTGGTCAGCGGTTGCAGCAAATTGCGGGCGTTAGGGCCCATCACGCTGATCACGGCCATCGACGAGGTGACATCGGTGTAGACAACATTCGCCTCGTCCGGCGTGTTGCGGCGCAGCCAGTTCAGCTCGCGAGTCTGCGTCCATGGACCGGTGACGATGAGGAACGACTCCTTCTCAAGTCGTGTCACGGTCAGGTCAGCCTCGATACCACCTCGCTCATTGAGCCACTGGGTGTAGACGATCTTGCCCGGCTCGACATCAATGTTGTTGCTGCAAATCCGGTTGAGCACCGACATCGCATCGCGGCCCTGGACCAGTATCTTGGCGAAGGAGCTTTGATCAAACAGGCCGACGGTTTTGCGCACCGCGTTGTGTTCGGCTGCCGACCACTCGAACCAGTTTTGCTTACCCCAGCTGTACCCGTATTCCGGCTTCTGACCCTGCGGTGCGAAGAAATTCGCGCGCTCCCAGCCGACCACTTCGCCGTAGCAGGCATTGGCGGCCACCAAACGGTCATGGAGGATACTTTTGCGTGCGTTGCGAGCGGACTCGAACTGACGGAATGGCCAGTGCATGGCATACAACAGGCCCAAACCTTCCGTGGTGCGGTCATACAGGTACTGAGAGTTACCCTGGAACGGCAAATTACGTTTGATGTCGACGTCCCACAGATCCATGGGGGCGTGACCTTTGGCAATCCATTCGGCCAGCACCTTGCCGGCGCCACCCGCTGACTGGATGCCTACCGAGTTGAAGCCTGCGGCGACAAAATAGTTACGCAGCTCAGGAGCCTCACCCAAGTGGTAGCGGTCATCGGGGGTAAAGCTTTCAGGACCGTTGAAGAACACTTGCAGCCCGGTCTTCTCCAGCGCAGGGATTCGGCGAATGGCCGCTTCCAGGTAGGGTTCCAAGTGATCGAAATCAGGTGGCAATTCATCAAAACTGAAGCTATCAGGAATGCCTTCATGCCCCCAAGGTTTGGCGTTGGGCTCAAAGGTGCCGATTAACAGTTTGCCGGCGTCGGTCTTGAAGTAGTTGTAGTAGTCCAGGTCACGCAGTGTCGGCAGCATGATGCCGTTGATTTCCGGCATCGGCTCCGTGACCACGTAGTAGTGTTCTGCGGCGTGGAGGGGAATGTTGACCCCAGCTTTCTTGCCGAAATTACGCGCCCACATACCGGCGCAGTTCACCACGAACTCAGCGTCGATATCGCCCTGAGCTGTGACTACGCCTGCGGCCTTGCCATCCTTGATCTTGATATCCAGGACTTGGGTGTTTTCAATGATTTTAGCGCCGCCCATTCGAGCGCCCTTGGCGAGTGCCTGGGTAACGTCAACCGGGTTGACCACACCGTCCAACGGCAAATACACGCCGCCGACGATGTCTTCGATGTTCAGCAGTGGCCACAGGTCAAGCGCTTGCTCAGGGTTGACCACTTCACATGGAAAGCCACAAAGCTTAGCCATCGACGCGCCGCGCTTGAGTTCGGTGAAACGTTCCTGGTGAGTCGCGACGCTCAAGGAACCGTTACGTACGAAGCCAGTGGCCTGACCGGTTTCTGCTTCGAGGCCCTCGTACAGACCAGCGCTGTACTTCGCCAGCATGCTCATGTTGTAAGTCGCGCGCAGGGTCGGCACCAAGCCGGCGGCATGCCAGGTCGTGCCGCAGGTCAGCGTCTTGCGCTCCAGCAGCACGACATCTTTGATGCCCAGTTTGGTCAGGTGGTATGCAACGCTGCACCCGATAACCCCACCACCGACGATGACGACACGAGCCGAACTCGGAACGGTATTGCTCATATTAAACTCCAGGGCCAGCACCCCAGGCAGGGCAACTGGCTCGACGATTGGGGGTGCTTAGAACACGATGGTTTTATTGCCGTACACGAGCACGCGATCTTCGAGATGGTTTCGAAGCCCACGGGCCAATACGGTTTTTTCGACGTCTTTGCCTAACCGCACAAGATCATCAACAGACTGTTCGTGGCTGACGCGCGCGACGTCCTGCTCAATGATCGGCCCCTCGTCGAGGTCTTCGGTCACGTAGTGGCAGGTCGCACCGATCAGCTTTACCCCTCGACGGGATGCCTGGTGATACGGCTTTGCGCCGATGAACGAGGGCAGGAAGCTATGGTGGATGTTGATGACTTTATGGCGATATTTTTCACACAGGTTCTGCGGCAGGATCTGCATATAACGAGCAAGGACGATGCAGTCCGCGCGGTACTCATCGATCAGTTGTTCGGTTTTGGCAAACCCAGCAGCCTTGTTGTCTTTGTCGACCGGTACGTATTCGAATGGAATGCCGTACCACTCAACCAGACTGCGCAAATCCTCATGGTTGGAAATCACGCAGGCGATGTCACAGACCAGATCACCGGTTTTCCAACGGTCCAGCAAATCGGTCATGCAGTGCGAGCCTTTGCTGCACATCAACACCACACGCTTGCGCTGGTCACTGTCGACCAGACGCCAGTTCATCGACATCTCTTGTGCGAGCGGTTCGACTTTGCGCTTCAACACTTCGATGTCAAATGGCAGGGTCTCCGCGCGAACAACCATGCGACTGAAGAAGCGATTGCTCTCTTCGTCAGAGAACTGCGAGGCCTCCTCAACCCAACCGCCATGACTGGCGAAAAGACCCGCCGTGCGGGTGATGATTCCCACCCGGTCTGGACAATCGAAAGCGAATGTATAGGTACGCTTGGCGCTCATTTCAGACTCCTTAGGACAGGGCAGCTTCAAGAGCCGGAACGGCTTCGAACAAATCGGCAACCAGGCCGTAGTCAGCAACACGGAAAATTGGCGCCTCCTCGTCCTTGTTGATCGCGACGATGATTTTGGAATCTTTCATGCCGGCCAAATGTTGAATGGCACCCGAGATACCGACAGCGATGTAAAGGTCAGGCGCCACGATCTTGCCTGTCTGGCCAACCTGCATATCGTTGGAGACGAAACCTGCATCGACGGCTGCGCGAGAGGCACCCACCGCGGCACCCAACTTGTCGGCGACTTTTTCCAGCAGGGCGAAATTTTCGCCACTGCCCATGCCGCGACCGCCGGAAATGACGACTTTGGCCGAGGTCAATTCGATGCGGTCAGAGACGCTGAAATCGGCACTCAGGAATTTGGAAAGACCGGTGTCGTGAGAGACGGAAATGGCCTTGATGGGCGCCAATTCCCCCGTCCTTTCGGCAGCTGCAAACGCTGTGGTGCGAACGGTCAGCACCTTGACTGCGTCAGAGCTTTCAACGGTCGCCAGGGCATTACCGGCGTAGTACGGCCGAACGAATGTGTTCGGGGAAACGATTTCCACAACGTCACTGACCTGGGCGACATCCAGCAATGCAGCCACACGAGGAAGCAAATTTTTGCCGTACGCCGTAGAGGCGGCAATGACATGACCATAGGTCGAGGTCTTCACCAACTCGGTAACCAGAGCGGCCACATTCTCGACACCTTGATCGGCATACTCAGGCGCATCTGAAATCAGTACGCAACTCACACCTGCAAACGCAGCCAACGCCTCCGCGACACTGCCCGCTTGCTGACCGGCTACCAAAACGTCGACGTCGGCCCCAAGGCTCGCAGCCGCTGAAAGAGCGTTCAAGGTGCCCGACTTAAGAGCCCCCTCGTGGTGCTCAGCAATCAATAAAACAGCCATCAGATCACCCCCGCTTCGTTCTTCAGCTTCTCGACCAGTTCTTGAACGCTACTCACACGAATGCCTGCCTTACGCTCAGGCGGCGCCGAGACCTTGATGACTTTCAAACGAGGAGCGATATCGACACCGAGGTCGCTGGCATCAATGACCTCCAGTGGTTTTTTCTTCGCTTTCATGATGTTGGGAAGTGAGGCGTAGCGTGGCTCATTCAGGCGCAGGTCAGCGGTGATCACTGCGGGCAACCGCAAGCTTCTGGTTTCCAGTCCACCGTCGACCTCGCGAATGACATTGACCCACTCACCGACGACGTTGATTTGCGAAGCGAAGGTGCCTTGAGCACTGCCCATCAATGCGGAAAGCATTTGACCGGTCTGGTTGTTATCACCATCGATGGATTGCTTACCCAGGAGAACAATGCCGGGTTCTTCGCGCTGGGTAACGGTGTAGAGAAGCTTGGCAACCGCAAGAGGCTCCAGATCGCTACCCGTCTTGATCAGCACGGCTCTGTCTGCGCCCATTGCCAGTGCGGTTCGCAACTGCTCCTGACAAGCATCAGGGCCCACCGATACGGCGATGACTTCGCTGGCCTGCCCGCTTTCCTTCAACTGAAGTGCGGCCTCCACAGCAATCTCGCAGAAGGGGTTTATCGACATTTTTACGTTGCTTAACTCAACGTCAGATTCATCCGCTTTGACACGGACTTTGACGTTGGCGTCTACGACACGCTTCACCGCCACCAGCACCTTCATAGCAACCTCCGAATAAGTCAAAACCTCTGGAATCCGATGCTATAAGCCCCTATACCCTCTTACAAACGATCTATATTGGGTACATAGATAAGCTGCACTTATTCGTCGATACATCTTGCAGGTCAGCTTTTGTTTTGCGCTGAAACGAAAAAAACCCGACGCAAGCGTCGGGCAAAGTGCACCAAGCAGAGAGCAATTCCTTTGATCAGCTCGGCTAATAGCCGCTATCCATCACCGAATCTGGTACTTCGATGGCAGGCCCACCCACACGGCTTAACGGCTAAATTCAGAGGATTATTTTGCAAGCCAGGCATTGAAGCGTTCGTTCAGCTCGTCAGCATGATCACCCCACCACTGCGAATTAACCTGCAATGCCGTGGCAAAGTTAGCCGGGTCGGTCGGCATACTCGACTTCATATCGGCGTGAACCAGCGGCTGGGACGACTTGCGTGTAGGGCCGTAAGCGATGTACTGACTCTGGTCAGCCATAATTTGAGTCGAGGTTGCGAAACGCAGGAAATCCATGGCCTTGGCTTTATTGGGCGCACCCACCGGCACCGCCCACACATCGATGTCATACATCTGGCCGTCCCAGATGATTTTGAAGGGCTGTTTTTCTTTCGCCTGTGCGGCCCAGATCCGACCATTCCAGGCGGAAGTCATCGTGACCTGACCATCTGCCAGCAACTGCGGAGGTTGCGCGCCGGCTTCCCACCAGATGACCTGGCTCTTGATCGAGTCGAGCTTTTTGAAAGCACGCTGAAGCCCCTCATCTGTCTCCAGTGTTTCGTACACCTGATCACGAGGAACACCATCCGCTAACAGAGCCCACTCAAGGTTGGCCTGGGGCGCTTTGCGCAAGCCGCGCTTGCCGGGATATTTTTTGAGGTCGAAGAAATCAGCCAGTGTTGTGGGGGACTGCCCTTTGAAGGCATTGGTGTTGTAGGCCACCGCCGTGCTCCAGATGTAGGCACCGATCCCGCAATCGTTCAGCGACCCTGGCAGGAAATCCGTCGCCGTGGAGCCATCGGGCGCGGGGGCAAGATCTTTCGCCGGGTTGATACGCTCCAACAGGCCGGCATTACAGGCCCGCACGGCATCCGGCATTTCCATATCGATTACATCCCAAGCCACTTTTTTCGAGTCAACCTGAGCTTTGAGTTGGGCAATACCCCCTGAGTAATCTTCGGTGCGGATCTTGACGCCTGTTTTATCGGCATAGGGTTTGATCGAGGACTGTTGCTGAGCCGCTGCGACACTCCCGCCATATGTGACAACCGTGAGGTTTTCTTGCGCCATCACGGCGAAGGAGGTCAAGCCAGAGACGAGAACTAACGCTAATTTTTTCATGATGCTCCCGATAGATTTCTAGTAAGGAAGGCAGTGTGTTCATTGAGTTCGTTATTGTTTTGTTCCACGCATCGCACTAGTCACGCTTCGGTCGCTCAATCGCGTAGCGACTCTTTCTCCTCTACATGCTGGTGTAGTTGGGCCCCCCGCCTCCCTCGGGTGCACGCCAAATGATGTTTTGACTCGGGTCCTTGATGTCACAGGTTTTGCAATGCAGACAGTTCTGCGCATTGATCTGAAATCGGCTCACGGATGCATCTTCCACGACCTCGTACACACCGGCAGGACAGTACCGTTGCGCCGGTTCGGCATAGGTGGGCAGGTTGAACGCGATGGGTATCGAGGAGTCCCTGAGCGTCAGGTGGCAGGGCTGATCTTCTTCATGGTTCGTGTTCGACAAATAGACCGAGGAGGCCTTATCGAAACTCAGGACGTTGTCGGGTTTCGGGTAGTGAATGACCGAAGCACTATCGGCAGGATCCATGGTCGAGTAGTCGGGGCGTTTGTCGTGGAAAGTCCAAGGCAATTTCCCTTTCAACAGGTTCAGATCAACCCAGGCGCATGCGGCCCCGATCAGATTGCCGAACCTGTGCATGGCTGGACCGAAATTACGCTGCTGGTAAAGCTCGTCGTAAATGGACGACGCCCTGAATCTTCCCTCATATGCCGACAGATCCTGGCCTGCCGCCTCATTGACAGCAAACGCCTCAAAGATGGTTTCAGCCGCCAGCATTCCGGACTTCATAGCCGTGTGGGAGCCTTTGATCTTGGCAAAATTCAAGGTGCCGGCATCACACCCAATCAGCAGGCCACCTGGGAAGTGCATCTTCGGCAAAGACTGAAGCCCGCCTTTCGCAATGGCACGGGCGCCGTAGCTGATGCGCGAGCCACCGCGCAGATACTGCTCGTAAAGCGGGTGATGCTTGAGTTGTTGAAGCTCATCAAACGGCGACAGGTAAGGATTGCGATAGTTGAGATCCACGACCTGCCCAATCACCACCGTACCGTCCTCCAGGTGATACATGAAGGCGCCGCCCTGCGTGCCACTCTGGGTCAATGGCCATCCGGTGCTATGAATCACAAGCCCGGGAACATGTTGCTCAGCGGGGATTTCCCAGACTTCCTTGATGCCCAACCCGTAGTGCTGAGGATCAGAGTCTGCATCGAGCTGATACTTGCTGATCAGTTGTTTGCCCAAGTGCCCGCGACAGCCTTCAGCGAAGATGGTT
Organism: Pseudomonas sp. H11T01; assembly: GCF_048515765.1. Classification (NCBI taxonomy): domain Bacteria; kingdom Pseudomonadati; phylum Pseudomonadota; class Gammaproteobacteria; order Pseudomonadales; family Pseudomonadaceae; genus Pseudomonas; species Pseudomonas sp. H11T01. Next base: position 157,204 of record NZ_JBLYED010000007.1, on the reverse strand, counting down.
TGCTTGCCGATCAGCTCGATACCAGGCGTAAAGCCGCCTTTCTGCTCTCCGGTTCGGCCGACGCCCATGTCGGCGGTCAAGACACCTCGGACCCTGCCCTCCTCGTCGTACAGAACGTCGGACGCAGGAAAGCCTGGAAACACATCGACCCCCAGGGCTTCCGCTTGCTGGCCCAGCCAACGACATACATTGCCTAGGCTGACGATGAAGTTGCCTTCGTTGTGCATCGTGCTGGGCGCGAAAACCCCAGGAACCCGGATTGAAAGGCGTGAAGACGACAGGTAGAAAATTTCGTCCGACTGCACCGGGGTGTTCAGTGGCGCACCCATGTTTCGCCAGTCAGGAAACAATTCATTCAGTGCGGTAGGTTCGAACACAGCACCGGACATGATGTGCGCACCGACCTCTGCGCCTTTTTCGACCAGACATACTGATAACTCCCGCCCTTCTACCATTGCCAATTGACGCAGGCGAATTGCAGCAGACAGCCCGGCAGGCCCTCCTCCTACTACGACGACATCGAATTCCATAGCCTCGCGTTGCATCAAAACCTCCACAGGCATCGAACATAGCCTCTGGAGCGAATCGTACGAGCGGTTTTATGCCTACAACAAACGATGTATCAGGTGCTTATTAATAAGCTGTACTGATTCGTCAGTTGCCACGTTGAGTACTCGACAATTCGTCAGCCGCTCATCGCGAGGGATTCGAGAAAGGTCTCCAACACCAAATGGGGACGGCGACCCTTTCGGGTGACAGAAGCCAGCGTCAGGTCGTAAAAACAGGAATAGGGCTTCAACGCTCTGAGCCTTCCTTCTGCAACCCAGCTCCGCGCGTAGTGATCAGGCAGGTACCCGATGTATTGGCCAGTAAGAATCAGGAATGCCATTCCCTCTCTGTCCGATGCACTGGCAGTGCAGTTCAGCGCTTGATAATGCTCCTGGATGGTTGCAGGTAAGCGGAATGTCGGGGCTATGGCGTCCTGCTCCTGGATACGCTGCTCACTTAAATCCAGATCCTTGACGAAAAATAAAGGATGGCCAACACCGCAATAGAGCTGAGAACGCTCGCTATACAGCGGCTGGTATTGAAGGCCTGAAAGCGCACCGACCTGAGGGATTACGCCTACGTGCAGACGGCCGTCCAGCACGCCTTGCTCCACTTCGCCAGGTGTACTCATTCGAATCTGGATCTGAACGTCAGGTCCTTTTTTCTTTAGAGAAGCCAATGCATCCGTGACGCGCATGTGAGGCATCGTTACCAGGTTATCCGTCAAGCCAATGATCAACTCGCCCCGGAGATGACTGTGCATCCCGTTGACCTCGCTTCGAAATCCCTCCATCGCCGACAACAAGCGTAAACACGCCTCATACACCTGCTGCCCATCCTCCGTCAGGGAGAACCCGGCACGTCCTCTCTGACATAACCGTAAACCTAATCGCTGCTCAAGCTCTGTCATTTGCTGACTGATTGCTGACCTGCCAACACCGAGAACGCTCTCTGCAACGGAGAATCCACCGCACTCCACGACACTGCGAAATATCTTGAGCATCCGAATATCAAAATCAGTGACTTGAGCAACTGGATTGGGACGGCGCGCTTTCATAGTTTAGGTAACCTGAAACTAAGGGTATCAAAAGGTGTGTTTTATCGAATCTAAGCCCGTGTCAGTTTCTAGGCAAGCCTTGAATTCCCTTTCAGAACGCTCAACAAGGCCAACTCTCCGATTGACCACGATGAGTATCTCTCCACGAGGACCACTGCTCATGAACACACACCAGGCTCACGAACTTCCCTTGGCCAGCCAGCTGAAACTGGATTCACACTGGATGCCGTTCTCTTCGAATCGCAACTTTCAGCGTGACCAACGGTTCATCGTTTCTGCGCAAGGCAGCTGGCTGACAGATTCTGAAGGCAGAAAGGTCTACGACAGTCTGTCAGGCCTGTGGACCTGCGGCGCAGGCCATTCGCGCAAGGAAATCCAGGAAGCCGCCGCCCGCCAGTTGGGCACGCTTGATTACTCGCCAGCGTTTCAATACGGCCATCCGTTGTCGTTCATCCTTTCGGAGCGAGTCGCTGACCTCATGCCCGGCGACCTCAACCATGTGTTCTATACCAACTCGGGCTCCGAGTGTGCGGACACGGCAGTGAAAATGGCTCGGGCGTACTGGCGACTGAAAGGTCAATCGACCAAGACCAAAATGATCGGCAGAGCACGTGGCTACCACGGTGTGAACATCGCGGGCACCAGCCTGGGCGGCATCGGGGGTAACCGTAAAATGTTCGGCCAACTGATGGATGTCGATCATCTGCCCCACACGTTGCAGCCGGGGTTGGCCTTCACCAAAGGCATGGCGGAAACCGGTGGTGTGGAACTGGCAAACGAGCTGCTGAAGCTAATCGAGCTTCATGACGCGACGAATATTGCTGCCGTTATTGTTGAACCGATGTCCGGGTCCGCTGGTGCCATCGTTCCTCCCAAAGGTTACTTGCAGCGCCTACGGGAGATCTGCAACCAGCACAACATCCTGCTGATCTTCGACGAAGTGATCACTGGATTCGGGCGTATGGGAACCTGGAGCGGCGCGGAGTACTTCGGCGTCAAACCGGACATCATGAACGTGGCCAAACAGATCACCAACGGCGCTATTCCAATGGGAGCGGTGATCGCATCCAGCGAGATCTACCAAACCTTCATGAATCAAACGAGCCCTGAATACGCGGTCGAATTCGGCCATGGCTACACCTACTCGGCGCACCCGGTTGCCTGCGCTGCGGCCCTCGCAACATTGGATCTGCTGGAGAAGGAAAACCTCATCCAGCAATCAGCTGATTTGGCGCCACATTTCGAACGCACATTGCAAGGCGTCAAGGGCGCAAAACACATCGTTGACATCAGGAACTGCGGCCTCGCAGGCGCTATTCAAATTGCACCCCGCGAAGGTGATGCAATTGTTCGCCCGTTCGAGGCGGGCATGGCGCTTTGGAAAGCGGGGTTCTACGTGCGCTTCGGTGGCGACACCCTTCAGTTCGGGCCGACCTTCAACGCTAAACCTGAAGATCTTGACCGCATGTTTGACGCCGTCGGGGAAGCCTTGAACCACATCGATTAACGCAACAACGTGCAGGTAAACCACCGATGCTGGCGGGTCAACTCCGCCAGCATCACTTCTATTTTCAATCTTGCAGGTCTTCATCCATGAGCATCATTCAACACCTGATCAACGGCGAACATATCGCCACCGCCGGCCGCACCGCGGACGTGTTCAACCCTTCCACTGGTGAGGTTATCCATCAGGTCTCACTCGCGGATCGCGCCACCGTTCAACACGCCATTGACGTCGCGACAGCCGCCTTTCCTGCATGGCGCAAGACTCCGGCCGCCAAGCGCGCTCAGGTCATGTTTCGTTTCAAGCAGTTGCTGGAGCAGAACGAAGCAAAAATCGCGCAGATGATCAGCGAAGAGCACGGCAAAACAATTGAAGATGCCACTGGAGAACTCAAACGTGGTATCGAGAACGTCGAGTTTGCGTGCGCAGCCCCTGAAATCCTGAAGGGTGAGTTCAGCCGCAACGCTGGCCCGAACATCGATGCCTGGAGCGACTTCCAACCTGTCGGCGTTGTGGCTGGTATTACGCCATTCAACTTTCCGGCGATGGTTCCACTCTGGATGTATCCGTTGGCCATCGTCTGCGGCAACTGCTTCATCCTCAAGCCTTCGGAGCGCGACCCAAGCTCTACCCTTTACATTGCAGAGTTGCTGATAGAAGCGGGTTTGCCTAAAGGGGTGATGAGCGTAGTTCACGGCGACAAAGAAGCTGTCGATGCGTTGATCGAGGCGCTGGAAGTGAAAGCATTGAGCTTCGTAGGGTCGACGCCTATCGCTGAATACATCTACGCCGAAGGCACCAAACGCGGCAAGCGTGTCCAGGCCTTGGGCGGCGCAAAAAACCATGCTGTGCTGATGCCGGACGCGGACCTGAACAATGCCGTTAGCGCCCTGATGGGGGCCGCTTACGGCTCCTGCGGCGAGCGCTGCATGGCGATCTCTGTCGCCGTCTGCGTGGGAGATCAAATCGCAGATGCGCTGATCCAAAAATTGGTGCCCCAAATCCAAGCACTGAAAATTGGAGCAGGTACTTCCTGCGGTCTCGATATGGGTCCATTGATCACCAGCGCTCACAGGGACAAAGTGAAAGGCTACGTTGATGATGGCGCTCAAGCCGGTGCAGAACTGGTCGTCGACGGTCGCGGACTTCAGGTTGCCAACAATGAAAATGGCTTCTTCCTGGGCGGATGCCTGTTCGACCGCGTTACACCAGAGATGCGGATCTACAAGGAAGAGATTTTTGGCCCCGTGCTGTGCATCGTGCGAGTCGAAAGCCTTGAGCAGGCCATGCAACTCATCAATGATCATGAGTATGGCAATGGCACCTGCATCTTCACTCGCGACGGAGAAGCTGCCCGCCTGTTCTGTGACGAAATTGAAGTGGGCATGGTGGGTGTGAACGTTCCGTTACCAGTACCAGTGGCGTACCACAGCTTCGGCGGCTGGAAGCGCTCACTGTTCGGCGATCTTCATGCGTATGGTCCGGATGGTGTTCGCTTCTACACTCGTCGCAAGGCGATCACACAGCGCTGGCCTCAGCGTGCCAGCCATGAGGCTGCGCAGTTCGCGTTTCCGAGCAACGGTTAACGATAAAAGGAGCTCGTCTCTGGCGGGCTCCTCACCTCAACCCCAACCGACAAAGTTAACGAAGCTCCGACTCCAGCCAGGTGCAAAAGGCTTGTGCTGCCCCTGATAGCGGCTTGTTATGCGGCTTCAGCAAGTAGAAGCCCGCAAGGCATTCGATGCTGTGGTCGAGCGGCGATACCAGCTGTCCACGCAGCCTGGATTTCTCCACGAGTTCCTCGTTAAGCAGACACACACCTGCGTTTTCAATCGCCATGCTCGCCGCGATTGCGTAGCTGTCGACGTAGAACCGCTGATAGTTTTCCGCCTCACCTTGCGGGTAAGTAGCCAACCAGTCGCTCCAGCCATTGGGTGTGCCCAACACATCGATCAAGGGCAGACTCAGCAATCCCCCGGCACTTCGAAGTTTGGCAGCAACGTCCAGCGAGCAATACGGTTTCAGCTCAGTCGAGAGCAGCTGCTGGATGTCGTACTGCTGCCAGTTACCAGCACCGTAGCGAATCTCCAGTTCTGCGCTGGAAGGTGGAGCATCCGCCTCCCAGTTAACGCCGTACATGCGAAGAGAAATTTGCGGATACAGCTCAGCAAACCGTTCCATGCGGGGGGCGAGCCACAACTGCGCAAAGGAGTTGTTTACGCTCAATTCAAGTACGCCTTGGGCGACCGAGCTGAAGATGTTGTTCATCCCTTGGTGCATATGCCAAAGGCCTTCCCGGACCACTGCCAAATACGCCCGCCCCGATACGGTCAGCTGGATCGAACGTGTTTGCCTCAAGAAAAGTGCCTTGCCAAGTTTGTGTTCGAGCAATTTTATTTGCTGGCTGACTGCCGACTGGCTCATGTTCAGTTCAATCGCCGCAGCCGAAAAGCTCAAATGTCGCCCTACTGATTCAAACGTCCGAAGCCAGTTGAGCTGAAGATTGGTCAACGACATCGCGGCACCCCGGCATAAGCCCTACTTATAAATGACACTGGTATACATCGTTTGTAGTGCCTTCTCAAGCGCCTTAGCATCAAATCCAGACGCCCGGAGCCCCGGCGAATCATGTATCCAATAGACCCGTCAAAGGATCCCCCCGAGATGAAATCGGAAGCCAAAGTTTTAGTGATTGGTGGTGGTATTACTGGTGTGAGCACGCTTTACCATCTGGCCAAATCCGGCTGGACGGATGTCATGCTGGTGGAGAAGCTTGAACTGACATCTGGATCAACCTGGCACGCCGCGGGCAACCTTCCTTCGTTCAGCACCAGCCTGAACATCATGAAGCTTCAGAAAAACAGCATCGAGCTGTATCAACAACTCGCGGAACAGACTGGTCAATCGGTCGGCCACCATCAAACAGGTTCGATCCGGCTTGCGCATACCAAGGAACGTCTGGATGAGTTCAAGCGGGTAGCAGGCCTGGCCACGCTCGCCGGTTTGACTGGCGTCGAAGTTGTCGACAATGAGCGCCTGAAGGAACTGCATCCCTTCCTGGACACCACCGGATTGCTGGGTGGGCTTTGGGACCCGTATGACGGTCATATAGATCCGACCAGCGTGACCAATGCCATGGCTCAATTGGCACGTGGTTACGGCGCTACCATTGTTCGGCACAATCCGGTTACCGCGATTACTCAACTCGCCGACAAAAAATGGGAAGTAACCACCGAACAAGGCGTCATTCACGCAGATATTATCGTGAACGCCGCAGGTTTCAGGGCTAATGAAGTGGCTGCGATGATCGGCCATCAGTTCCCTATCTGTTCCCTGGAACATCAGTATCTGGTCACCGACAATATTCCAGCCTTGGTGGACAGACCCCACCACCTTCCCCTGCTTCGCGATCCCGATATTTCCTACTACCTTCGCCAGGAGGGCAAGGGGCTGATCCTCGGCCCGTACGAGCGAGAGCCGATGGCTTGGGCAGTCGATGGGGTTCCAACGACGTTCGGTCAGGAACTGCTGCAACCGGAACTGAACCGTCTCGAAGAAATCATCGGTGCAGCGATGGAACAGGTGGGGATAATCGGTGACGGCGGGATCAAGACCGTGGTCAATGGCCCTATCGTGTACACCCCGGATGGCCTTCCCCTACTCGGGCCCGTGCACGGTTACGACAACTACTTCGCTTGCGCAGGGTTCAGTTTCGGGATCACTCAGGGTGGCGGCGCGGGCCGTTACCTTGCTCAGTGGATCATCGACGGCCACCCTGAGGTTGAACTTTGGGAGCTGGATTCCCGACGCTTTGGTAGCTACGCGAACCTTTCCTACACCGTCACCAAATCGCTTGAGCTGTACGCCAACGAATACCAACTAAGCTGCCCGAACGAATACGCGATGCGCCCGGCGTGTCGCGAAGTGAAGACCACGCCGATTTACGAAATACTCAAACACAAGAATGCCGTGTTCGGTGCTTATTACGGCTGGGAACGTGCCAGCTGGTTTGCACAATCTGCCAATGCCCCTGTCGAGAACTTCAGCTACAGCCGGGGCAATTGGGATGCAGCAGTCCGGTCGGAATGTGAAGCGGTGCAAAATCGCGTGGGTATCCTCGATCTGAGCGCCTTCACAAAATTCGAGATCTCTGGAAAGGATGCTCGTTCATTTCTGGATCGGATCAGCCCCAACCAGGTTCCTGCCAAATGCGGGGATGTGGCTCTCGCCCATGTGCTCACCACATCAGGAAGCGTGGCGTGGGAATTCTCCATGACGCTCCTGGAAAGCGGCGCGTTTTACCTGATGTGCCCGGCGGCTTGTGAGCTGCTGATTGAAGATTGGCTGCGGCAACGGGCAGCGAAATACGCGAATATCTCCATCGCGAATATCACCAGGGACTGGGGCACGCTCATCCTGGCTGGCCCTAAAGCAAGAGAGGTGCTGTCAAAACTCACCGACACCGATCTGAGTAATGAAGCATTCCCCTGGTTTACCGGCCAGGAGATCCAGGTAGTTGGCGCTCCCGTACGCGCGTTGCGGATGAACTTTGTCGGCGAATTGGGATGGGAACTCCACCACCCACTCCACCATCAGCAAGCTCTCTACGAAGCCCTCGTCTGGGCAGGAGAAGCACATGGGATCGTCGACTTCGGGCTCCGGGCGATGGACTCGATGCGCATCGAAAAGGGTTACCAAATTTGGGGACGCGAGCTGACAACCGAGTACTCGGCGCTGGCTGCCAACATGGGCTACTTCATCAAGACAGATAAAGGCGAGTTCGAAGGGCGTGCGGCGGTTCTGGCAGAAAAAGACAAGCCAAGTACCCACCGCCTCGTACTAATGGAAGTCCAAGCCGGCGCTGCTGACGCGTTGGGTAGCGAGCCCATTTTCCATCAAGGGAAACTGGTAGGGCTGACCACTTCGGGGTCCTACGGTTATCGCGTTCAAAAGAGTTTGGCCATGGGCTTTATCAAGCGCGAACTTGCGGCTCTGGATACTGAACTCACCATCACAATTCTGGGTGAAGAATGCTTCGCGAAAGTCATTCGTGGATGCCTTTACGACCCGAAAGGCGAACGCCTGAAATCTTGATCATGCAACTGCCTTCATGAACGTGGAGGCAGCTTATTGACTGCTAATGGGTAGGACGAAATGACCATGACACAACCTTTGAATAACGCGCCCAATGCGGAGGCCTCCATAATCGATGGGAAGGCGTTTGCCGAAATCTTGCGCAAGAATGTGGCCGTCGGTGCCAGGGCCTTCAGGGAGAAACGCGGCAGAGCACCAGGCCTGGCTGTCGTATTAGTCGGTAGCGATCCTGCCAGTCAGGTTTACGTGAAAACAAAAATGAAAAAGGCGCTTGAGTCCGGGATTGACTCCTTCCCTCACCTACTCGAAAGCGATACGTCCGAAACGGACCTGCTGAACCTAATCGATAAGCTGAACAATGACCGCTATGTGCATGGGATTTTGGTGCAGCTTCCGCTGCCCGCCCATATCGATGAATCGAAGGTTATTGCGGCAATTAACCCGGCCAAAGATGTCGACGGGTTCCATCCGATCAACGTGGGTCTGCTGGGCCAAGGGAAGGCCAAACTGATTCCCTGCACTCCTCTGGGATGCCTGATGATGTTGAAGGATCAGATCGGTGACCTTAGCGGCAAAAAAGCGGTGATTGTCGGCAGGTCCAACATTGTCGGAAAGCCAATGGCGAATTTGCTATTGCAGGAAAACTGTACGGTCACGATTGTGCATTCCCGAACGCAAGACCTCATCGCTGAATGTCGTCAGGCCGACATCCTGGTGGTAGCGATTGGACGGGCGGAATTTATTGATGCACGGGCGATCAAGCCAGGTGCAGTGGTCATTGACGTTGGCATCAATAGAGTCGAAAAAAACGGAGCATCGGTTCTGGTCGGTGACGTCGATTTCAATTCTGCCAAGGATGTCGCAGCGGCCATGACTCCAGTACCGGGCGGCGTTGGTCCTATGACCGTGGCGTGCTTGATGAGAAATACGCTGGCAGCGGCAGAGGCGATTGAAAGTAAAACTGCGGCTCGCTACTGATAGTGCGGAATGCTCAGACTTGATCTGACAGTTACCGGATCTCCAGTCGTGCCTGTCAGGTCGAGCTTTGCTTATCAATGCTGTGTGCAGTTCTGGGGGTAAGGATCGACTGCTCGGTATCAGCAAGCGTGGTGATGCGTATCTGCGAACGCTGATGATCCATGGTGCTCGATCGGCACTACGCACGGCCAAATCCAAAGACGACCGGCTCAGCCAGTGGGCCGTCCGTTTAGCCGAGCGATCACATCCCAATGTGGCCGCTATCGCGCTGGCCAACAAAACTGCACGCATGGCTTGGGCGATGCTGCGCAACGACACTGATTACCAACCGGACAAGGCCGCAGCCTGATCCACGAACCTATTATGCCAACGAGTAAAAAACTGCCTACCACGATTGCGAAGCAACCCGAACGATGGCAAACCGGTCGAACCGGCGTCGGCAAACCCCTCAAGTGTCCAGGTGCGCGAAGCACGTAGAAGCGATTGGGAGCCGGCGCGCGAATAGCCCATCATGGCCCTGCATCGAAACGATGCTGTATCCAGAGGCCGAATATACGTGTGCAGTCGGCACGGGCGCCAAAGCGAAGGAAGCTTGCAACGAGGAGGAGTCCATATACGGACACTCACAACGTCATAGCATCCTTGTACGAGGACCTGAGTTGGTACTTCCTAGACGAGGGAATAAGTCTCCGAGCGGCGAGCGGCGAGGCTCCGGTTGTTCGGATATGCCTCTCGAGACCATCGCAAGAGTCCTGGACCTACTCAGTCGCCGGTTCCTCTTCCTCTATTAAGTCCACGCTAGATACATGCCACGACCAGGTCAGCCATTTAACAGCTTCCGGACGCAAATATGGTCAGTTCACTGCGGGCTGAATGCCTGAAATCCTCTGACCACGGATGGTCGAACCGATACCATCTCGTACCAGCGGCGAAGGTTGGGCAAGCGATCCCACGGGATGTCTGTATCCACTGACGACATGATGCTGTAGGCCGCGATATCCGCGATGGAGAAACAGCTTCCCCCCATGTAAGCATCAGCACTGACGAACTGCTCAGCCATCTCAATTGACGAAAGCATACGCTCGACCAGACGCGCGGAGCCATCGGAGAGACCCTGGCCACGAAGGAAGAACGCAGAATGGCTAGGTGCGATTACATCAGTCAAAAAGAAGAAGAAGCGCTCATACACAGTAGCTCTGTGGTCAGCGGCAATGGGCAAGAGCCGTTCTGGAGCCTTTTCGGCAGCGTAGAAGATTATCGCGTTCGACTGAGTGAGCACAAAGAGAGTCTCATCGCCCTTTCGTTCGACCAATACCGGGACCTTTCCAGCCGGATTCAGGGACAAATGATCCGCCCCTTGATGCTGGCCTTTTGACAAATCTACCAGGCGGGCCGTGTACGCCAGCCCCGCCTCTTCAAGGGCGATTGCTGCCCGGATGCAATTGCCCGTGGGCGCACCGTGCAATTCCAATATGGAGTTCATGAAGTACTTCTTCCTCCTTGCTGGCTCAGTTCACAAGAAACGCATTGCTAACAACATGTCAATTCGTTGCAGTTCAGTCATCAGATAAACCGCCCGCTATATCGCCGACTCTCACACAAGCCAGATCCTGCCGCAGCGAGGTTACTTTTTCAGTGCCGTTCAATTGCTCAAACTGTCGTTGAGCCTCTTCCCAGAGAGGAGCAGCCCTTTCGAACAAGTTCCTGCCTTCCTCGGTTAGCGCTACAAGGCGACTTCTACCATCAGATGGCGAGGGGCTGACCGAGATCAATCCGCCGCGCTCCAAAAAGCCCGTCATTTTGCCCATCGCCGTCCGCTCGATATCGAGCCGCTCAGCAAGGGTATTGATTGCAGCACTCCCCAACTCATCGAGAGCTGCCAAGGTAAGGAACTGGGTTATTCGGAGCCCCGATGGCTCAAGGTGCGCATCGTAGAAGCGAGAGATCTGCCGGCTCGCCTTCCTTATTGCGGAACAATTGCACTGGTCGATCCCTAACGGTTGGTTAACCGGCAGCATCTCTATATTTCCTCTCTACTACTGATGATTACTTAAGCCTCGTGCGTACTGGTCACGCATTTTCAACACAATCGGTTGTTTTCTGTCCTTCGCGACAGGCAGAAATCGGCCGATTCTGTTGAAAAAGTCGGCTATGGTTTCCACGGCAGAAAAGTACGCGCTTGAGATTGAAATATTTACTTTGAGCAGAGGATTCCGGGCTCGGATTTCACGTAGCAGCGTGCAAAAAAGACGTTTTCACCAGTCAATGACCAGCTAGTTTGGGCAGACCGACTTTTTCAACAGAATCGGCCAAAAGCAGACGTTCAAATCGCCAAGCGAGTAGGCTAGGACAGGCCCGAGGGTTGCATCTGATTTAGCGCTACTAGTAGGGACTAATGGAACCTCTACGGGTAACAATGCGGACGATCAGCGCGAATGGCAGCCAATTTGCGATGGCCGCCAATGGCCGCAAAGATCAGATACGTTCGACGCCGGTCTTGCCAGATGCGACCAGGCGCTCCAGCAAATGTGCTGGCTCGAACCACATGGCTCCATAGGCACCCAGTACCTCTCGGTAATGACCGATTCGCTCCAGCAAATGTGCAAGCCCCAACCCTTCGGCGTAATGCATCGCCCACCGCGCCAGGCCGGGAAGCCGTAGCCATTGATCCAGACCAGATCGATGTCGCTGCTGCGCTGGGCGATGCCTTCGTCGAGCAACCGGATACCTTCATTGATCAGCATAAACAGGCAGCGATCGTGGATTTCCTGATCGCTGATCACTCGGCGCTGGATGCCCAACTCACCAGCGATTTTCTCGGCCAGTGCGACCACTTCCGTATCATCCTTGCGCTCGCGACCTTCATAGAGGTAATAGCCGCGATTTGTTTTCTGACCGAAACGGCCGAGAGCGTAGAGCGCATCGGCAAGTTTGCAGTAACCGGGATCATGAGCAATGACCTCACGGCGCGACTCGCGCACCAGGTAGCTGACATCGATGCCCGCCAGATCGTGCATGGCAAACACGCCCATCGCCATGCCAAGACTTGTGAGCACATTGTCAATCTGCGCAGGCGTGGCGCCTTCCAGCAGCAGACGGTGCGCCTCGCGGGAGTAAGGTTCGAGCATGCGGTTGCCGATGAAGCCGAAACACACCCCGGAAACCACCGGGATCTTGCCAATGCGCTTGGCCACTTTCAGCGTGGTGGCCAGGACATCGGCAGCCGTGGCCGCGCCGCGCACTACTTCAAGCAGGCGCATGACATTGGCCGGACTGAAGAAATGCAGACCGACGACGTCCTGTGGACGGCGCGTAACGACGGCAATGGCGTCGACATCCAGGGTGGAGGTATTGCTGGCGAGAATCGCGCCGACCTTGCACACCTCGTCCAGAGTACGAAACACCTGCTGCTTGATTGCCAGGTTCTCGAACACCGCCTCGATGACCAGATCAGCGTCGGCTATATCGGAATAATCCAGAGTGCCGTGGATCAGCGCCAGTCGCTGTTCCATCTGCTCGGCGGTGACCTTGCCGCGCTTGACGCTGGTTTCGTAGTTCTTGCGAATCAGCGCCAGACCACGCTCCAGGGCATCGGCCTTGAGTTCCAATAGCGTAACCGCCATGCCCGAGTTGGCGAAGTTCATGGCAATCCCTCCGCCCATGGTGCCGGCACCAATGACCGCGACCCGGTTGACCGGACGAATCGACGTGCCGGCGTCCAGCCCCGGCAACTTGTCGACTTCACGCTCGGCGAAGAACACATGGCGCAGGGCCTCGGACTCGGTGGAAGCCTCGGCCTCTTTGAACAACTCGCCCTCGCGGGCCAGGCCCTCGGCAAGCGGCAGATTACAGGCTGCTTCAATTGCCGCCACCACCCGCTGCGGCGCGCTCTGGCCTTTCCAGTGCGACTGATTCGCCGTGCGGTAGTCGGTGAAATAGTCCGGCAGCAAGGCTGCGCCCGGGTTTGGGTGCGGCCAGTTCGGGCGGCACGGGCGGCCCGGCGCCTGCCTGGGAATCAGTGCTGCGGCCAATGCCTTGGCCGTTTCGAGCAAGCTATCCGCGGAGGGTGCCACCCAATCGAGCAGCCCCAGCACCTGTGCTCGATGGGTGCCGATCGGTTCGCCGGACGCAATAAATTTCAGCGCCGCAGCGGCGCCAATCAGACGCGGTAAACGTTGCGTACCGCCAGCGCCGGGCAGCAAGCCAAGCTTGATTTCCGGCAGGCCCAGGCGCGCGCCGGCTTCAGCCACCCGGTAACCGCAGGCCATGGCGAGCTCAAGCCCACCGCCCAATGCCAGCCCACCGATGGCGGCGATTAACGGTTTGTCTAGTTCGGTCAGACGGATCAGCAGACTTGGCAGGTCCGGCTTGGCGGAGGACGCTGGGCTACCAAACTCTGATATGTCAGCGCCGGCGCTAAACACAGAACCTTCGCCGTGGAGAATAATCGCTTTTACGCTGGGGTCCGCGGCGGCGCGTTCACAGGCCTCCAGCAATTGTTCGCGCAAGGCCTGGCCGAGAGCGTTGACAGGAGCACTGGCGAGGCCGATCAAGGCCAGCGGACCTTCGCAGCGATAATTGATTAAGCTATTCATATGTGATCTCTCTGTCGGATGAAGCAAATAAGCTGTCTTCACCCAGTTGGTTCTTCCTGAAACTGATCATGTTCAGAACTGAGCGGCATCCAGCGAATAGAGGCTGTCACTACCAGCCTTGACCGAGGCGCTGAGCGAGTGGATACGTGGTAGCAAGCGAGCGAAATAGAAGCGTGCGGTGGCCAGTTTGCTCGTATAAAAATCGTCCTTGGAAGGTGGGCTCATGGCGGCATTGGCCATGCGCGCCCACATGTAGGCGTACGCGGTGTAGCCAAACACGTGCAGGTACTCGACCGAGGCCGCGCCGATTTCATTGGGGTTTTGCTGGGCGCGGTCGAGCAGCCACGCGGTCAACTCGTCGAGGGTGTCGACGGCGGCGTTCAATGGCTTGGTGAACTCGCCCAGATCAGCGCAGGCATTGGCGGTGAAGTTGCGGATTTCCGAGGCGAACAGGCGGTAGAGCGCCCCGCCGCTGCCGACGATCTTGCGCCCGGCCAGGTCCAGGGACTGGATGCCGTTGGTGCCTTCGTAGATCTGGGTGATACGCACGTCACGCACCAGTTGCTCCTGACCCCACTCGCGAATGAAGCCATGGCCACCAAAAACCATCTGCCCGTGCAGGGTGGTTTCCAGGCCCATGTCGGTGAGAAACGCCTTGGCCACCGGCGTCAGCAACGCCACCAGTTCCTGGGCGCGGGTGCGGGTGATGTCGTCTTCGCTGTACTTGGCGATGTCCAGTTGCAAAGCCACATAGCTGGAGAAGGCACGTCCACCTTCATTCAAGGCCTTCATGGTCAGCAACATACGGCGCACGTCCGGGTGCACGATGATCGGATCAGCGGATTTTTCACTCTCCTGTGGACCCGTCGGGGCACGGCTCTGAATACGCTCGCGGGCATACTCGACAGCGTTCTGATAGGAGCGCTCGCCTTGTGCCAGGCCCTGGATACCGACACCCAGACGCTCGTAGTTCATCATGGTGAACATCGCCGCCAGGCCCTTGTTCGGCGCGTCGACGATCCAGCCGGTGGCGCCGTCGAAGTTCATCACGCAGGTGGCCGAGGCCTTGATGCCCATCTTGTGTTCGATGGAGCCGCAGGACAGCGAGTTGCGTTCACCTAGCGAACCGTCGGCATTGACCAGCACTTTGGGCACCAGAAACAGCGAAATGCCTTTCGCCCCGGCGGGAGCACCTGGCAGTTTGGCCAGCACCAGGTGGATGATGTTTTCACTCAGATCATGTTCGCCGCCGCTGATGAAAATCTTGCTGCCGCGGATTGTGTAGCTGCCATCCGCCTGGCGCTCGGCCTTGGTGCGGATCAACCCCAGATCGGTGCCGGCGTGGGCCTCGGTCAGGCACATCGAACCGCTCCAGGTGCCGGCGTACATGTTTGGCAGATAGCGTTCCTTGAGCTCTTGGCTGGCGTGGGCCTTGAGTGCCAGGCAAGCACCCGCTGTCAGCATCGGGTACAGGCCGAACGACAGATTGGCCGAGTTGACCATTTCTTCAATCTGGGCGGAGATCGCCTTGGGCATGCCCATGCCGCCAAACTCCGGATCGCCACCGACGCCGCCCCAGCCACCTTCGGCAAAAGCCCGATAGGCTGCCGGAAAACCGTCCGGCGTGGTCACTGCACCGTCGTTCCAGGTGCAGCCTTGCTCGTCGCCACTGCGTAACAGCGGGGCGATGATATCTGTGCTGATCTTGCCGGCCTCTTCAAGGATCGCGGCTGCCGTCTCTTCGTCGATCACCTCGGCCAACCCGGGCAATTGAGTCCAGAGTCTGGACACTTCAAAGACTTCATTGAGAACGAAGCGCATGTCGCGCAGGGGGGCTTTGTAAACAGACATGATTGGCTCACTCGGACATTGTGAGGGCATGTGGCACGCCCGGTTTGTTGGAATTGTCGGTATCGCTGGTTTGCCTTCCCGGTTCAGCCGGCGCAGCTCGATGCTTCAGAGAGGGCCTACGCAGCAGGAAGTAAGACAAAGCCGGAATCAGGATCAGTGCACCGAGCATGTTCCACAGGAACATGAAGGTCAGCAGGATGCCCATGTCGGCCTGGAACTTGATCGGTGACCAGGCCCAGCTCACCACACCGGCAGCCAGCGTAATGCCCACCAGGCCGACCACCCGGCCGGTGAAGGCCACCGCGTTGCGGTAGGCTTCGGACAGCGGCATGCCGCTGCGCTGGAAGTGCAATTGCACGCTGAGCAGGTACAGCGCGTAGTCGACGCCAATGCCCACCCCGAGGGCGATCACCGGCAGGGTCGCGACTTTCACGCCGATGCCCATGGCGACCATCAAGGCCTCGCAGAGGATCGAGGTCAGTACCAGCGGCAGCAATGCCACCACCGTCGCGCGCCAGCTGCGGAAGGTGATCAGGCAGAACAGCGTCACCGCCAGGTACACGTACAGCAGCATGGTGTGGTTGGCTTCGCGCACCACGATATTGGTTGCCGCCTCGATGCCCGCAGTACCGGCGGCCAGCAGGAACTGGCGATCCGGGGTGCTGTTTTCCCTAGCGAACTTGTCGGCGATCGCCACCACCGCGTCCAGGGTTTCGGCCTTGTGGTCCTTGAGGTAGGCAATGACCGGCATCAGCGAGCAGTTGTTGTTGAACAGCTCCGGCGCATTGACCGAGGCCTGTTGCGCGCCGTAGTTCAACACGTCCTGGTTACGCTGGATGTTGTTGAGCTTGGGGTTGCCCTCGAAAGACCCGGCAGTGATCTGGCGCACCGCATTGACCAGCGATGAGGTCGCTTGCACACCCGGGTATTGCTGCAGTTCCCAGGCCAGGCGGTCGGCCAGGACCAGCGTCTGATAATTCAGGCAACCTTCGGCCGGGGTCTTGATCATGACCGCGAACAGGTCGCTGGACAGCGCGTAGTGACCGGTGATGTAGGCGTTGTCGCGGTTGTAGCGCGAGTCGGCACGCAGCTCCGGGGCACCACTGTCGAGGTCGCCGATCTTCAGATGCGTACTGACCGCGAAACCGGCTATACCCAGCACCAGGGCACCGAGCACAGTGCCAATAGCCCACTTGCGGGTGGTGAAGCGGTCGAGCATGTCCCACAACTTGCCGAAGCCACTATGCTCGGCAGCGCGGTTGTCGATCTTCAAGGCGCGCTCGGCGGCCTTCTTGCCAACGCCGACGTACGACAGCGCCACCGGCATCAGCAACAGTGAGGTGAAGATCAACACAGCCACACCGATACTGGCGGTAATGGCCAGGTCCTGGATCACCGGGATGTCAATCAGCATCAACACGGCGAAGCCCACCGCATCGGCCAACAGCGCAGTGACCCCGGCGATGAACAGACGGCGGAAGGTGTAGCGTGCCGCGATCAGTTTATGGGTGCCGCGGGCGATGTCCTGCATGATGCCGTTCATCTTCTGCGCGGCATGGGACACGCCGATGGCGAAGATCAGGAACGGTATCAGCACAGAGTACGGATCGATGGCGTAACCCAGCCAGGCGACGATGCCCAACTGCCAGACCACCGCCGTCAGCGAGCAGAAGATCACCAGCAGGGTGCTGCGGATACAACGGGTGTAGCAGTAGATGATGGCGAACGAGGTGACCACGGCCAGGCCGAAGAACATCATCACCTGGATCAGGCCGTCGATCAGGTCGCCGACCAACTTGGCGAAGCCGATCACGTGGACCTTGTACTTGCCGGAGCCCTCCTTGTCATGCATTTGCCTTTCAAGTTTCGTGGCGAACGTGTGGTAGTCGATGCTGTGACCGGTCGCCGAAGCGGTGTCGAGCAACGGCACGATCAACATGGTGGACTTGAAGTCGCTGGCCACCAGGCTGCCGACGATGCCGGCACGGTTGATGTTCTGGCGCAGATGTTCGATATCCGCAGGCGTGCCCTGATAGGTATCGGGCATCACCGGGCCACCCTGGAAACCTTCCTCGGTGACTTCGGTCCAGCGTACCGCCGGGCTCCACAATGACTTCATCCAGGCACGGTCGACGCCTTCGGTGAGGAACAGTTCGTCGTTGACCTGTTTGAGCACGTTCAGGTAGTCGGGGTCGAAGATGTCGCCCTCGGTGTTTTCGACCACCACCCGCACCGAGCTGCCCAGGCCGCGCAAGGACTTGCGGTTTTCCAGGAAGTTCTTGATGTACGGCTGGCTCTGCGGAATCATCTTCTCGAAGCTGGGACGCAGCTCCAGGCGGGTCGCCATCATGTAACCCAGCACCAGGGTGATCACTGCCATGAGCAACATGAACAGGGGACGGTGATTGAAGACCCACCTTTCCAGTGGGTTACCGGTGCTTCGATCGAAGTCTTGCAAATTGCAAATCACCGGCATCGTGTCTTGTTGGATATTGCCCATGTCTGGGTACCTCAAATTGATTCAGTTCTTATTCTTGTGAAAGCACGCGTGCACCACGGTTGCCGACCAACACCAGTGTGCCGTTGGCTGCCTGCACGGCGCCGGCAACCGGTGACGGGTTTTGCTGAGCCATCAATTTCAAGCCTTGCCCGCCATCCTGGCTGACCAACCGTTGCCCGGCCTGGGTAAACAGCTCGTAATGGCCGTCGGTGTCCAGGGTGGCGGCGGTGATGTTCACTTGCAGACCCGTATTGAGTGGGGTCCAGCTGGCGCCGCCATCGGTGCTGCGAAACACATGCCCGCGCAGGCCGTAGGCCAGGACTTCGCCAGGCTTGCCGACCACACCGAAAAAGCTGCCTTGATAAGGCGTTGGCAGGGACAGGAAACGCTGTTGCGCGGCATCGAATTTGAGCAGCAAGCCCTGTTCGCCGGCGATGTACAGCGCATCGCCGGCGGCGGCGATGGCATTGAGGTGCAGACCCTGCGGGTTATCGATACGGTCCTGGAACGGGGTCCAGTGCTTACCGCCGTCTTCAGTGCGCAGGATCAGATTGAACACGCCAACCACGTAACCGAGTTGGTCATTGGCGAACCAGACGTCGAGCAGCGGCTTGTCGGCGCCCTCTTTCGTCAACCGCTGGCCGTCTTCGACGAGCTGCGGCCATTGTTCATTGCCAGGTTCTGCTTGGGCCAGGGCGCCGTAGTGCTTGACCAGCAAGTCGCCGATCTGGCGGCCATCGAGTTGTTTGCTCCAGGTTGCGCCGGCATCGCTGCTGTGCAGCACGACGCCATCGCTACCCACGGACCAACCTTGTTGCGGCGTAGGAAAGGACACGGCATTGAAGTCGGCACTGACCGGCACGCTGGCCTGAAGCCAGTTCTTGCCGGAGTCGTCGGAGTAGAGAATGTGACCACGCTGCCCAACAGCGACCAGGCGATCACCCGCGCGGGCCGTGGCCAGCAAGGGGCTGCGCACTGCCAGGGCACTGAGCCTGGCTGGCTGGTCCAGAACGTCAACGAAGTTGGCGGACTGGGCGATTCCCTGTGACAGTACCAGTGAGGCGCCCAGCGCTAGCAACAGGCACTTTTTGTAAGAACCCATACTGCATCCTCTTGAGAAAACTGCGCCGGGGGCGCACGGCACACTCCGGCATTGGAGTCAGGCGCCCAGGTATGAGTGGATCACCTGGACGCTTTATCACAGAGTGCTTAGCGGATGCCTGCACCGGCCAGGGACTCAGGCGACCACTGTGCCTTGGAGAGCGGCTCGATGTACTTGATGCCGCCGTACGGGCCTACCACACCATTGATGTTGTAGGACCCGCCGACCAGGTCGTAGATCATGAACGGCGTAGAGTCCGGCACCTGTTTGTCATAGCTCTGGCTGAGGAAGGCGAAGGAACCACGGTAGAGCTGACCATGTGCGTCGTACTGGTCGGAAGCCAGAGCTGTCCAGCTGTCTTCATCCAGGTAGAAGCGACGCTTCTGGTAGATGTGACGAGCACCGGCCTTGAGGTTGCCTTCAACGACCCACACACGGTGTTTCTCCCAACGCACAAAGTCGGGTGACAGGTGGTTAGGGGTGGTCAGCGACTTTTGATCCGCAACGTAGGTCAGCTTGTAGGTGTTGTAAGGCAGGATCATTTCCTGCTTGCCCACCAGCGTCCAGTCGTAGCGGTCCAGCGCGCCGTTGAACACGAATCCGTCGTCGAAGGTACCAGCACCGGCGGTACCGGGGTTAGGCGTGTCATAGGCCAGGCTGGGAGCCAACTTGACTCGCCGCTGGCCCGGCAGGTACTGCCAGGCGCGGCGTGGTTGTTGCAACGGGTCGGCGGCGTCCTTGATCATCAGCGCCTCGCCGGCACGGCGGGCAGGGCCGGTGTAAGACACCTTTATCTGGTAGTACACGTCGGCGCTGCTGATCGGCTGCGACAGGTTCTCGTAGATCGGGTAGCTAATAAACGTCTGTGCGGTAGTGGCCAGGCTTGGCACGCCTGCCGAGTCAACGTTCCAGGAATCATACTTGGTGCTGATGTTGACGCCCTGGTAGCGCAGCAGGAAGTTCCACATCGCCTCGGCACCGTTATGCGGGACCGGGAATGGCACACCAGGTAGAACGTTGTCGATGGCCAGGCCACCTTGCAGGGACTTGGCGCCGCTGGCGTTCTTCACGCTGTTGTCCAGGACAGCCTGGGGCAACGCTACGGTGCGGTGAGTCGGGTAGACATCAACGCGAAACGTGGGAAAGCGCTTGACCAGCTCAGCCGTGGTGGCAGTGAGCATGCCCTTGTACTGGTCGACGTTTTTGCCATCGATCACCAGCAGCGGCTTTTCGCTGGCAAAGGGGTCCGGACGCAGGGTGTCACCCGATTTGAAGTTGGCCGGCGCGGTGGTCAGGCCACCGGCGTAGGCAGGAATTGATCCATCGGCATTGGCGGCCTTTTCGGCGCCCACCAGTGTCAGGCTGCTGCCGAGCCTGGCAGCTTCTTCGGCGGTTACGGCCGCCTGCGCATGTGCGCCCAACGTCATGGCGACGGTAGCGGCCAGCAGAGTTTTGACGAATTTCATTTATTGTTCTCCTGCTTAAGTGGCTTAAGCGGTGGGTGAATCAAAAGGTGGTTTTCAGCGTCAGGTAAACCGCACCCCGGTCCGCAGTGGTTGCACCGCCGCCCGAGAAGGCCGAATAGCCACCGGCGAAGCAGGCATAGTTTTCGTTGCCACTGAAGGCGTTGGGGGTCGAGCCGTCGCCACTGCCGGCGTTGGCGGCACCTGTGCTGTTGCCGCTGACGTTGCACTTGTCAGTTTTGCCAAAGGAGTCCACGTACTTCAGGTCGACAAAGTATTTGTTGTACACAACGGCACCGACGCCAAAGGCATAGTTGCCGGTGTCCTTGGCACCGCCACCGGAAACCGGCGAGACACCGGCCAGACCGGCATTGACCGACATCGGCGCGTTGAGATCGACACCGGGGAACACCTGGTACCAGGTCGGTGTGAAGTTGACGGCGATACCCCAGTTGTCGCGGGTCGGCGCATCGATACCGCGGTAAGTGCTCTTGCCCTTGTAGAGGGCCGAGTTCTTGTCATCGAGCTTGAGCAGGTTGCTGTAATACAGTTCTGCGAGCAGCACGGCCTGGTCGTACACCGGCGTCTTGGGCAGGGTCATCAAGCCGTTGAGCGTCCAGCGCAACGTTTCGCCGGTGGCGCTCATGCTGTCGCCGTTGTGCGGGGCGTCGTAGATGATGCCGGTGGCCGCAGTACGTGCCGGCAACAGGCCAAGACCTTGCCCGAAGCCCAGTGGGCTGGTGGTACTGACAATGGCCGGGATACTGGCCAGCGGCATGTTTTCGCGAATGTTCAGGTCGCTGCCGACACTGATGCCGCCGAAATCCTTGGACAGGCTCAAACCGTAGATATCGACGTCGTCGGAGTACGCCAGTTGATAGGTAGCGGTGCTCAACGAATTCAGCGTGTTGACAACAGCCGGCACCTGGCCCGCCGGACGCGTGCCATTGGGGTTGGCCGAGGTGACCCCGCGAGTGTCGAGCCAGGCCTGCGGCAGGATGTCCGAGGTCTTGCGGTAGTAGACGCCGAGGGTGCCGTCCAGCCACTCCGGTGACCACTTGGCCATTACGCCCCAGTCGCCTTGATTGCCAGGGGTCAGGTCGTGGCCACGACGCACGTTGGTCAGTGCGTTGCAGGGGGCGACACCGCAACCGAGCGGGCTGCCCGGCGTGATGGAGTTGGTGTTGCCCAGCAGGAACGACTGAGCACCGAAGCCCACCAGGTCGGAACCGCCATAGTAGGTGCCGGCCTCAGGCAGGCGGGCGGCATTCCAGTCCAGGAAATACTGGGCCCCTACGGTCAACTCGGGGTTGACGGTGAACGACATCGACAGCTGGTTACGCGGGACGAACAGCTCCTTGGCTTCAGTACCCGGCGATGCTGCGAGCTTGGCCAGGTCCAGGCCGGACTGGCCGTAGCTGATCGAATGCACCGGGTTGAGAATGGTCTCGCCCCAGAACACGTTGTGTTGACCGGCCTTGACACTTAACAGGGATTCTTCGCCGACTTCCGTGCTGTAGAACACGAAGGCATCGAGAATTTCACCCGACGGGCCGGTGTAATAGCGCTGGGCGTAGTTGCTCAGATGCGGGCTACCAGAGCCGACGTTGTCGTTGGTGACAGCGGCCAGGCGGGGGTCGTTGAGAATCAGGCCCGAGGTATCGCCATTGCCGTTAATGAAAGGATTGGCACTGGTGCCGGTATTCTCATAGGCCTTGTCGTACCAGCTGGCGGCGCTGACACGAAAGCCCATGTTCTGCTTGTAAACAACATCCATCTCGGTCAACAGGTCGACACGGTTGGTGATGTTGGTACCGGCGTGGCGGAAGTTGTAATCGCCGTCATTGTTGTTCGGCGAGTCGAGCATGCGATTGTCGGCGTTTTCTGTGCGTACGCCGTAGTTGTACTTGACGGTGTTGTCCAGGCGCACCGACCAATCCGGGCTTGCGGTATCGAACTCGAACGCATGGGCGACCGGCATGAATGCAACGAGAATAGGTGTTGTGGCCAGCAGACTGCGACGCAGGGTGAAGGGCTGACTGTGTTTCATATAGCTAGCTCCACTTTTTATTATTGTTAGGGATGCTTGGATCGACGAAATCCCGCCCACGGCCTGACAGACAGGAACTGACTGGTCGACACCAGAGATCGCTGTCGTTGAACCTGACACCTGTTACCGGCAAGCAGCAGAAAGGACGTAGTAACCTGACACCCGAGCAGTTAATTGAATCGCTCGGTCAAGATGAGCGGCCTCGACACCAGCTTCGTGGATAGCTATCGGTGTCGAGGGCCCGTTTTGGCTTAGTGGAAGGCCGTGAGATCCTGTGGTTCGATCCCGTTCGCCTCGCAGTAATCCAGGTAGCGCTGAAGTGAGGTTTTCCAGTTCTCGATGGCCATGACCTTGTCGTTTTCATCGACGAAGATGAGGTCTCCGCTCACGATCACCAGCGTCACCATGTATTCACCGCCTTCAGTGCTGACCACTTCCGGCTGGTGAGTGGATGCGGCGGTCTCATAGACAACGCTGCCCGGCCCGGCGATCCAGTCGTGCTCTTTGTACTTCCAATGGCCTTCCATGGTGTACACGATGACGGTGCCAGAGTGATGGTGCTTGGGCAGTACCATGTCGATGGGCGCCTTCATCATCACGATGATCTCGCCGCGAATAGGGTCGAGCTTGAAGTACTTCAGCAAGACGTTGTCTGCAAAAGGGGTGAAGGGAACCCAAGGCAACGATTCGCCGTGCATGACGGCAGTTTCAACTTGTTGAAAAAGCATGACTATCTCCGTTTCTATTGTTATTGCCAGAAGCTGACCGCTCGATTTGGCCGACGACGATGTAGGCGCTCGACTGACCCAGCACGAGGAGTAGACCCCCTGGAGATTGGGTGGATCAGTTAAGAGGGGTACCGGTCAATGTCGCGCGAAGCATCTTTCGCGGCGCATTGCCGTAATCGGCCACTGCGTAGTGCTGGCACAGCAGGTTGTCCCACATCGCGACGGTGTTGGGTCGCCACTTCAGGCGCACCTGGTATTCCGGAATCGCGGCCTGGGAGATCAGATAGTTCAACAGATTATTAGCTTCCGGCTTGAAGTCCTGGCCGCACCGGACGTCCCTGAAGGTGTAGAAGTTCGAGAAATGGGTGGTGAACGCCGAGTTGACGAACAACACTTTTTCGCCCGTCTCAGGATGGATAAGCACAACCGGATGCTCGGCGACAGGGTTCTTCGCGGCCATCGCGTGACGATCGGCGATCGGCATCTGGGCGAAAAAGGCGTGCTCGGCATCGTGCTTGGCGTACAAGCCATCGATGCGTTGCTTGATGGCGTCGGGCAGGTTTTCATAGGCCATCACCATGTTGGACCAAATGGTGTCGCCGCCGGCCTCCGGACCCAGTTCGCAGCGCAACACCGCGCCGCGAGGCGGTGCCTTCTTGAAGGTGACATCGGCATGCCAAAGGTTTTCGCGGCTGATCTTTTCGACCATGTTCTGCTTGTTGGGGTCGAGATTGCGGTACAGCATCAGCAACTTGTCCGCCTCCGGATGGCTAGGCGCAACGGGATGGGCTTCCAGTTCGGCGAATTGCGCCGCGAAATTCTGCTGCTCCATCGGAGTGATGTCCTGGTCGCGAAAGAACAGCACTTTGTGCTTGAGCCACAGAGCCCGGATCTCCGCGATCATTTCAGGGTCCTGGGCAGCGTCGGCCAGGCTGATGTTGCTGATCTCGGCGCCGATGTTCGGCGTGCAAAGCTCAACCTTGATCGAATGTTGAAGAGCCGAAGGACGGACAATCGCCGGTGATGGCGATGAACTGTTTTGGAAAGCTGTTTTTTTTATCATTGAAATCTCCAGTCTCTGGCGTACGCCGGCATGCAATCGCATGCCCGGCAAATCAGACAGGATCAAAGCGAGCCAGTGGCACCGATTCGGTTCCTTGGAGAGATGCTAGGGATTGCCGTCGCCGCAGCTTTTGCAAGACAGGACAACATATTGGCATTTTCGGACAACGAGGGCGGCTGGGTATCCGGCTTCGTCAATGCTTCCCGGGAGGGGACGGCGCCAGTTGGGTGGACCCAGCTGCCGCATGCGCACGATGCTGTATGGCCCATTCCGACGGGGATATGCCGAACTGGTGACGGAACCAGCGAGAGAAGTCGGCGCCTGATGAAAAACCCACCAAGCCCGCGATTTCGTAGAGCTTGCGCTTGCTGGTCAACAGGTACTCCTCGGCGAGTTCGACGCGCACCGCATTGACCACAGAAAGCCCACTCTCACCGACTTCCGCCAAGCGCCGATTGAGTGTGCGGCGATGCAACCCCAAGTGCTGGGCGACACGATCGACCGAACAGGTTCCGGTGGGCAGCAGTACCCTGATGACCTGGCGTGCCCGATCAAGAGGCTCATCACCCTGGTCCGCCAACTGCATGTCCAGCCAGCGCTTCACTTCTCGATTGAGCTTGGGTGTGGCTGCGGCAATGGGCAAGTCAACGTTGCGAGCCCGGCAGACAATGCCGTTGAACTCCTGCCCAAAGTCGATTGCCGTTCCGAGCACGCGGCGATGGACGTCCAGTCGGGCTGGTCGGTCATGGCTGAAACAGATGGCCACGGGTTTGAAAGCATCGTGCGCCAGTGCCCCATAGGACCGAGCAATAATGCCGGTTGAAATTTCGATCGCCTGGCGCAAAAGCCCTGGGTGTTTCTGCTGTATATCGACATGCAGAAGCACCAGGTCACCGGCGTCTTCAAGGCGCAATTGCACACCAGCGTTATGCAGCCGCATATAGCGCGCGGACGACTCCATCGCAGCGCGCAGGGTGGGTTCCTCGCGCATCATAAGGGCAAGCATGCCAAAGTCGGCCAGGTCTCGGCGTTCCGCCATGAGCAGGCCGAAGGCTTCCTGACCGGAAAGACGTGCCGACTCTTCCAGCAGCCAGCAGACCGAATAGCTGCTGATCAGCAGATTCGGATCTTCCAGCACGCGGGGTGGCAATTTGGCCAGCCGCAACATCCGGAACGGGTCCAGCCCGACTGCGTGGGCGATGGACGCATAGCCGGTCAAACTGGCACTGCGAATCAGGCTGGACATGCGGTCACCCCGTCCCGTTTTGATAAGTTGGTGTCCTGAATAGCCAAACTCAACCACCCCTATCTCGTCAAGCTCTTCCCATAAAACAACAATATGACGAGTACTGCGATGAATTTGGAACATCTCCAGAACCAGCCCCAGCGGGACGTAGACGCTCCGCATGCGTTCGCCCACAACTTCGTTGAGATCAACGGCATCCGGATGCACTACGTCGAGGAAGGCCAGGGCCCCCTGGTCATCCTCCTGCATGGATTCCCCTACCTCTGGTACATGTGGCGACGACAGATCCCGGCCTTGGCATCTGCTGGTTATCGGGTGGTCGCTCCTGACCTGCGAGGTTTCGGCATGTCCGACAGCCCAGCTGCGGTCGAGGCCTATGACATGAGCCAAGCGGTGGGTGACATCGTCTGCCTGATGGAGGCCCTGGGCGAAACCTCTGCGATCGTCGTCGGCCACGACCTCGGTGCCTGGGTAGCCCAGGCCTGCGCCATACTACGCCCCGAACTGTTTCGCGCACTGGTCATGCTGAACACCCCAGTGCCTCCGCGCGGCCGGACCAGGCCTACGGATGGGCTGCGGGCGATGGCCAAGGGCAAGGGCTACCACCACCTGTACTTCCAGCAGCTGGAAAAGCCCGACCGTGAACTGGCCGCCGACACGCGCAAGACCTTGCGCAGCATCTACTACTCGGTCTCGGGCGATGCAGTCGGTGCCGAGCGCTGGCGCCTATTCATCGAGCCGGATGAGCCCATCCTCAATGCGTTCACCGACCCTGCAACGTTCCCCGCCTGGTTGAGCCCGGAAGCGATTGACTACTACGTGGATGAGTACACCCGTGCCGGCTTCACCGGTCCCCTGAACTACTACCGCTGCCGCGACCGCAACTGGGAGATCTCCGCCTTTCTCGATGGCGCAGTGATAAGCCAGCCCAGCATGTTCATCGGTGGCGCCAACGACCCATCCCTCGAGCCGCCACAGATTCGCGGGCTGTATGAGCAACTCGACGCCTACCTGGTCGGGCTACGCAAGAAGGTACTGCTACCCGGCGTGGGCCATAGCGCGGCGGAAGAAAAGCCAGAGCAGATCAACGCGCTGCTTCTCGAGTTCCTCGAACAACTGGACGACAACTAAGTCGCTCCCTCGTTGGCTATGCGCCAAGGTATTTCACATGAACAACAATAAGAAGGTGTCCAACATGAATGGACTGATGCAGCAGCCGCCGCTGCTTATCTCGACGCTCCTCACCCATGCCGAGCGCCACCATGGCGACCAGGAGGTCGTCTCCCGACGCGTCGAAGGCGATATCCATCGACAAACCTATCGCGACCTCGGGCAGCGCGCGCGCCGCCTGGCCGATGCACTCGCCACACTCGGCGTCAGCTTTGGTGACCGCGTCGCTACGCTCGCCTGGAACGGCTACCGCCACATGGAGCTGTACTACGCCGTATCCGGCTCGGGTGCCGTGCTGCACACGCTGAATCCACGCTTGCATGCCGACCAGGTGCAGTGGATCGCCGACCACGCCGAGGACCGCGTCCTCTTCTTCGACCTGACCTTCCTGCCGCTGGTCGAATCCATCGCTTGCAAAGTCTCGACCATCACCCGTTTCGTGCTCATGACCGATCGAGCGCATATGCCGGCGATTACCTCGATCCCCGATCTGCTTTGCTACGAAGATTTGATCGAAACGCACGCCGATGACTTCGTATGGCCAACCTTCGATGAGAACAGCGCATCGTCGCTGTGCTACACCTCCGGTACCACTGGCAATCCCAAGGGCGTGCTCTACAGCCACCGCTCGACGCTTCTGCACACCTACGCCGCCGCCCTCCCCGACGCCTTGAACTGCTCGGCGCGCGACACCATCCTGCCGGTGGTGCCGATGTTCCATGTCAACGCCTGGGGTTTGCCGTACATAGCCTGCATGGTCGGCGCCAAGCTTGTATTCCCCGGGCCATTGCTCGACGGCGAATCGCTCTACGAGTTGTTCGAGGCGGAGAAAGTCACCCTGTCCGCCGGCGTGCCTACCGTCTGGCAAGGTCTGCTCGCCCATGTCGAGGCAACCGGCAAGACATTCTCGACCATGCGCCGGACGATAATCGGCGGCTCGGCCTGCCCTTCGACCATGATGGCGGCCTTCGAGGACCGCTATGACGTACAGGTGCTGCATGCCTGGGGCATGACCGAGCTGAGCCCGCTCGGGACCGTTTGCACCCCCAAGGCCAGGCATCTCGCCATGGACAGCGCCGAACGCCGCGCCCTGCAGGCCAAACAGGGCCGGGTCGTGTACGGCTTGGACATGAAGATCGTCGGCAAAGATGGCAAGGAACTCCCCCACGACGGCAAGACCTCGGGGGAGCTGATGGTGCGCGGCCCCTGGATCATCTCCTCTTACTTCAAGAGCGACGCTGGCGATCCGCTGGTAGATGGCTGGTTCCCGACAGGCGATGTCTCGACCATCGATGCCGAGGGTTTCATGCAGATCACCGACCGCAGCAAGGATGTCATCAAGTCAGGAGGTGAGTGGATCGGTTCCATTGATCTGGAAAACATCGCCATGGCCCACCCGGCGGTTGCGATGGCCGCGTGTATTGCGGCCCACCATCCGAAGTGGGATGAACGCCCGCTCCTGGTCGTGACCCGCAAGCCCGGCAGCGAACTTTCGCGCGACGAATTGCTTGGCTTCTATGAAGGCAAGATTGCCAGATGGTGGACCCCGGATGATGTGGTATTCGTCGACAGCATCCCGCTCGGCGCGACCGGCAAGATGCTGAAGAACAAGCTTCGCGAGATATTCCAGGACTACCGACTGCCCACCGCCTGAGGGCCGGCCTCTCTCAACGCGCTCGGGCGGGTAGTGACACGTTCCCATGCTTGCCCGACCCGCCAGCTGGCCAAGTCCCGGTTCACGAGTCCGATCAGGGCCGTGCAATAACAACAAGAAGCGCAGACTCAAGGAAACGCCATGAATGTTCACCACGCCCTTACTGACAATATCGAAACCTCGACCATCAACGCGCCCCGACTGTATGCCTGGTGCGTATTTGCACTCAGTTTCGGTCTGCTGATTTCAGACTACATGTCGCGACAAGTGCTCAATGCAATCTTTCCACTGCTCAAATCCGAGTGGGCACTGAGCGACTCCCAGCTCGGCCTGCTGAGCGGCATCGTCGGTCTGATGGTGGGCCTGTTGACCGTACCCATGTCAATAATGGCCGACCGCTGGGGACGGGTCCGCAGCCTGGTGCTGATGGCCGCGATTTGGAGCCTGGCTACACTGGGCTCCGGCTTTGCACAAAATTACCAACACATGCTCCTCGCCAGGTCGTTGGTCGGCATCGGCGAGGCAGCCTATGCCAGCGTCGGCGTAGCTGTGGTGCTTTCCGTCTTTCCCAAGCAGATGCGTGCGACCCTCATCAGCACCTTCATGGCTGGCGCCATGTTTGGCTCAGTACTGGGCATGGCGCTGGGTGGCATCATCGCCGAGCACTTGGGCTGGCGCTCTGCTTTCATCGTCATGGCGACATTCGGCCTGACGCTCGCCATCATCTATCCACTGGTAGTAAAAGAGCGGCGCCTTGGCAACTGCGACAAGGCCGCAGGCCAATCCGCCGAAGCAAACGGCAAGAGTCCGCTACGCTCGCTGTTTGCCAGTCGTTCGGTCATCAGCGCCTATATTGGCAGCGGCCTGCAGATGTTCATCGGCGCCTCGTTGATAGCCTGGTTGCCCAGCTACCTGAACCGTTACTACCACATGGGCACCGATCGGGCTGGCATGATCTCCGCCGCCCTGATCCTGGCGGGTGGCGCCGGCATGATCCTCTGCGGCATCCTCAGCGACCGCCTGTGCCGCAAAGCTCCCGAGCGCAAGATTTCCCTGGCCGTCGCCTACTGCCTGATCACTAGCCTATTGCTGTCAGCGGCCATGCTGTTGCCCCCCGGAGTGGCACAACTGGTAGTCATCGCTCTGGCCATGCTGGTGGTCACTGGCACGTTTGGCCCCGCCGGCGCCGCCATCGCCAACTTGACCCACCCTTCGGTGCACGGCACGGCCTTTGCCATTCTGGCCTTGTCCAATAACCTGCTTGGCCAAGGGCCCGGCCCCTATGTCACGGGCCTGCTGGCTGACGCCTTTGGCCTTGATCGTGCTTTCCAGTTGATCCCACTGATCAGCATCGCAGCAGCCCTCGTGTTCTGCTACGGCAAGCGCCACTACCAACGCGATATCCAGAAACTGATGCCGACAGTCGCTGGTAGCACACCATCTGGAAGAAATTCATGAGCGCCCACATCAAGCTGCCTGCGGCACAACCACTGCCTTTCACCCAGGAGAGACCTGCATGAGCTCCGCAGCCATTGCTTCGCTGGGGGTACGCAGCCAGTTGCTGATGCCCGGCTTTATCGTCAGCGCCATGGTCGCCGCTGCGGCCACGTTCCTCTCCGAGCACTACGGCGCGCCGGTAATGCTATTCGCACTGTTGCTGGGCATGGCGATGAATTTTCTTTCCGGTGACGGGGTGTGCAAGCCGGGTATCGAGTTCACGGCCCGCGAGATCCTCCGGGTCGGTGTTGCGTTGCTTGGCATCCGTATCACCCTGGAGCAGATCGTTGCCCTTGGCTGGCAGCCGGTTGTGATGGTGGTGACGCTGGTGGTGGTGACGATCCTAGTGTCCATCGTCGCGGCTCGCGCCATGGGTTTCAGCACCTTGTTCGGCCTCCTGACCGGCGGCGCCACCGCCATTTGTGGCGCTTCGGCGGCCCTCGCCCTAGCGGCAGCGCTGCCCAGCCACGAGAAGAAAGAGCGGGCGACGCTGTTCACGGTCATTGGCGTTTCAGCGCTGTCCACCTTGGCAATGATCCTTTACCCGATGATCGCCCAGTATTTCAACCTGACGCCGTTGCATGCCGGCTTTTTCCTCGGCGGAACCATTCACGATGTGGCCCAGGTAGTTGGCGCCGGCTACAGCATGTCCCGTGAGACCGGCGACAGCGCCACGGTGGTGAAACTGATGCGCGTGGCGATGCTACTGCCGGTGATTCTGTGCGCGGCCATGATCACCCGCGCCCGCGGGGTCGAACCAGGCAGCAAGCGACCACCGCTCCTGCCCTGGTTCGCGGTGGGATTCGTAATCCTTGCCGCAGCCAACAGCACCGGGTTCATTCCTCAGGTGGTTCAGGACGCCGGCAACAGTCTGTCACGCTGGTGCCTGGTGATCGCCATCAGCGCATTAGGTATGAAGACGCAGCTCAAGGAGCTGGCCTCGGTGGGAATCAAACCCATTCTATTGATGGTCGGAGAAACCGTATTTCTTGGCGCACTGGTGCTGGCAATGCTGCACTGGGCCATGTAAACCGACCCCCTACGGGGTTATCGACGCTCTCGTCAAACAGAGCTTTTTGCCGCGTCGGAGTTGTGTACCAGTTGCTCCGTTACGCGGCATTTTTTATATCGAAATTTGCTTGCTCCGGCTTTCCTGCCGTGAGGAAGAGTTATGGAGGCTTGAGTAGTTGCCTCGGTTACCACCTGCATAGAAACATGACGCCATAACGCTGTGTCAGAGGTGTTTTTCTCCAGACGCAGCATAGCCGTCTCGCCCTCTTACGAATGGGTCGACTTCTGCCGGTCACGACAGGCAGAAATCGGCCAAAAGCGGTCTGTCATCAGATCTGGTGTGGCGAAGTCTGCAGGAAATTATCTACCGCTCTGGCGCAAACCAGAGCCGACCACTCGGCCACGCATCGCCGCGATGTCTCGCTTGGGGGGCACCCCAAACAATCGGGCATATTCGCGACTGAACTGGGAAGGACTTTCATAGCCGACCTTGAACGCTGCACTGGATGCGTCCTGATGTTCATTCAGCATTAATCGCCGCGCCTCGTTTAACCGCAGCCATTTCTGGTATTGCAGTGGGCTCATGGCGGTAAGGTGCCGGAAGTGATGATGAAATGTAGGTGTGCTCATTTGGACACGAGTCGCGAGCTCATCAACCCGAAGTGGCAGCGCGTAATTCAACTTTAGCCAGTCAATTGCCTTTGCAATCCGATAGCCCTGTCCATCCACGGAAGTGATCTGCCGAAGCCTGGCAGATTGGTCACCCTGCAACAGGCGGAAGTGAATCTCTCGCATGATCAAGGGTGCGAGTACGGGAATCGCTTCAGGCTCATCCAGCAGTGCCAGCAGGCGCTCAAACGATGCCCATAGGGTTGGCGTCGCGCAACTGATTCCTACGCCCTTCACAACCGATCGATCACGTGTCGGCGGCAAACCACCTTGGGTTACTAATTCGGCAAGCACGCGCAGGTCGAGCTTCATCGTAAAGCCCAAGCACGGCTTCTCCGGGCTTGCCTTCAACACCTCTGAATTGGCCGGCAAATCCAATGAGGTGATCAGAAAGTTCGAGGTGTCGTACGGGTACCCTTCTGCGCCGACCCACAATTGTTTCTCACCTTGGGCTACGACAACGATGCTCGGCTCCACCATGCAGATGGTCGGTGGCGCGGGATGTTCGCGCCGAAAGAAGCCAAGGCCCGCGATAGGCGATCCGTAGTCACCAGCTTTCGGTATCTGTGCGCTAATGATCTGCGCGAGAGCTTCCTGCGGTGATGTGTTTTGACCTGCGTTATCGTGTTTGATCGTCATGATTGTCCTACATCTCGTTGCCGCACTCTAACTCTGCGGCCCGACCTTTTCCCAGCTAAAAAATTAAAGCTCATAGGATCAGGCAAGTAATCCAGCGAAATGGACTTCAGGAAGGAAGCAAGCACAGGGAAACTGGTTATCCGATGTATCTAATGACGGAGCTTCCCATGCTTGTGAAAGCCTACGGCGCCCATGCAGGCGATAAACCCCTTGAGCCGATGCAGATCAACCGCCGCGATCCGGCAGCCCATGATGTTCAGATCGATATCGCCTTCTGTGGCATCTGCCATTCGGATTTGCACCAAGTCCGCGCCGAGTGGGCAGGCACGCAGTTCCCCTGCGTCCCGGGTCACGAAATCGTTGGCCGTGTATCGGCGGTAGGTGCGCATGTCTCAGACTTCAACGTGGGAGATCTTGTGGGTATCGGCTGTATCGTCGACAGTTGTAAACACTGTGACGACTGTGACTCGGGCCTGGAAAACTACTGCGACGGCATGGTCGGCACCTACAACTTCCCGACCCAGGACGAGCCCGGCTGGACGCTGGGCGGTTACTCACAAAACATCGTGGTGCACGAGCGCTACGTGCTGCGCATCCGCCACCCCGAAGTACAACTGGCCGCAGTCGCACCGCTGCTGTGCGCGGGCATTACCACCTATTCTCCGCTGCGTCACTGGAACGCCGGGCCGGGCAAGAAGATCGGCGTAGTCGGTATCGGTGGCCTGGGCCACATGGGCATTAAGCTCGCCCATGCGATGGGCGCTCACGTCGTGGCGTTCACCACCTCTGAAAACAAGCGCGAGGCGGCAAAGGCGTTAGGCGCCGATGAGGTCGTCGTATCGCGAAACCCTGAAGAAATGGCGGCACATACCAAGAGTTTCGACTTCATTCTCAACACCGTCGCAGCCCCCCACGATCTCGACGCCTTCCTGGTACTCCTCAAGCGCGACGGGGCGATGACCCTGGTCGGTGCGCCCGCATCACCCCATCCATCGCCCAATGTGTTCAACCTGATCATGAAGCGCCGAACGATTGCCGGCTCGATGATCGGTGGAATCCCGGAAACGCAGGAGATGCTGGATTTCTGCGCCGATCACGGCATCGTCGCCGACATCGAACTGGTTCGAGCAGACCAGATAAATGAATCCTACGAGCGAATGCTCAAGGGCGACGTCAAGTATCGCTTCGTGATCGACAACGCCACCTTGGTGGGTTGAGCGTCCGGTTTCAACGATGCCAATGGACAACTATTCAACTGAAAGGAATATCCAGTGAAAAGAATTTTGCTTGCCCTGGGGCTGCTCATCGTCTCTTTTTCATCAATTGGAGCTGACATGTCGAAAGGCGCTGACAACTTCTACAAGAGCGACAAGGTGACCGTAGAAAAAGTCATCTTCAAGAATCAATACGGGATGAAGGTGGCGGGTAATCTGTTCACTCCGAAAGGCCTCGACCCTAACGCGAAAAGTGCCGCCATCATCGTGGGCCACCCGATGGGCGCGGTGAAGGAGCAAAGCTCTAATCTCTACGCGACCAAGATGGCCGAGCAGGGCTTTGTCACACTCTCTCTGGATCTGTCCTTCTGGGGGGAGAGTGAAGGCACGCCTCGCAATGCAGTATTGCCGGACATGTACGCGGAGGATTACAGCGCAGCAGTGGATTTTCTGGGCACCCGCCCTTTCGTTGATCGTGAGCGTATCGGCATCATTGGCATTTGCGGCAGCGGCGCCTTCGTCATCAGCGCGGCCAAGATCGACCCTCGCCTGAAGGCAATCGCGACAGTGAGCATGTACAACCATGGCGACTTGTACCGCAAAGGCCTGGGTAATTCACTGACCTCCGAACAGAAGAAGCAATTCCTCAAAACGGCGGCCGAGCAGCGCTATGTTGAGTTTTCAGGCGGGAAAACTGAATACACCGCTGGTGCCCCGCTAAAACTAACGGGCAACGCAATCGGGGACGAATTCGTGGACTTCTATCGAACCTCCCGTGGTGAAGTCACTCCTGCAGGCGCGTCGCCGCAGACGACCACCATGCCGACGCTGACCAGCAACGTGAAATTCATGAACTTCTACCCGTTCGACGACATTGAAACTATCTCGCCACGTCCTCTTCTGTTCATCGCTGGTTCCGAGGCGCACTCCCGTGGACTGGCGTATAACGCCATGCTCCGTGTTGCCTTCTGCTTCGCTTAACAGCATCGGCATCCCGGATTCCTGATTACGCGGCTCAATGGCTGGCCCATCGGTTTCCCCTGTCAACGCTTCACCCTGCACCTCACGGTGCAACATGCATGACTCGGGGTCTGGTTGATTCGCCATTTCTTACCAGTATCGAACTTTCATCGACTATCCTCCGCCAGCTTTAACTGGCGCACTAAGCATCCGGCAAAGCCACGGTAAGCACCTAGCGAGGACACCTCCCTGATGCGTCAGGGGCGGTGCCCTTTACGGCTTGTTAAATTATTCGAGGTGGTAATTCAACCAAATATGGTGCGTTCCATCGATGTCAATTGTGATCCCTCCTGACCCTGATATCCCTTTCAAACCATCCGTACCACTGCCTCCAACTATGCAGAAAAACTCATCTGCACGATCAATTCCGGTAGTGGAGGCGGAATGAATGAAGTTAAAGGAACCCTCTACCCCATTCACCGTACCCTTGAAGCTCTCCATCGCGATGTAGCTGCCCCTTCTTGACGCTTGGTCGAACGCCGCAGTAAAGGCTGTTGAAGAAATACCATCGATAGTTCCTGTATAGGACTTTTCCATGGAGCTGATCGACACTGGTAAGCCTGTTGTAATTTCGGGCGTGGGAGTCAGGTCAGTTGGTTTGAAATTCTTGGAGGAAAAAGTGGCTCGCGCTTCCATTCGGATCAGTCCTGTTCCATATGAGTTGAGCGGTCATTCTAATGCAAGAGCACCCTCACGTTGAGAACGTCAGGCCGAGACCCAATGCTGTGGCAGCAGTTGGTCGATCTTACTCGCTCGCTGCGTCGGCAGGCGCGTCAGCACATCTTTGAGATACGCATAAGGATCATGCCCATTCATGCGGGCCGACTGGATCAAGCTCATGATCGCAGCTGCCCGTTTACCGCTGCGTAGCGACCCGGCGAACAACCAGTTCGAGCGTCCAAGTGCCCACGGCCTTATCTGATTTTCGACCGCGTTATTATCTATGGGCACAGCCCCGTCCTCGAGATATCGAGTCAGTGCCGTCCAGCGCTTAAGGCTGTAATCCAGAGCTTTCGCGATAGCCGACCCTTCGGGCACAAGATCGCGCTGGGCCAACATCCAGGTATGCAGTGCGTCGATAATGGGGGCCGCTTTTTCCTGGCGTATTCGCCAGCGATTTTCGTCGGTCATTTCCCGCGCTTGCCGTTCAATTTCGTACAACCCGCCAATTGGCGTTTCGTCAGCGTGGATCACACCTTGAGCAAGCACTGTTTCGCGCAGCGCATCGACCAAGGGCTGGAGCTGCACACCGGTTTGGCCGACCCATCGCGCCAGGGTCGAGCGGGCGATAGCCAGGCCGGCGCGGCCAAAGATTTTCTCTTGCCGATACAGCGGCAATGGTCGGCGAATTTGGCCACCATCACGTGAGCCAGCAGCCCTGCGGTCGGGATGCCCTTGTCGATTAGCTGGGCCGGAACCGGTGCCTGAGTCAGTGTTTCGCACTCGCGGCAGACCCACTTCCCGCGCACATGTTGCTCGACGGTGAACACGCCCGGGATGTAATCCAGCTTCTCGCTGACGTCTTCGCCGATCCGCTGGAGCTGGCAGCCGCAGGCGCACTGGGTAGTGTCGGGTTCGTGATAAATCACGGTACGCGGAAACTGCGCTGGCAAGGAAACACGCTTTGGCTGCTTGCGTGGTTCGGCCGGCGCAGCCGGCGGATTCAACGCCTTCAGCTCGGCTTCGATGGCCGCGATGTCGGTGTCGAGCAGGTCGTCGAGCAGGCTGCCTTGGGCAGGGCTCAATTGCTCACTGCGCTTGGCAAACTTATTACGTTTGAACCAGGCGATTTCGTGGGTGAGCTGCTCGATGATGGTTTGGTCGCGGTCGTTCTTCTTGCCCATCCTGTCGACTTGCTGCCCGAGAGAATCAACCTGGGACAGCAACTGCGCCGCGAGGGCACGCAGTTGGTCGGGGGACATTTGGTCGAGGTTGGGTGAGGACGTCATGCCGCGAACTTTGCCAGAGCAGGCCGTTCGCGGCGATAGACCAATGGGCTAATGGCGGGTGTTAAAGCAGTGTGATTGCACCGCCAGCCCCAACGCGTTGCCAAGGTAGGCCGAGCACCAAGGCCTGAAGTTGCTCAGTATCCAGCTCCATCTCGCAGCCTTGTCGAATGCCTGGCCAGTGAAACTTGCCTTGATTCAACCTGCGAGCAGCCAGCCAGACGCCAATCCCGTCATGCACCAGCACTTTCATACGAGTGGCGCGGCGGTTGGCGAACAGATAAGCACAGTGCGGCTTCGCCGCACCGAACACCGCGATCACCCTGGCCAGAGCCGTTTCAGTGCCGGCACGCATGTCCATGGGCTCGGTGGCGAGCCAGATGGCGTCGATGCGAATCATTGAGTGAGTCCACGGACAAAGCGGGCGCAACCTTCAGGATCGGACGTTGGCCATTTCACTGTGATCGATTGCTCGCCAAGCGGCAACCATGGTCAAGTATGTTTTAGCAGCTGCAGCAAACCTTCCACATCAGCTAGCGCAGGAGCATGGGCTCCGGCATGGCGGCACGATATGGATGCGCAAGCTGCTGAAAATCGCAGGCGTTCTCTCAAGTCTACGATCCCCAGCAACTCCGCAGCCAGCCAACCAGCCATACAAGCGTCTCCTGCTCCAACCGTGTCTTCCACTTTCACGGCAATAGCCGGCTGATCGAGTTGGCTGTCCGGGGTGTGGAGAATCATCCCGTGTTCTCCTCGGGTAAAAAGGATCTGCGCCTGAGGATTAAGAGCGCGAAGCTCATCCATTGCCTGGTGTTCTGTCAGCCCTGGATAAATTTGCCGAAGGTCTTCGTCGGAAAGCTTAATCATGTCAGCAAGGGTGGTCATCGTAGGGAAGGTCTGCTCCCGATAATGGCTATCCATTAAATTGCGCCAGTTCGGATCATAGCTAATCCGTTTACCGGCTTCTTTGGCCTGCTGAGCAATTTTAACCAGCCTGTCTGCGAGTGGCTGTCGAGCCAAACTGATGCAGCTGAAATGACACAGCTCTGCTTGGTTGATCCATCCTTCGGGCATCAGATCTGGATCAAAAAACAGATCGGCATCTCCAGCAAAAAAGTATCTTGGAGGACGGCTCGATGGAACGATGGCGACCAAAGGATCTCGGTCTACCCGTTGGATAAACCTCATATCTAATGCTGCCGCTTCCGACTGCCAAACTATCTCGTCACCCAGTGAATCTATGCTCACCGACCCAGCAAAAGCGCTGCTAACACCCAAGCGACTTAGCGCTCGTGCAACGTTCCAAGGAGCACCACCTGGGTAACCCTTCCACTGTCCAGGAGTGCCTTGGACAAGATCGGTCAGGGCTTCGCCAAACACTACTGCGCGAGGCAATACCATCGTCATTTCCTTATTTTTTTGTCGTAGGGATAACTGCTGGTTGATCAGCTTTGACCGGTAATCAATTACTCAATACGCTTGGTGAAAAGCAGGGATCGATGAGCTGAAGGCGTGTTGACCGGACGCGTTCAAATATTAAAACCAGGTTTCCATTTGTATGCCGTATTGCCATACGCCTCCGGCGTGGAAGTCCGTCATGCCAAAGGAGTCTGTGGTACTGAATCTGTCCAGATCCGAAGACCAGTTCATGAAGCTTGCGAACACTCGCAATTCGGGACGTGTGAGAAGATCTCCAACGTCAAGTTTGAATGTCGGGGCGACAGTGAATTTCCAAAAGTTACCGTCGACCGCATTACGTTGTAGATAGCCCTTGGGGTCGAGGTTCATGGTTTGCCAGCTCATTTCGTAGGCCATCTCGAAGTTGCTGTTGATTTTGTTAGCCAATCGCACGTTCAGGGTCAGCCAGCGGTAGTCGTCACCCTTGACGTATCTATCCTTGCTCGCTTCGGCCAGCAAGCTGGGCCCGATGCGCCAGTCAGGCGCAAGGGGTGTTTCACCGTAAAGTGCCAGACGCAGAGCGCGGGCATCATCAATCAGTTCACCATCCGAGCCGACGTTCTTGACCTCTGCCCCCAGACCTTGCCCATAGAGCAGCGCCGTTTTGAAGAAGCCTTCTCTGCCGAAAAAGTTTTTCTGGTGATTGGCCAGCATGCTGTGCAAGCCGGAATCCGCAGGCGTAAAACCCGCTTTATTGGTGCGAGTACCGAAATCGTTTTTCTTTGCGCCGATGCCATTGAACATCCACTGCCACTGACCATCGTCGAAGAACTGGTTGGAGGTCAGGATGTAGCTTGCCACATCGGCATTAATACCCCCTTGACTGAAATCCCCATAGCTACGTCCAATCAAGGAGTAATTCGAGCGCCAATTCTTGTTCATCTGCACATCGTAGATTCCACCGCCGGTGCCGGCCAGGTAGACGACGTCCGAGTCCAGCCAGTGGATATCGAAATTATCTCTATCGAATCGCTTGCCTGCCCACAGGGTGGCGTTCTCGAACACTGAATTGCCCTTGAATGCAGCGACATGGTCGAGCGCTGTGAATACCTGGCGCACGTTCAGTTTGCTTTCGTCGGCCGTCCAGTCATTGGAGCTTTCCACGCCGTCGGCGATGGAGACCGTGAATTTGGAACGGGTGCCGTTTTGCGCATAGATTTCTTTCGACAGGTCTATACGCATGTAGGTGTCGTCTTCGTTACCGAGTCGCCCGACTGCACCACCAACCGAGCCGGCCGGAGTTGTATAAGGGCCGCCACGGCCACCACCAAGCCCCTCGTCGATCAGCAATCCAGAGCGGGCATAGCCGTTGAAGCTGAACCCATCAGTGAGGTGTCCGGTATTGCCCTCTTTCTCCAGGCTTTGCTGACGGGCTTCGAGTTTTGCCAGCCGGGTATCCAAAGCAGGCGCCGAAATTACTGCCGCAGTAGACGCGGCGGGCTGCAAGGGAGGAGTGGCGAGTTTGATCTGCTGCAATTCCCTGGCGAGTGCCTGGGTTTGCTGCTCGGCTGCGGCTGCACGCTTTTCCGCGGCGCTGGCACGGGCTTCAAACGCGGCCATGCGTTCTTCCAGAGTAGCGGCCTGAGAGGTCGCCGCCGAGGTGCTGAGCACGCCTGCGAGTAGCCATCTTGATGCTTTCTGCATGTGAATTTCCCTGTTTTGTTTTTATTGTTTTGTTCCAGCGGCAGACCTTTTTTCGTGAGTTGTGAATTGTCCAAATCGACAAAAAAAAGATGCCTCATCGCAAATACGCTGCTACATTGACGGTGTTAACGTTAACTTTTCTAAAAACAAAAATAAAGAGGGCTTTATGAAACAGCTGAAATCTCTCCTTCCAGCAGCGCTACTCACCCTCTGTGCCGGACTTCCGTCCGTCTCGAGCGCAGCCGATTTGACGATCTCGTGCGGTGCAGTGGGTGCCGAGTTACAACTCTGCAAGGAGGCTGTCGAGGCGTGGTCGAAACAGACCGGCAACAATGTCGAGGTGGTTTCCACGCCTAACTCGGCGACCGAGAGGTTGTCGTTCTACCAGCAGATCCTCAGTGCGCAGTCCACCGACATCGACATCATTCAAATCGATATGGTGTGGCCGGGGATGCTGGCCAAACATCTGATGGATCTGCGTGAGGTGCTTCCAGCCAACGCGACCCAAGGCTACTTCCAGGCACAGGTAGATAACGCCACGGTAAACGGACGGCTGGTGACGATGCCGTGGTTCACCGACTCGGGCCTGCTGTATTACCGCAAGGACTTGCTCGAGAAGTACAACAAGCAGGTTCCCCAGACGTGGGAGGAAATGACCGCTACCGCCAGGGATGTTCAACAGGCCGAACGCAACACCGGTAACCCCAATGTGTGGGGTTACATATTTCAGGGACGCGCCTACGAGGGCCTGACGTGTAATGCGCTGGAGTGGATCAGCAGCCAACCGGAAGGCGGACTGGTCAATCCACGAGGAGACATCGTGGTTAACAGTCAGGCCTCAAGAGCTGCTTTGACCCTGGCGAAAAGCTGGGTAGGAGATATCTCCCCGCGAGGCGTACTCAATTACACCGAGGAAGAAGGACGTGGCGTATTCCAGTCGGGAAATGCGCTGTTCATGCGTAACTGGCCTTATGTCTGGGCCCTGGTGCAAAGCCAGGACAGCGCCGTAAAAGACAAGGTTGGGGTCGCTCCCCTCCCCCGGGGTGGCGAGACCGGCAACCATGCATCCACCCTCGGTGGGTGGGGCTTGGCAGTATCGCGTTACAGCGCCCATCCGAAACTTGCCGCAGAGCTGGTGAGCTACCTGACCAGTGCCCAACAGCAAAAACATCGTGCTCTGATAGGCGCCTATAACCCGGTTATCGAGTCGCTGTATCAAGATCCCGAACTGCTCGCGGCAATGCCTTACTACAGTCAGCTCCACAGCATTCTCAACGACGGGGTCATGCGCCCCGCCTCAATAACCGCCGATCGCTATCCACGGGTCTCCAATGCGTTTTTCGATCGAGTGCATGGCGTGCTGGCGGGCGAGTTGCCTGTCGATCAGGCGCTGGCCGAACTGGAAAGCGAACTCACGCGCATCAAACGCCGGAACTGGTAAGCCACAAGGAAGGAAATCACCATGTCTGTCTCTTCTACCCATGCCTCCTGTGACGAGCTCCTGCTCACCAGGGAAACGCCTATACAGCGTCGCCGAGTACGTGCCGCCTGGCTGTTTCTGACACCGATGTTGCTGTGCCTGGCCCTGGTGGCGGCCTGGCCGCTACTGCGCACATTCTGGTTCAGCCTGACCGACGCCAACCTGGCGGACACCCGTGGCGGATCCTTCGTAGGCTTGAGCAATTATCTGTTCCACGACGGTTCCAACTGGTCGGGCATCCTGGTCGATCCACAATGGTGGAACGCTGTGCGCAACACGTTGCATTTCACCGTGGTGTCGGTGGGACTGGAAGTCGTCCTGGGGCTGCTGGTGGCGTTGCTGCTGAACATCAAGTTCACAGGCCGTTCCCTGGTGCGTGCGTTAATTCTGATTCCGTGGGCGATTCCTACCATTGTCTCAGCGAAGATCTGGTCATGGATGCTTAACGACCAGTTCGGCATCATCAATCACCTGATGCTGAGCCTCGGACTGATTGACGCTCCCCTGGCCTGGACGGCAGATGCGGATCTGTCGATGTGGGCGGTCATCATCGTCGACGTCTGGAAGACCGTACCTTTTGTCACGCTGCTGATGCTGGCTGCCTTGCAGATGTTGCCGAGCGATTGCTACGAAGCCGCCAGGGTCGATGGCATTCATCCGCTGAAGGTGTTCTGGCGTGTCACGCTTCCACTATTGATGCCTGCACTGCTGGTGGCAGCGATCTTCCGCATCCTCGATTCCCTGCGGGTATTCGACGTTATCTATGTGCTGACCTCGAACTCTTCGAGCACCATGAGTATGTCGGTCTATGCCCGCCAGCACCTGGTGGAGTTCCAGGACGTTGGCTATGGCAGCGCGGCCTCGACTCTGCTGTTTCTGGTCGTTGCGGTGATCGCCATGCTTTATCTCTACCTCGGACGTCGTCAACTGGAGGTTCGCTCATGAACCAGCGTCTACTCAAAAAAGCGCTGTTGCGCCTCGGGTTCTGGTGTCTGATCGGGATTTTGCTGCTGTATGCAGTCTTCCCTTTCTACTACGCCATCGTGACTTCGCTGAAGCCATCCAGCGCCTTGTTCGAGGTGAGCTATTGGATCGATAGTCCCGACTTCTCCAATTACGCGGCGGTACTCCACCAATCCTCATTCCTGAGAGCTATCGGTAACTCGCTGGTGGTTGCGCTTTGCGTGGTGACGCTGGCGCTGTTCCTCAGCCTGACCGCCGCCTATGCCTTGGGCAGGGTGAAGTTCCGTGGGCGTGGCACCGTATTGATGATGGTTCTTGGCGTCTCGATGTTTCCCCAGGTCGCTGTACTGTCAGGGCTGTTCGAGGTGATCCGCGCCTTGGGTCTGTACAACACGTCCTGGGCGTTGATCCTGAGCTACACGATTTTCACCCTGCCCTTCACCGTCTGGGTGCTGACCACGTTCATGGGGCAACTACCCCATGAACTGGAAGAAGCGGCAATCATGGATGGCGCTTCGCCCTGGGTCACGCTTACCCGTGTGCTGTTGCCGCTGCTCTGGCCCGCACTGGTCACTACGGGCTTATTGGCCTTTATCGCAGCGTGGAACGAGTTCCTGTTTGCCCTGACCTTCACCCTCACAGACACGCAACGCACGGTGCCGGTCGCCATCGCCTTGATTTCCGGCGGGAGTCCCCATGAGCTGCCTTGGGGGCTGTTGATGGCCGCATCGGTGCTGGTCACCGTCCCACTGGTGATTCTGGTGCTGATCTTCCAGCGCCGAATCGTTTCCGGTCTTACTGCCGGCGCGTTAAAGGGTTGATGCCCAACAAATACAAGGAACAGCATCGTGATCAAATTGAAGCTAGACAACGTGAACAAACAATTGGGCGGCGTGCGGATTCTTCGCGACGTCAGCCTGGAGATCGCTGCGGGTGAATTCGTGGTGTTCGTTGGCCCTTCGGGCTGCGGAAAGTCGACTCTGCTGCGACTGATCGCCGGACTGGATTCGATCTGCGCCGGCGACCTGCTGATCGACGGGCGGCGGGTCAACGACCTGGAGCCGCGCGAGCGTGGCGTCGGCATGGTGTTTCAGTCTTATGCGCTGTACCCGCACATGAGCGTCTACGACAACATCAGCTTTGGTCTCAAACTGGCCAAGACTGAAAAGAGCAGCTTGCGCGAGCGGGTGCTGAAAACTGCGCAGATCCTGCAATTGGACAAACTGCTGCAACGCAAGCCAAAGGAACTGTCTGGAGGGCAGCGTCAGCGTGTGGCCATGGGCAGAGCCATGGCGCGGGAACCGGACATTTTGTTGTTCGATGAGCCGCTTTCCAACCTGGATGCATCCTTGCGGGTGCAGATGCGCAACGAAATCGCCCGTCTGCATGCTCGACTGGGCTCGACCATGATCTACGTCACCCACGATCAGGTGGAAGCGATGACCCTGGCCGACAAAATTGTCGTGCTCAATGGCGGTCGCGTAGAACAGGTCGGTTCACCGCGCGAACTCTATGAACGCCCGGCCAGCCGCTTTGTCGCCGGTTTTCTGGGCTCGCCCAGAATGAACTTTCTGGCGGCGCGCCTGCATGCCCCGGGCGAAACCAGCCTGGTCGACACCCCCGTTTTGGGTATGACCTCCCTGCCCTTCGACAGCTCAAAC
This sequence comes from Pseudomonas sp. H11T01, assembly GCF_048515765.1. Lineage (NCBI taxonomy): Bacteria > Pseudomonadati > Pseudomonadota > Gammaproteobacteria > Pseudomonadales > Pseudomonadaceae > Pseudomonas > Pseudomonas sp. H11T01. The sequence goes on along the minus strand of NZ_JBLYED010000007.1, from coordinate 113,398 downwards.
CTGGCGGCGGACACGCAGCTGAGCCTCGGGGTTCGCCCGGAGCACGTATCGCTCAAAGCGGCGGATGGAACCGTCGGCGTCGTCGTGACCGGGGTCGAATACCTGGGTAGCGAAACCTATGTGCACCTCGATACCGGGCAGGACGAGCCACTGATCTGTCGTTGTGAGGTCAACGCCGGATGGCAGGTCGGCGATCGGGTCGAGCTGCGGCTGGACATCGGTAATCTGCACCTGTTCGACGCCGACGGCACGGCCTTGAGGCGCCCCCCACAAGCCATTGAAACCCTGCCGGATGACGTCTCTCTGCGCTCAGTACGAGCACGCGCCTTATGACCTTGTCTTTGAATACCATGAGCGACCCAATGTCTTCTTCCCTTGACCTTGCGCAGCGTGCACTGAGTGACGGCCTGTCTCGCGTCATCCACGATTATCGACCCGGTTATCATATTGCTCCCCCGGCAGGCTGGATGAACGACCCTAACGGGGTGGTGTACTTTCGTGGCGAATATCACGTTTTCTATCAACATTACCCCTTCGAGGCGAAATGGGGCCCGATGTATTGGGGGCATGCCAAGAGTGCCGATCTGGTTCATTGGCAGCATCTGCCCATTGCGCTGGCACCCGGCGATGACTTCGACCGTGACGGTTGTTTTTCCGGTAGCGCGGTGGTGTGTGGAGATACCCTGGCACTGATCTACACCGGGCACACCTGGCTGGGGGAAGCGGGTGACGAACGCTCGATCCGTCAAGTCCAGTGCCTGGCCACCAGTATCGACGGCATCCGCTTCGTCAAGCATGGCGCAGTCATCGAGACCGCGCCGCAAGACACTATCATGCACTTTCGTGACCCCAAGGTATGGAAGGAGGATGACTGTTGGTACCTGATTGCCGGCGCACGTCTGGGCGATATGCCGCTGCTCCCGTTGTACCGTTCCACGGATCTGCACGTCTGGGAGTTCCTTGACTATGTGTCCAGCGGCAACGAGGGCGATGGCTATATGTGGGAATGCCCGGATCTGTTTCGACTGAACGGACGCGATGTCCTGCTGTACTCCCCCCAAGGCATGCAACCCCACGGTTACGACCGGCTCAACAAGTACCAGACTGGTTATCGAGTGGGCCGACTCGACAGCGAATGGCACTTCACTGGCGGGCCTTTTATCGAGCTGGATAATGGCCACGATTTCTATGCAGCGCAAACGCTACTGGCCGCCGATGGTCGGCGACTTTTGTGGGCGTGGCTCGACATGTGGGAAAGCCCGATGCCGAGCAAGGCCCATCACTGGTGCGGCATGCTCGGTTTGCCGCGCGAACTTGAACTGCGCGCAGATCGCCTTTGCGTGTATCCGGCACGGGAGCTCACCGCTCTACGCAAGGCGCCATTGCCGAATACGCCCTGGTGGGATAAGTCGGGATCCCGGTGGGTGCCGGAAGTGAAAGGCGATATGCTCGAAATCCATGTGCATCTGGATCTGCTCGGCTGCACCGACGGCCACCTGGGAGTCGCCTTGCGTTGCAGCGACGATGGCCGTGAAGAAACCCTGCTCTACTACGATGCATCACTGCATCGCCTGGTGCTTGACCGCAGCCGCTCGGGTGCGCAAGCCACAGGTCAGCGCAGCGTGTCGATAGACCCGACACAAGAGCGACTCGAACTGCGCGTGTTTCTCGATCGCTCGTCCATTGAGGTGTTCGACGAAAACGGGCGCTTCAGCCTCAGCAGTCGCCTCTATCCGCGGCCCGACAGTCTGGGCGTGAAGCTTCTGGCAAGCGGGAGTGGCGGGCGTGTCTCGATTCCCAAGGCATGGCCTCTCGACTCGGGATGGCTATGAGCGGCGTCATTCGGGTCGCGAGAAGCCTGGGCCATGTGTCATGATTCTGCGTCAACCTGACCGGCCTCACTTCGCATGACTTCAGTGAAAGACGTTGCACAGCTGGCCGGCGTGTCCCTGATGACGGTTTCTCGAGCGCTCAACACTCCGGAAAAACTGAGCCCCGAAACCCTTCTGCGGGTGCGTCGTGCCATTGATGAACTGCAATTCGTACCGAGCCTGTCGGCGCGCAAGATGCGCGGCGACAACCTCCAGTCGCGAACCATCGGTGTGTTCGCGCTGGACACCGCGACCACACCATTCGCGGTCGAGCTGCTGCTGTCCATCGAGCAGACCGCGCAGCAAGCTGGCTGGAATGTATTTATCCTCAACCTGTTAAGCAACCCGCCCACCGACCAGAACATCGACCTGATGCTATCGCACCGTCCCGACGGCTTGATCTTCAGCGCCATGAGGTTTCGCCAGGTGTGCATTCCCGAGCGATTGAAGAGCAAACCCTTGGTGCTCGCCAATTGCCTGGCAGATGACAGCCGTCTCGTTAGCTATGTACCAGACGACGAAATGGGGCAGTATCGGGCCGTACACCACGCGTTGAACCTCGGCTATAAGCGCCCTCTGTGTATCAATCTGCCAAAACAGAGTCTGGCCTGGGGTCTGCGACAAAAAGGCATGCAGCGTGCCTGTCAGGCATTCGGACTGGCGCCTGACGCGCTCTTGCAATACGACCTTTCCGATCATGACGCCTATGGCGAAACCGCAGCCATCCTCGACCGGCACATCATTGATGGTCGCCCCCAATTCGACATTCTGATCTGTGGCAACGACCGCATTGCCTTCTGTGCCTATCAGCTGTTGTTGGGCCGTGGCCTGAAAATTCCCAACGATGTCGCCGTGCTCGGCTACGACAACATGATCGGTATTGCTGAGCTGTTTATCCCGCCGCTGACCACGGTGCAACTGCCGTACTACGAGATCGGTCGCAAGGCTGCACGGCACCTGGTCGAGACCCTCGACGTATCGGGAGCCCAGCCAGTTGATTGTCCATTGGTGGTTAGGGCATCGCTATAAGATTTAGTTAATTCGGTGATAGCGCGCCCGCTTGCTTTCGATTTGCCACTAGCCTGTCACCGACTGCTTATGGCCTAAAGTGTGCTGCATTCCCCCTCACTCCAATCCTACCCTTCCGCTGTTCCTCTGACTTTCGACGCACTACCTACAGTTCTATATGCACTCGCGGAATCGAACCTGTCAGCGAAGCCATGGAATATCCCTGTCAGACGTGCTCCTCACCGTTCGCTTAGTACTGACATCGCTGGCAGTGTTAGGAGGAATTGGGTTGGGGCTTAGCGAAAAGCGCTAACTGATCTCACGGATCCTAAATAACCACGGGTGGGACATTGCACAGTATCTGACGGCAGTGGACGAATTCTAGCGACCACCACGCACCGTGACTGATCCACCCTTGTCCTCCCTCAACCTGGAGGACAAGCCATGAACACTATTGCTTCATATCGCCATCAGCCTTGGAACAAGGGAAAGCTTGTCGGGCAGAAAGCCCCGCTCCGAGTTAGAGATATCTGGGCCATCCGGGTCAGACTCCAGCTCACGGAGAAGACACGGGATCTGTCTCTCTTCAACCTGGCCATCGACAGCAAACTGCGTGCCTGCGACTTAACCAAGCTGCGAGTACGAGACATGCATCAGACCCATCTTCGCAATGAGGACTTCCTGTTCCCGACCCGGTTGCACGGCTCAGATCATCTCTCGACCAGGCAATCGCGGTGCGTGCCGGCCAGCGGCCAGCCCTCGCCCGGAATGATCCACTCGATATCTTCGGCAGACAACGCCAGCAGACCTGGCTTATCGCCGCGGCCCATGACTGCAAAAAAATTCTTCACAGTCTGGACATTCTCTTGTGTATTCATCGAAATCTCTCCATTCCCTTTACCCAGGATCGTGTCCGATCTAACCGGACACGTTGTTGGCCTGCTGGTGAGGACGTGGTGTCGGTGATTCAGCCGATATCGACATTCATGGCGATGTCCCAGGTGCCGGCGCCGTTTTTAGCCAGGCCGATCATCATCAGACCGAGCCACTCGAGCGTCTGGGCCATCTGCAGGCCGCCGACATCCAACGGACGCAGCCCGAGACTCTCGAGGAAGGTCGAGACGCGCGCCTTGGCGTCCGCATCGTCCGCCGCGATGAACGCGTCGAGGCGTTCACCCTTCACAAGTACATGGCCGAAGAGGGTATTGAACGCCTTGACGACATGCGCGCTGGCCGGGGCGCCCTTGGCGATCTCCTGCGCACCGGAACTGCCGTGGGGGGTAACGAGGCCCGAGAGATCGGGAGCGACCGGGTTGGTGATATCGATGATCACCTTACCGTCGAGCGCTTTCCCAAAGTCGGCCAGTACCGCCAACGCACTGGTGTACGGCACGGCGAGAATGACGATGTCGCCCGCCGGAGTGACGCCGTAAGTCCCTGTGATCGCTCCGGATGCGAGCTTGTCGGCAAGCGCCTGCGCCTTGGCGGGATCGCGGCTGACCACCTCGACGGTGTGTCCGGCCTTGGCGATACGGTCGGCGACCGCCGTGGCCATGCCTCCCGAACCGATGATGCTGATAGTGCTCATGTGCAGTCTCCGTTCTGAAATCAGATATTTTCCAGCTTTTCTGGACGGGTTACGCCGTCGCGGCTTGGCCACCCGCCGGGCGCAGTGCGACCCGGCGGTGTGCCGTCACCTCGTCAGTCGGCCGGGAAGTAATGACCGCTATCAAGATCGGCGAAGAGTCCGGGCTGGGAAGGTTCCCAGCCAAGAACCCGGCGCGTGATGGCGTTCGATGTCGGGGTGTCCAGCGTGACCAGATTCGCAAGGAACCCGAAGTAGCCAGGCAGCATCAGCACGTCCGCGGGAATAGACACGGCCGGCAGATTTAACCGGCTGGCAATGGCTTCGGCGATCTGACGGTACGGGATAGCCACGTCGGCGATTGCATGCCAGCTTCTACCCGCCGCGCCTTTTTCCAGCGCCAGGCGAAACACGGTGGCGAGGTCACGGGCGTGCACGGCCCCCCAACGGTTGGCACCGTCTCCGGGGTAGCCGACGACACCCTTTTCCTTGGCCAGCCCGATCAACAGCGGAAGGAAGCCCGCGTTATCGGTGGAGCTGTGCATGATCTCAGGGATCCGCACGATAGAAGACCGTATGCCCTTTTCGGCGAGACCGATCACCGTGGTTTCCACGATGTTCCGAACCCGCAGGGTATTCTTGTACGGATCGCCGCCAGGAAGGGGCGGATCCTCCTCGGTGGCCGGCCGGCCCAAGCCCTCCCACCCGGGCGAGCCGACGCTTCCAGACACGACCAACGGCTTTCCGCTTCCGGCCAGTGCTTCGCCATAGGCGAGCATGATCTCAAGCTCCGCGGCCGCAACGGCGTTGATCCCGCCGGTTGGAATCAGGTCCTGCCGGTGCGCGAGGTGAATGACGCCGTCCGAGGCTGCGGCCGCTTCCTTTAGCCCGTCGAGATCCTCGAGATTGCCGCGACGTACCTTGGCGCCGAGCGCAGCAGCCTCCGCCGCGGCCGTGTCGGACCGAGCCAGAGCAGTGACCTCATGGCCGGCGGCGATAAGATCGGAGATGATGTACGGACCGGAATGGCCGGTGCCGCCAGTAACAAAAACATGCATATGCGTGTTCCTCGTGGGTGATGGGGTGCGGGAAAAGGTGCTAGGGGACTGTGCCGGGCGCATTAACGATCCAGCGCCCCGCCGTCAGCTCAAGTCAGTCGGCGGAAAGTAATGGCCGTTGTCGAGGTCCTCGATCAGACCGGGCTGAACGGGGTCCCAGCCAAGAGCCTGACGGGTGATGGCATTCGACGCGGGGAGGTCTAGCGTGGCCACTGCCGCCAGGAACCCAAAGTAGCCCGGCAGCATCAGTTCGTCCGCAGGGATGCTCACGGCGGGTATTCCCAGGCGAGCGGCTATAGCCTCGGCGATCTCGCGGAACGGGATTCCCTCGTCGCCGATCGCGTGCCAGGTTTTGCCTGCCGCCCCCTTCTCGAGCGCCAGGCGGAACAGAGAGGCAAGATCCCGGACGTGCACCGCGGGCCACCGGTTCTTACCGTCTCCCGGATAGCCGGCGAAACCCTTTGTTTTCGCGAGCATGATCAGCTGCAGGCGACCGGTCGCACTGTGTAAGAGAGTGGGAATCCGCACGACCGACGATCTAACACCTCGCTCGGCGAGGCCCAAGACAGCGGTTTCCACGATATTGCGTGCCAACAGAGTGCCTGAATTGATCGGGCCGCCAGGTAGAGCGGGATCATCCTCGGTCGCCGGGCGGCCCAGACTAACCGGTGCGCCGATAGACGCCGCCCTGCCCACGTTCATGGGCGTGCCGATACTGCCTGCAACGACCAGTGGCTTATCCGTGCCCGCCAGCGCCTCGCCGAACGCGAGGACGGTCGCGAGTTCCGATTCGACTAAGGCGGCGATCCCGCCGGACGGAAGCAGTTCGGCCCTGTATCCGAGGTGGATGACGCCGTCGGACTCGACCGCCGCCGCCTTGAGCCCTTCGAGGTCGGCAAGATCTCCACGACGCACCTTGGCGCCGAGCGCGGACGCCGCTGACGCGGACGCGTCTGACCTTGCCAGAGCGACGACCTCGTGGCCGGCTGCAATGAGGTCGGGGATGACGTACGAACCGACGTGGCCGGTGCCGCCAGTGACGAAAACGAACATGTTATTGGCCCTTCTGAGCAGAGTGATACGAGACGCGCTGGTGCGCGTGCGCTAAGCCGGGAAGGCTGACGCCGATCGCGAAATGGGTGCTTTTGACCGAGTGGGTCATGAGGCCCAGCGACAACAGGCAGACGTGCTCCAGCGTTCGAGCCATAAGCAGCGGCCCAGTGTCCATCGGGCGCAGTCCGAGGCTTTTGATGAACGCCGAGACGCGTACCTTCGCCTGCGCGCCGTCCCCGGCGATGAACACGTCCAGCAGGTGACCCTCGACAGGACCGGCGGCCAGGACGTGGGAGAAGTGGGTGTTGAACGCCTTGACGACTTCGGCGTCGGTAGGGGCGGCGTTGGCGATCTCCTGTGCACCGAAACTGTCCTGAGGGGTCACAAAGCTTGTGAAGTCGGGGGCGACGGGGTTGGTGATGTCGACAAGAAGCTTGCCGGCCAGTGCTTCCCCGTATTGCTTCACCACGTCGAGAACGGCGGAGTACGGAACCGCCAGGATGACAATATCCCCGGCGGGGGCTGCGCCGAACGTTCCTGTCGTCGCGCCGACTCCGAACTGCTCGGCCAGCGCCCGCGCCTTGGCGGCGTCACGACTCATCACCTCGACGGTGTGTCCGGCCTTGGCGGCAAGGCCGCCGATCGATGCGGCCATGTCACCTGAGCCGATAATGCTGATAGTGCTCATGCGCGGTTTCCTTGCAGGTATGGGGTAGATCATTCCAAGGCTGCTGGTGCGATCCGGCGAACTCATCCAACGTGAGATCCATGCTGGGCGCTTCACTTGCAAAAAGCAAGCGATCTACTGAGTTTTACTTGCGACATGCAAGCGATGCTAAGATCCAGCCATGAAGACAACTCTTAAAGAAGACTTTCGGTCCCATTGCGCGGTGAACTACGGCGTGGAGATTTTCGGCGACCGCTGGTCGCTCTTGATCATTCGCGACATCGTTTTTGTGGGAAAGAAGACGTATGGCGATTTCCTGAAATCGGAAGAGGGAATCGCGACCAATGTGCTTGCTTCGCGACTTGCCTTTCTTGAGAAGCAAGGCGTTCTCTCGAAGGCGCCAAGCCCCGACGATAGGCGCAAGGACTTTTACACGTTGACCGAGAAGGGTCTGGACCTCATTCCCATTGTGATCAACATTGTGCTCTGGAGCGCGAAGCATGATTCGAAGTCGTACGTGCGGCGCCGCGAGGAGTTTGTTGCTCGATTAAGTCAAAACCCGATGCAGGTGAGCGAGGAAGTGAAGGCGCTGGTCCGCAATGGCGGGTGCATCTTTCCTGAGAGCGGGGGATGAACAAGGCGGCAAACGCGCCCTGTCACGGCGCAATTGGCACTTATCCAATCGTATAAGTTGTGGGCCTGTCAGCGAGGACCTGAAGCCGGCGCCGCCCTCACTTCAATCAGACTGTGGCGGCCCTTTTCCACGAGGGAGATCGCATCAAAATTTGCGATTACGATCCATCAGTCGAACTTGACCAAGTCCTTAAAGATCAGCTGACCCCAGCTGTTTCCGCGCGCCTGCACAAGCAGTCCACCTTCCGAAAGCCCGCCCAGTTTGATCGGCGAGAAACCGAGATTTTCCGCAAGCGCACCAATCTCCGCTGCGGCGCCGTCATCGTCGCTCGCCAGGAACACGACTCTCCTGCCACCCTGTACGGCCGGGTCCTGGTCTAGAACGGCAGCAACCAAATGGTTGAAGCCCTTGACCAGTCTTGCACCCGTGAAGGCCTGCGCGACGACCTTGGAAGAAGGCTGCCCTCCCAGTTCCTCAGGGGGCACGCCGTAGGCATTGGTCACATCGATGACGGTCTTGCCCTTCCAGTTCTGCAGCGCCTTCGCGACTTCCCGGTGCGACTCAAAACGGACAGCCAAAAAGATGATGTCCGCCGTGAGCGCTTCCACCAGTTTTTTGGGGATGATCGAGGGTCCGATCGCGGCCGCATCGGCGGCAAAACTTTCCGGGTCGCGCGTGGTTGCAACGGATACTTCGATGCCTTTGCGGGCAAACGCCTTGGCAAGCGCCTGGCCGAGTTTGCCGAAGCCGATAATTGCGTAGCTCATAAAAATCTCCTTTGGTTTGCCACGCCCTGCGGGCTCCGAAGTTGGAATGGAGTGACCGCTCGGGCGTAGCGAATCAGATTTGCGCCAGACCGCCGTCGACGGCGACCTCACTGGCGGTCATGAAGCTGCTGTCCTGCGACGCGAGAAACGCGGCCGCTGCTCCGATTTCCGCCGGATCGGCCATGCGCTGGAGCGGATTCATCGCAGCGAAGACCTTCATGCCTTCTTCGCCTAGCGCTGCCTTCGCGAGTTCGGTCGCCGTCGGTCCGGGCGACAACACGTTGACCCGGATACCGGTGCCCTTCAGGTCCTGCGCCCAAGTCCGCGCGAGATTGCGCACGGCCGCCTTGCTTGCGCTGTAGACGCTGAATGCCGGGGCGCCCGTGGTGCCGGCGCTCGATCCGGTCAGGATGATCGAACCGCCCTGCCCCATCAGCGGCAGCGCCTTCTGGACCGTGAAGATCAAGCCCTTCACGTTGGTCTCGAAGGTTTCGTCAATGTGCTCGGGGGTGATCTTGCCGAGCGCAAGCGGGCTTCCCGCACCGGCATTGGCGAAGACGATGTCGAGGGTTCCGCGCTCGGCCTTCACCGCCGCGTAGAGTCGGTCGAGGTCGGCCAGATCGGAGACCGAGCCCTTCACCGCGCGGGCATTGGGCCCGAGCTCGGCCACAGCAGCGTCGAGCGCTTCCTGGCGGCGGCCGAAGATGAAGACGAAGGCACCCTCCTCGATGAAACGCTTTGCTGCGGCGAGGCCGATACCGGTAGCGCCGCCGGTGATCACGGCGGTCTTTCCATTCAGTCTGGTCATGACGTGCATCCTTCGTTGAAGTTGTACCCAAGCAGGAAATTGCTTGCTTGAGACGAGGATGCAGCGCTGATAACCTAAGGACAAGTATGCACCTTTTGGTAAGTATCAAAAAATGACGACGACATCTGAAATCTGCGACACCGGCTGCGGGCTCAACGCCACGCTGCGCATCATCTCGGGCAAGTGGAAACCGCTGGTCTTGTTTTTCCTGCGCGACGGTCCGAAACGCTATGGCGAGCTCAAGCGTTTGATCCCTGGCGTCAGCGACAAGGTGCTGATCCAGCAGTTGAAGGATCTGGAAGCCGATCAAGTGCTTGCACGGACCGACTACAAGGAAGTGCCCCCGCGCGTGGACTACACGCTGACCCCGCTCGGTCGCAGCCTGGCCGACGCGATCATCCCGCTGTGCACCTGGGGAACCGAGAACGCGGCGCAAATGGCAAGCATCTTCGCCAAGCGCGACGCGTTGGCCTAGCGAGATGCTGAAGAACCGCTGAGTCGGTCGATTTTGCGCAGGCGCGCGCGCCGTCTTTTCGCAGAGCGAACACCTGAGCCGCCACGCCAAGAACGAGCGCAAGGGCGATGAAACCCAGCGCAGCTTTGAGCGATGGCGAATTCGGGTCAGTGACGATGGGGTGGCCATCGGGGACTCGACGCAATGTCTCCGAGACGGTCGGGACCATCAGCAAGAAAGCCGTCAAGCTCAAAAGAATGGTTTCAAGGTAGGTACTCCGTTCTTTTCATAGATTCATCCTTCACCGAATAAGCTGTCGATTCTAGATGCTGGGCGGCAGCGGATGGCCGAAAGTTGTCAGGTGAACGGCGAGAGGACGGGTGCGTCCTCTCCTCTGGGTTCGCGTGCTACATGAGTTTCGCTGTTTCAGTTGACCCTTTATTGACAGGACGGATCTTGAACCAGATGGAGTACATCGCTGGCAAGAACACCAGCGTCATGATGGTGCCGACGAACGTGCCTCCGATCAGTGTGTAGGCCAGAGTCCCCCAGAAGACGGAGTGTGTCAGGGGGATGAACGCCAGGATGGCCGCCAGTGCCGTCAGCAGCACCGGACGGGCGCGTTGTACTGTGGCTTCGATTACCGCGTGGAACGGATCCAGCCCTTCTTGCGTGTTGTGATGGATCTGCCCGATCAGAATCAGCGTATTGCGCATCAGGATGCCCGACAGCGCGATCAGCCCGACCAGGGCGTTGATACCAAACGGCTGCTGGAAGATCAGCAGTGTCGGCACCACGCCAATCAATCCCAGCGGCGCGGTGAAGAACACCATGATCATCGCCGAGATCGAACGTACCTGCAGAATAATGATCAGCAGCGTCAAGGCAACCATGATCGGGAGCAGCGGCACTATCGCCTGACCGGCCTTGCCCGACTCCTCGATTGCACCGGATTGCTCGATCCGATACCCGTCAGGCAACTTGTCGACTACCGGCCGCAGCTCCTTCATGATCACGCTCGAGACGTCCGGTGGCTGCAAGCCTTCGGCAATGTCGCCGCGCACGGTGATGGTCGGCGTGCGATCGCGACGTCGAAGGATTGGATCCTCCATACGCACATCAACCTCCCCTACCTGGGACAGCGGAATCCGCTGACCCGCCGCGCCCACCAACGTAAAGCCTTCTATCTTGGCGGGATCAAGGCGGATATCACCGGCAGCACGACCGATCACCTGCACAGAACGAATATCCTCACGAACCGCCGTGATCGGTACCCCCGCGAGCAGGAACTGCAGTTGCTGCGCGACTGCATTTGACGTCAGGCCCACCGCCTGCAGGCGGTCCTGATCCAGGGTGAAATGCAACGTCGGCGTAAGCGGCCCCCAGTCGGTGTTGACGGTTCTCATCATCGGGCTCGCCTGCAACACGTCCTGTACCTGGCCCGCGATCTCACGCAATTTTGTCGGATCAGGTCCCATCACCCGGTAGGCAACAGGGAATGGCGAATACGGACCAAACACAAGCTGAGTCACCCTGACCCGCGCTTCTGGGGCAAGCCCTTCGGCAGCCGCCTCGCGAATACGGAACTTGAGGGTCTCACGCGCCTCCTGACTGTCCGTCAGCACTACAATCTTGGCGAACGATGGATCAGGGAGTTCCGGCGCCATCGCCAGATAGAAGCGCGGCGCGCCTTGCCCGATATAAGCCGTGACGATCTTTGCCTCATCCTGCTTTTGCAACCAGGCCTCAATCTTGGCGGTGGTGGCGCTGGTCTGCTCGATGGAGGTTCCATAGGGCATTTGCACTTCGATCAACACCTCAGGACGGTCCGAGGTCGGGAAGAACTGCTTCTTGACCAGGCTCATGCCGAGAATCGCCACAACAAACGTCGCGATCACAGTACCGGCCACCCACCATTTGCGGGCGATGACCCGTGTCAAAACCTGGCGGAAGCGGTTGTAATGGCGGGTGTTGTAGATGGCTGCGTGACCACCCTCGACCTTCTTGATGTTCGGCAACATCTTCACCCCCAGGTACGGGGTAAAGGCCACCGCCACCACCCAGGAGGCTATCAGGGCAATGCCCACGATCCAGAACATGTTGCTGGTGTATTCGCCGGCGGTCGATTGCGCGAAGCCGTTGGGCATAAAGCCGATAGCCGTCACCAGCGTACCGGAAAGCATCGGTGCGGCGGTATGGCTCCAGGCATACGCGGACGCTTTGATCCGGTCGTAGCCCTCTTCCATCTTCACCACCATCATTTCGATAGCAATGATGGCGTCGTCCACCAGCAGCCCGAGCGCCAGAATCAGCGACCCGAGAGTAATACGGTCAAAGTTCTTTCCCGTGGCCGCCATCACCACAAACACCACGGCCAACGTCAAGGGCACAGCCGCCGCGACCACAACACCGACACGCCAGCCCATGCTGAGAAAGCAGACAAGCATTACCACAAGCAGCGCGACGAAGAACTTGACCATAAACTCGCCGACGGCCGAATCGATATTCACCGATTGATCGGTGACCTTGGTGAGCGTCATGCCCAACGGCATGCCTTCATTTATTTTGACTGTCTCCGTGTCCAACGCCTTGCCGAGGTCAAGACCGTTCCACCCCTCACGCATCACGATCCCCAGCAACAAGGCCTCTTCACCGTTATTGCGCACGAGAAAGGTTGCGGGATCTTCATAACCACGTTCGATCGTCGCCACGTCAGAGAGTTTGAGCGTGCGCCCCTGAACCGCAATGGGTGTGTCACGAATCTTCTGCACCTTATCGAAGGCGCCATCCAGCCGGAGGAAGACCTGCGGCCCGTTGGTTTCGATCGAACCGGCGGGCGTGAGCACGTTTTGATTATTCAGCGCGGCAAAGATGTCCTGAGGAGAGATGCCCAAGGTGGCCAACCGATCATGCGAAAAGGAAACAAAGATACGTTCGGGCTGCTCCCCAATAATATTGACCTTCTTCACGCCCGGCACATGCAACAGTTGTTGGCGCAACGACTCTGCATCACGCACCAACAGTCGCTGCGGCTCGCCTTTGGCTTTCAGGGCGAAAAGTGCAAATGTCACGTCCGAAAACTCGTCGTTGACCATTGGCCCGATGACACCCGCCGGCAGCTTCCTGGCCTCATCGTCGAGCTTTTTGCGCGCCTGATAGAACTCCTCCTGCACTTGCGAGGGCGGCGTGCTATCGAGCAGTGACACCATCGTGAAAGCGAGGCCAGGACGGGTGTAGGTTTCCGTGCGGTCGTACCATTTCAGTTCTTGCAGGCGTTTTTCAAGTGGCTCTGCTACCTGATCCTGCATCTCCTGCGCCGTGGCGCCCGGCCACGCGGTAATGACCGTCAACTGCTTGACCGTAAACGGTGGATCTTCCGCACGCCCCAGCTGAAAGAACGACAAGATGCCCGCAACGGCAATCAGGAAGATCAGAAACACCGTGATAGAGCGCTCACGAACTGCGATCGCGGAAAGATTGAAGCGCCCCTCGCTCATGGACGACCCCCGGCAACTTTGGCGTCATCCTGTTGAGGCAATCTCACCTCTTCACCTTCGCGCAACAGATGTGCGCCTAACGCTACGATCTGCTCGCCGACTTTGAGGTCGCCCGCGACTCGCACTGTGTCATCGCTCAAGCCCAGGATTTGTACAGGTCGCCAGGCCACCTTCGCCGGTGTACCGGCGATGACCCACACACCAGTGCCTTGGCCTGGGTCATAAACGGCAGCGATCGGTACTTGCAGCCCCTGCCCTTGCGTGGTGCCTTCAGCGATCCGAAGCGTGACGGTCGAACCTATCGGTGCATTGGCCAGCGCGCCCTCAAGCACATACCGCGCCTCGAAGGTGCGTGTCATTCGGTCGGCCGAGTCAGAAAGCAGCCTCAGCTTCGCTGTAACAGCATCCGTGGTGTTGCCATAAAGCGTCGCCTGTGCGGTGGATCCTGCTACGGGGCGCAACGTCTCGGGCAGGTGCACGATGGCTTCGCGCTGACCTGCCCGCGCCAGTCGAACCACGGGCTGCCCCGGGCTGACGACTTGCCCTGGCTCGGCGAGCGTCTCCACCACAACGCCGTCGGAATCCGCAAACAGCACCGCATAACCAGAAGCATTGCGGGCTACATCAGCCTGCGCTTCAGCGGCACTAAGCTGTGCCTTTGCGGTATCCGCTGCGGCTTTGATCTGGTCGTAGGCCGATGCAGAAATAGCGCCTGCGGCGACCAGGTCGCGATATCGAGCCTCGTCATCCATTGTCTGCTTGGCTCGGGCCCGAGCGGCTATGACTGACTCTTGCTGTGCTCGCGCCTGTAACCCCAGGTCGATGGGGTCGAGGCGCATAAGCGGCTGACCACGTTTAACGGTCTGACCGGTGTCAACCAGACGCTCAAGTACCTTGCCTGATACCCGAAAACCCAGGTCGCCCTGGACGCGGGCAGCCACTACACCTGTGAAGGAACGCGAGACGTCGGACGAAGCCTGAACCGCAGAGCCCCTCACCAGTGGGGCAAGCGTACGCGGATCCTCAACGGTGGATGAGTCGCCACACGCCGTCAGGACGAGAGGCAACAAGCAAGCGGCAATGGGGAAAGGTCGAAGCCGGCGCATAGGTTCCCTTACTTAAAAATAGGACGAGCGCCACATTCTCAGCCTAGTGACTATAAGTGTCAATGGTCACGATCCATGAAGCTTCCAGCTTCTCCCTGCGACAATAGAAACCCCATATAGCACTGAAAATAGCCGGACAAAGCTCAAATTACGTCAATTGACAAGATGTGACCATTAAGTAATATAGTCACAAATACCCTCTTACTGAAGGAATCTCAATGCCTCCCCTCCGTCCAATTGCTCTTTTGGTCAGCGCCGGCTTGATGGCAGGTTGCGCGGTCGGTCCGGATTACCATCGTCCAGATGCTCCGCTGTCGGATCGTTACTTGGGCCAGCCTTCTGTCGAACAGCGGCCTGGCGCGACGCCGACCAGCCTTGTAGCTTGGTGGGAAGGCTTTGGTGATCCAGTGCTAACCGACTTCATCTCCAAGGCGCTTGAGCAGAATCTGGACCTGGCGCAGGCGTCGGCGCGAGTCACACAGGCGCGGGCCGGACTAGGTGCTGCAAATGCCGCTTTACTCCCCTCAGGGAACATCAGCGGACAGGCCGCACGCTCCTACCAGTCAATCGAGACGCCGCTCGGCCAGGTGCTGAACTCAACTCCTGGCTATGATCGGTACGGAAGCTCCTACGAGGCCAACCTCGATGCCAGCTGGGAGGTAGATGTCTTTGGCGGATTGCGCCGCGGACGCGAGGCTGCTCTGGCCGAGTACCAGGCTTCCCAGGCGGGCGTCGCTGCCACACGATTGGCCATCGCCGCGCAGACCGCTGATATCTACATCACTATCCGCGGACTGCAGACCCGGCTGGACATTGCGAATCGGCAAGTCAAAACGCAGCAGGAGTTGTTAGAGAAAGTCCAATTGCTCTACAGCAAGGGGCTCGCCGCCAACTATCAGGTTCGCCAGACCGAGGGGGAGCTATCGCAGGTCCAAGCGACAGTGCCGGTCCTGCAGACCGGTCTGGATGCTGCCATGAATGCGCTGGATGTAATGCTCGGCACGCCGCCAGGCACTCACCGCACGCAACTGGCAAGTGCGGGAAGCATTCCTGTAGCGCCGCAGTTAAAGGCGATGGGAACGCCGGCCGATTTGCTGCGCCGCAGGCCAGACCTCATTGTGGCTGAGCGCCGTCTTGCGGCCTCAAACGCACGCATCGGGGAGGCGATTGCTGAGTACTACCCGAAATTCTCCCTTAGCGCATTGCTGGGCAGTGCCACGGCTGTATCCGCAGGCAACCTTTTTACCGGCGGCGCCAGCCAGTCGGCGGGCGTATTGGGACTGCGCTGGAGACTCTTCGACTTCGGTCGCATAAACGCCCAAATCGACCAAGCCAAGGGACAGGAAGCCGAAACCCTGGCCGCTTACCGTCAGTCTGTGCTGCGCGCCACCGAGGATGTCGAGAACGCGTTCTCCTCACTGGTGAATCGGGAAGCTCAAGCAACCATCCTCACCGGGGGAGAGGCGTCTCTGACGCAGGCTCGCCAATCGTCGTTCATTGCCTATGAGAAAGGCACGGCCAGCCTGATCGATGTCCTGCACGCTGACGAGACGATGCTGCAGGCTTCCGATGCTCGGGCGCAAGCGCGAACGGAATCGGCACGAGCGGCGGTAGCGGCATTCAAATCGCTAGGTGGTGGCTGGCAACCTCCTGAAGCCCAGCCTGTTGCGACACGATGATTTAACCAGGCGACATAGCACTTGATGCACGCGCCTCCACGTCCTCTCTTCGCTACTACCCAACCGAGAGCGGGATTCGCTCATCGACTGACGACCAGTGGTCTCAGGCCATTCTGTTGCGACGCGCTCAGTAACCAATTGCTCAATAGAAACCAACCGGAGTACAGCGAAATGAAATCGAACGAGAATTCCTGGGTACTCATCACCGGAGCATCAAGCGGATTTGGCGAGGAGTTTGCCAGGCAATATGCAGCGCAGGGAAAATCGCTCGTTCTGGTAGCAAGAAGGCTGAGTAAGCTTGAAGCGCTATCGGCGCAGTTGCGCGAACGCTTCGGCGTTGATGTGATAGTCAAACAAGTAGACCTGTCCTCGATCCCGGCGATCATCGAACTGCATGAGCGACTCAGCGAACGCAATATAGTGATCGATGTGCTCATCAACAATGCGGGTCATGGATTGCAGGGGCCTTTCCTGGATCAACCTCTGGATGAGTCCCTGACCATGATTGATTTGGATATCGCCAGCCTGACAGCCCTGACACGCCTTTTCGCGGCCGACATGCGAGCCCGCAAACGTGGGCACATCCTGATGGTCGCAAGCTTGCTGTCCTTCCAGGGCGTGAAGAATTTCGCCGTTTACTCTGCCGCGAAAGCCTATGTTCTTCGCTTCTCTGATGCGCTTCATCGTGAACTGAAAAATGACGGTGTCGTCGTTACCGCACTTTGCCCTGGGATGTCAGATACCGGATTTGCAGAAAGCGCCAAACAACGGATCACGCCAGCCTTAAAAAGAGTGATGATGCAGCCTCAACCCGTCGTGCGTGCAGGAATCCGTGCACTGCAAGCCGGACGCATGAGTGTGGTGCCGGGTTTTGGCAACAAGGCCATCACTGTCTTGACGTGGGCCACGCCACGTCGGTTTCATCAGAGCCTTATGGCGCAGGTGATGGGAGTCTGAGGGGGTGACAAAGAGGCCTTTTACCTCAGGGGAAAGGCCCGAGATGTGTTCTTAAAGGTCGGGAGGCAACGCGTGCTCCCGACAGGACATTTATCGTGTAATAGCGCTCAATTAGAAGCGGTAACTAACAGACGTACCGAGCCCGCTCGCACTGTTCTTATATTTGGCACTGTATGCACCTCTGTTCGCAGAGGCGTCGTTGATCTGCACGCTCTCCTCCCATAAGTAGGAATAAGCAACATCGATCGTGACATTGTCCGCCGGAGTCCAGCCAGCACCGAAGCTGATGACCTTCCTGTCACCCGTCGGAATGCGCGGTCCACGATTGGTGTTATTGGTGGGTGACTGATCGACCGAAAAGCCTGCGCGAAGCACCCACTCGTCATTCAGCTTGTACGCCGTGCCGATAGCGTGAGCCCACGTGTCGTGCCAATTCTGTTCTTCGGTAATGGTGCCCAGCGAGCCGCTCAACGCAGGGGGTAAACCCGTGTTCTCGATGGTTAACGCTTTGAAGCGACTCCAGCGAGTCCAAGTGCTCCCCAAGTACAGGGTCCAGTCGTTATTAAGCTGATGAGTCACCGAGAAATCCACTGACTCCGGGGTATCCACATCCAGCGAAGCGTCATAACTCCGGCCGCTGACCCCCAACACGCTAAAGATGCCGTCAGTGACCTTGGTCTTGGCATCCAATTGATAACTGACCTTGGAGTGGTAGGTCATGCCCAAACGGGTTCGGTCTGTAGCCTGCACCAGGATACCGGCGTTGAAACCTAGGGCAGTGTCGTCGCCTGTGCTTTTGAGTTTTCCGTCATTGCGACCAGGGCTAAGTGGATTGGGCACCATACCGGACAGCTCACCGCTGATACGGTTGATGGTCGGACCGAACCCGATCGAAACTTTGTCGTTAAAGGCATAGCTGATGGTGGGCTGGAACGTAAGGGTCGTGACCTCGCTTTTGTTGGCGTAGTAACGCCCGGCAAAACCGCTGCCATAGTCAGTCATCAGACCGAAAGGTACATAAAACCCTACACCGAACGCCCAATGCTCATCGATCGGTTTGACGTAGTAACCCATAGGCACGGTGGTGGTTGGCACCATGTCGCCGTCTTCCTGGCCGCCGAATGTACTGCGGGTCTGGCTTATGTCGGACTTGGCGAAAAGAGTCGCCGCCCCCACGCTGACCTGCTCCCTTTTCAAGCGAGACATGCCCGCAGGGTTACCGAAGACCGTACTCGCATCTTCAGCGGCGGAAGAACGACCGGCAAACCCGGACCCCATCCCACTGATGCTTTGTTCATTGAGAGCGAAGCCGCTTGCAAAAACGTTTGAGGATGCAAGCACGACAGCAAGGCCAAATGGGGTCTTGAGCACTATTTTTTTCATTGTTTGAACTCTATGGGTATCACTGAGATGAAGCATTAGAAGCGATGGACAACCATATTTATTCATGTGACCATATCAGTCAATGGTCACAACACAGATAAATAAAATGCCCTTCGACGGATGGAAGAAGGGCAAAGTGAAAAGCCGTTTGGTGATCTGTCGCGTACCCCGGTACGCGGTAAACCTTTAGCCAAAGGTCAAGGCATGAGGCTACGCAAGATGAGATTGGAGGTAAGCGTGGGCGCCTCCTCGACGAAATCGAGGTTGTACTGCAGCAGCAAAGGGTTGACGAATGGCCGCAGCGCGAGATGTATCGCTTCTACTGTCTCGTCCAGCGGAGTCTTGCGTTCAAATTCGCCAATCTCTCGCCCCTCTCGCACGATTTGCAACACGAAGCGTTTGATCTGTGCGTCATAAGCCTGCGTACTGGACCAGCTTTCCGACGCCGCGAATGCTGCAATGTCATAGAGTTTTCGGTCGTTAAAGAACAGATTCACACCTGTGGCGATCACAGTTTTGACCAAACGTCGAAAGCGCTCCGTCGGCGACAGGCCTTCTACATTGATAGCCTGCTCCACAGTCGCGACGATTTCTGCCAGACAATTAGCGCAGATGGCTTCACCGATCGCCTGCTTGGAATCAAAAAATTTGTAGATGTAGGCCTTTGAAAACCCGATGGCCTTAGCCAGGTCGGAAACCGTGGTTTTGCCGTAGCCGTACTGACTGAAATGTTCATTGGCCGCCGCGACAATCTGGTCTCGAATGTCGTGATCGGCTGGGCCACGGGGGCTGGGCGAAGATGAAGATATTGATGGCTGATTCATGAGCACAGCTTACTCACCCTATCGAAGACTGACAACTTGTGACCGATTAGTTATATAGTCACAAATCGGCAATTTTGAACGACTTTTCCAAGCGTTCACAAGCTTCAGCCGATGAGGCGTCAAACGAGCTGACGTTTGAGTGATCGAACATGACGGATTAACGTAGCGCAAGTCCATCGTCACTAAGTAGTTTCCATGCGCCTGGCGTCGTGCAGGTGACGAAGCTCAGCCCAGTCTATAAGGGCTGTCATAGCCGGGCCGAGTGCATGACCAAGCGCCGTCAGCGCGTACTCCACTCGCGGCGGTACCTCTGGGTATACGGTGCGCTGAACTATGTCGTCTTGCTGGAGCCCTTTCAACTGCTGAATGAGCATCTTCTGCGTGACATCGGGAATGAGCTTTTCCAATTCGGAGAACCGAAGCGGTCGGCCTTTAGCGGCCATCAGCTCATTGATGATCACAATTTTCCACTTCCCCTCCAGAACGCGAAGCGTAGCGTTTATAGCGGCAGACCAGGCCTGCCGTCGTAAAGGGTTCTCACATTCCCACTCGCGCTCCATCGATACTTACCTTTTGGTGGGTTACAGACAAAAACGTCGGTTCTTGCGGATATTGCAGTATCGATAATAACGTATCCGGACTTTGAATCTCTGGAGGCATTATGAAAATTGCGATCGTTGGTGTTGGATCTATCGGCGGAACCCTTGCCCGCTGGCTTGTCACTGCTGGCCACGAAGTCAGTGTGGCCAACTCGCGGGGAAAAGAGGCGGTGAGCGCCTTTGCCAAGGAAGCAGGTGCCGTTCCTTGTGACTTGAAAGATGTCTTCGACAATGCCGATGCTGTGATTATTTCAATTCCCCAACCAGCTATGACAGCTATTCCTAAGAACCTGCTGGCCGCACTACCCTCCTCGGTTCCAGTGATCGAAACCAGTAACTATTACCCAGGTCTGAGAGACGAGCGCATCGCCGCGCTGGAAGATGGTCAAACAGAGAGCGTGTGGGTTAGCGAGCAGCTTGGCCGACCGGTGATCAAGGCCTTCAACAATATTCTGGCTTATTCGCTGGAGAATTTTGGTAAGCCAAAAGGCGCGGAAGGCCGTCTGGGAGTCGCCGTTGCCGGTGACGATGCAAATCACAAGCGTCTTGTGATGCAACTTGTCGATGAAGTTGGATTCGAGCCGGTCGACAGCGGCCGCCTCGAGGACTCTTGGCGCCAACAACCCTGCACTCCAGCGTACTGCTGCGATTACACCGCTGATGAGATGCGCCTGGCGCTGAATGCCGCAGTCAAGGGAGCTGCTGCGCAGAAGCGAGAGGCGTTCAATGCGCAACTCCCTGCACTATTCGCCAAAAATCCTTCTCATCGTGACGTCGTTGAATTTAATCGGAGCTTCAACGCGGCCAGTTGAACTCCTCGTCACCGATCCACTCGGAAGCTATGGTTGTTGGCGCGCACACGCTTCTGATTTATTGGACAACACTATTTGATAGTCCTTCAGCGGTGAGTGCAGCCGCTTTAGTTCGCCGATGCCGCCGCCTTCCTAGATGTATCCGCTAGGCAGCTATCGGCCCAGGCACCCTGGTTGACCTTCGCGGCGATCGCACTCTACGGCGCAGGTACTCTACTTGGGGGCAAGGTAGAAACTGGCGAAGCTATCGCTAGATGCTGCTCGAGAACTCCAAGAGGAAACCGGGCCAAGTTTTGATCAGCGTACTGAAAGTCCTACCCCTGCCCTCGCAACACCGAAATATCCCGTTTGGGGGGGACGCCAAACAGACGGCTGTATTCGCGGCTGAACTGGGATGGGCTTTCATATCCGACCTTGAATGCCGCAGTGGATACGTCCTGGTGTTCACTGAGCATCAATCGCCTTGCCTCATTCAGTCGCAGCCATTTTTGGTACTGCAAGGGGCTCATCGCGGTGAGTTGGCGGAAGTGGTGGTGAAAGGTCGGAGTGCTCATCTGCACTCGGGCCGCCAGTTCATCGACGCGAAGCGCCAAGGTGTAATTCAACTTCAGCCAATCGATGGCTTTCGCGATCCGATAGCCTTGGCCATCGACAGAGGTTATTTGTCGAAGCCGGCTCGCCTGATCACTCTGCAAGAGACGGTAGTGAATTTCGCGCTGGATCAACGGGGCAAGAACAGGGATGGACTCCGGCTCGTCGAGCAGCGCCAGTAAGCGTTCGAATGACGCTAGCATTGCAGGTGTCACTGAACCAATTCCTACCCCTTTCGCAACCGATCGTTCACGAGTTGGCGGCAGGTCACTTTGCGCTATCAGCTCAGCCAGCATGCGCAGATCGAGTTTCAAGGTCAGCCCTAAGCATGGCTGTTCCGGGCTTGCCGCTAGCACTTCTGAATTGGCAGGTAAGCCCAACGAGGTGATCAGAA
This sequence comes from Pseudomonas sp. H11T01, assembly GCF_048515765.1. Lineage (NCBI taxonomy): Bacteria > Pseudomonadati > Pseudomonadota > Gammaproteobacteria > Pseudomonadales > Pseudomonadaceae > Pseudomonas > Pseudomonas sp. H11T01. The sequence continues at coordinate 91,651 of NZ_JBLYED010000007.1, read as the reverse complement.
ATCGCGACGTGTCGTAGGGGTAGCCCTCGCCACCTACCCAGAGCTGTTTCTTACCTCGGGCGACAAGGATGATGCTTGGCTCGATCATGCAGACGATGGGCGGTGCTGGATGTTCGCGCCTGAAGAAGCCCAGACCTGTAATGGCCGTTCCGTAATCACCCGGTTTCGAGATCTGCGCGCCGATGATCTGCGCAAGCTTTTCTTGTGCCGATGTCTGTTGAGGAGCTGTGTCGGGGTTGTTCGTCATATTCGTCTTGTACCTCTTCACTGAACTCTAACGCGCCAGTTCACGACCATCCTGCAAAAAAACAGAGAGTCATAGAATCAGGCAAGTAATCCAGCGGAATGCACTACAGAGAGCCTTGGCAGACCGGGAAAATGTCCATCCGACAAATCCTTTGAGGTCTCTCCCATGCTTGTACAAGCCTATGGCGCTCATGCTGGCGATAAACCCCTTGAGCCGATGCAGATCAATCGCCGCACGCCTGCAGCCCATGATGTTCAGATCGATATCGCCTTCTGTGGTATCTGCCATTCGGATTTGCACCAAGTGCGCGCAGAGTGGGCAGGCACGCAATTTCCTTGTGTACCTGGGCACGAAATTGTCGGTCGCGTATCCGCGGTGGGCGCACATGTAGCGGATTTCAAAGTCGGCGATCTGGTCGGTGTCGGCTGCGTCGTCGACAGCTGCAAACACTGTGAGGACTGTGACACAGGTCTGGAAAACTACTGCGACGAGATGGTCGGCACCTACAACTTCCCGACACCGGATGCACCTGGCTGGACGTTGGGCGGCTACTCGCAAAACATCGTGGTGCATGAGCGCTACGTGTTACGCATCCGCCATCCCGAGGCGCAACTAGCTGCCGTCGCCCCGCTGCTGTGCGCGGGCATCACCACCTACTCTCCTCTGCGTCACTGGAACGCCGGCCCAGGCAAGAAAATAGGTGTGGTCGGCATCGGCGGTCTGGGTCACATGGGCATCAAGTTGGCCCACGCGATGGGCGCCCACGTCGTGGCGTTCACCACCTCTGAAAACAAGCGCGAGGCGGCAAAGGAGTTAGGCGCCGATGAGGTGGTCGTATCGCGCAACCCTGAAGAAATGGCTGCACATACCAAGAGTTTCGACTTCATTCTCAACACCGTCGCAGCCCCACACGATCTTGATGCTTTTTTGGTTCTGCTCAAGCGTGATGGTGCACTGACGCTAGTCGGCGCACCGGCCTCGCCGCATCCGTCACCCAACGTGTTCAACCTGATCATGAAGCGCCGAACGATTGCCGGTTCGATGATCGGAGGCATCCCGGAAACACAGGAGATGCTTGATTTCTGTGCCGAGCACAGCATCGTCGCCGACATCGAACTGGTTCGAGCAGACCAGATAAATGAATCCTACGAGCGAGTGCTCAAGGGTGACGTCAAGTATCGCTTCGTGATCGACAACTCCACATTGGTTGATTGAGCGCCTCAGATTCGGGGCTGCGACGCTTCGCGCAATACAGGATTCAAACAATGACTGATCACCTTCTACCAGTGCCCCATAAATCATGGGGCGCCGTATTCGCCATGTCGCTCGCCGCCTTCGTGCTGGTGGCATCGGAGTTCATGCCCGTCAGCCTGCTGACACCGATTGCCGCCGATCTGCATATCACCGAAGGACAAGCCGGTCAGGGCATTTCCGTTTCGGGGCTGTTCGCCTTGTTCACCAGCCTTCTTATCCCGCTGGCGGCGGCGCGGGTTAACCGTAAACCGCTGCTTCTTTCACTGACGCTGTTGATGATCCTTTCTGGAACAGTCGTCGCGTTCGCCCCGAACTACGGGGTGTTCATGATCGGCCGCGCGCTGATCGGTATTGCGATCGGTGGCTTCTGGTCATTGTCGGCGGCAACCGCCATGCGCTTGGTGCCTGATGACCAGATCACTCGCGCCATGGCAATCGTCAACGGCGGCAACGCTTTGGCGACGGTGATTGCAGCACCATTGGGCAGTTTTCTCGGCGCCTTGATTGGCTGGCGCAATGCATTCTTGTGCGTCATCCCAGTCGCGATAGTCGCCTGTGTCTGGCTGTTGTTAAGCCTTCCTGCAATGAAATCGCACAGCGGTTCAGGTACTGGAAACGTCTTCAGGTTGATGAAAAACGTACCGGTCGCGTTAGGCATGGTGGCGGTCAGTGTGTTTTTCATGGGCCAGTTCATGCTGTTTACCTATTTGCGCCCGTTTCTTGAAACGGTCACGCACGTCAGTGTCTCCATGCTGTCGTTGATGTTGCTCGTCCTGGGTCTTGCGGGCCTCGCGGGAACCTTCCTGATTGAAGCGTTCTTGAAAAATGGCCTGCATCGAACCCTCATCGTCATTCCGATCTTGATGGCGGTGATTGCACTGGCGCTTGTTTCATTCGGTAGCTCGGCGGCCACCACGACCGTCTTGCTTGGCCTATGGGGACTGGTTGCGACTGCTGCGCCCGTGGGATGGTGGACATGGCTGGCGAGAACGTTGCCAGACGCTGCTGAAGCGGGGGGCGGCTTAATGGTGGCGATCATCCAACTCGCTATTGCGTCTGGCGCAACCGTTGGCGGGCTGGTCTTTGACTCGAGCGGCTATCAAGCGACCTTCGAATTGAGCGCAACCTTGCTGGGCGTGGCGGCCGCTCTTGCCTTCCTGGCTGCACGCGCAACGCGGGAGTCTCCTGCAGTGGCGAACATCGCTTGAAAATAACCACAAGACCCGCCAAGGCATATCTTGTGGTTTCGGTTGAGCATGCGCTCGGAAGTGGGACGTGACAGTCAGCGTGCACTGTCGATGATTTGGCCACCGTCCGGTGTCAGGCTGTAACCCGTCAGAAATTGTGCATCCTTGCTGGAGAGGAACAGCACGACCGGCGCAATATCCTCTTCGGGCGACCCATAACGGCCAAGTGCGTTGGTGGGTGCGGGCGCATTGGCCGCCGCACCCCAAGTGTCTGCAACCGGCATGACATTGTTTACCGTGATTTTGTCTGCGCCCCACTCCCTTGCCGCCGAGCGGGTCAAGGCACGTACCGCCTCTTTCGCCATGTTGTAAGGGGCATACCCCTGCAAGCCGATGACACCGGCCAACGATGCAAAGTTGATGACTCTACCCTCCCCGCTGGCTTTAAGGTGTGGGTAGCAAGCTTGCATCGTCCGCAGATAGGCAATCGGCCCCATTTCCAAATTGCGTTGCAATTGCTCAGCCGACAGATCGAGAACCGATGAAAAGACGACTGAGGGGTCAAAGGCATTGTTCACAAGAATGTCTATCCGGCCATATTCAGCAACGACCTGTTCAACGGCGCCTTTGATCTGATCCGGATCGGCGATATCACAGACTACTCCGAGGGCGGTGCCGCCCGCTGCCTGGATCTCAGCGACGACACCCGCGACATTTTCAGCCGTCCGTGAAACAACGGCTACCTTCGCGCCTTCTTCCGCAAAAAGCTTGGCAGTAGCGCGGCCGATGCCACGGCCGGCTCCAGTGACGATGGCTACTTTTCCATTGAGTCGGGACATGTCGATCTCCAGTTATTCAGGGGTTACTAGATGTGCCGTTGTTACTTGCCCGTAGGGTGACTGCACTTCACGAGCAGCGTTTTGGGTGAGGAAAGAAGCGACCAGCAACACGAGGCAAATAGCCGCTGGTAAGGCACCACGAGGCTTGCGGACATTGATGTGCGCTAACGCCGAGAGCAGCAGGTGATAAAGCATGCCGGCGTAGGCGAGGTCGCTAAGCGGCACATTGATGCGCAACAGAATGGCGCCCACCGCCAGGATCTTCACTGCAATGAGAATCGGCATCAGATTGGCGGGGTAGCCGAGGTCGGCGAGTGCTTGACGAACCCATTCCCTTTTAACCAGGTACAGAGTCGCCGAGGCCAGATACAACAACGACAGCAGTGTCGTACTGATCCAATAAATGTAGATTTCAATCATGGGGCTTTCCTAAGCAAGCGCTAATGCGTCGAGTTAGGTCAAAGATGTCGCCTAATATGAAAAGCTACAAGTAGGATGAAAAAGTGGTGCTTAGTATGGAAAACCAGACTATTGATGGCGATCAGATCAACATGCACGAGGAAATGCGCCGTGCATTTGCGCTGCTTTCAGGCAAGTGGAAGCTGGAAATCATGTGGTTGTTGAATCAGCGAATCTATCGATTCGGAGAACTTCGTAAGGCGATCAGCGGCATCACCCAGCACATGTTGACGGCACAACTTCGTGAGCTCGAAAACGATGGCCTGGTGTCGCGAACAGTCTTCGCGGAAGTGCCGCCGCGCGTCGAATATGAGATGACGGCAAAGGCCCGTGCGCTCGGGCCAACGATGGAGGCACTCGCGTTATGGTGGAGCGAGTATGGGAAAAGCGTGCCGGTGAAGCCAAGCTCGCGCGGTCGTAAACCTAAAAGCAGTTAAGCATTAACTGGCTGTTTTCCCATGGAGATCACGTGAAGCTCCTTCCAGGGTTTTCCATAAGCTGCGCATCGTAGGGTTCTCATTGGTGATGGAGCAGTAGGAGCGTATCTCCAGTCGCGTGCTCCATTCATCACCACCCGCTTTCACCAACTGACCTCGCTGAAGCTCGTCAATGACAGCGCTTTGTGGCAACCATGCCACCCCATAACCCTCGACAGCCATCCGCATCAGTAGCATTGTCATATCCGCCTCATAGCACCGCTCCAACATGCATGCAGTCGGGCCATTCTTTATGACGATGTCGGCAACACGACCTAGAAAAGTCGTAGCTGTGTAAGCGAGGTGAGGAACTGTTTTGCTGGAGGTGCCCGGTAGGGGATACAGCGGATTCCCATCGCTGTTAGGTGCGCACACAGGAATAAACGCGTCATGACCCAAGGTCAAACTCCCGAACTTTTCCGAATCGAGAAGAATGGGCGCCAAGGGGTGATGATAGACAATCATCAGATCACAACTCCCCTCCTCCAGAGATATGACCGCGTCGTGGATGTTGGCGGCAACAACCCGCGCATTGAATTGCTCATTGTGCTGCTGAAATTGCTTCAGCCATTTCGGCAGGAATGTCATCGACAAACTGTGGCCGGCAGTGAGCTGGATGGATCGCCCTGGCATCCGCTCTACCTCGCGAAGGCTTGAGCGCAGCCTCATTAACCCTGCCAATGCCTCGCGGCTTTCTTCACAAAAAGTGCGGCCAGCAGAGGTCAGTTGGACAGGATAGGTGCCACGATCCACCAACTCCGCACCTACCCATTCTTCAAGTGACTTTATACGCCTCGACAAAGCCGACTGGGTCACACAGCGAACCTCTGCAGCCCGAGAAAAATTCTTCCACTCCGCGACTGCCAGAAGATCATCCAGCCATTTGATTTGCATACCGACACCTCATGCCCCGAATGAGCAGTTTACTGCGCCTCAGCCGGGATGAAGCAGCAGTTTCGAAAACTATTCCAAAAGCGCATGAGGCTATCGGGATTACTCATCACGCCCTTCCAAACCCGACCCTAGAATCGAAATTGTTGGAGCGAGGCCACAGAGCTTCGACCGAATGACACTTGTCTCCTGCCAAGTAAAAAAAGCAAAAAAACCACTTGAGGAAAGCTCCGTGAAGAAAAATAAACTTCCGCGTCGGATCGCAATTGGCATCGCCTTAGGCGTGCTTGTCGGTTGGGCGTGCCACCATTTCGCAGGGAGCGAACAAAGCGCCAAAGAGATCGCGTCATACTTCTCGATGGTCACCGACATTTTTTTACGCATGATCAAGATGATCATCGCGCCCCTGGTATTCGCGACGCTGGTCGGTGGCATTGCCAGCATGGGAAATTCCCGCTCCGTTGGACGCATTGGCCTGCGAGCCATGGCCTGGTTTCTCACCGCGTCGGTAATCTCGCTGGCAATCGGCATGGGCCTGGTCAACCTGTTCCAGCCCGGTGCGGGACTGAACATGGAGGTCGTCCAGCATGCGGCAAGCCCCGTGGTGAACACCGGGGATTTCAGCCTCAAGGTTTTCATCAGTCACGTGTTTCCCCGCAGCATTGCTGAAGCCATGGCCAACAACGAAATCCTGCAAATCGTAGTGTTCTCATTGTTCTTCGGGTTTGCCTTGGCGGGTGTGAAGCGAGCGGGTTACACAACGATTGTCGATGGCATCGAAGAGCTGGCCAAGGTGATGTTCAAGGTCACGGACTTCGTCATGACCTTTGCGCCAATCGGGGTTTTCGCAGCCATCGCATCGGCTATCACTACGCAAGGTCTTGGCTTGATAGTCGATTACGGAAAACTGATTGCCGAGTTCTACTTGGGCATTGTGATTCTGTGGTGCGTGTTGTTCGCTGCCGGCTACCTGTTCCTGGGGCGCTCAGTGTTTACTTTGGGCAAGCTCATCCGCGAACCTGTTCTGTTGGCATTTTCCACTGCCAGTAGCGAGTCCGCGTATCCGAAAACCATGGAGGCACTGGAGAAATTTGGTGCACCGAAACGCGTATCCAGCTTCGTTCTACCGTTGGGGTACTCCTTCAATCTTGATGGCTCGATGATGTATCAAGCGTTCGCCATCATGTTCATTGCTCAGGCCTACAACGTCGACTTGAGCTTCACACAGCAACTGCTCATCTTGCTGACGCTGATGATCACCAGCAAGGGTATGGCGGGTGTAGCCCGAGCATCGGTGGTTGTGGTGGCGGCTACGTTACCCATGTTCAATCTTCCCGAAGCCGGCATTTTGCTGATCCTTGGAATTGACCAATTCCTTGATATGGCCAGGACTGCCACCAACGTGGTTGGCAATAGCATCGCGACGGCCGTGGTTGCCAAATCAGAACCACATGAAGAAGCTGAAGACGCCCCCGGCACTGATTCTCCGCTCCCAATTCATTCTGCAGCCACCGCCTGAGAACCTAAACATGAAAGGTAAATCGAAGCCGTCCAGCGGGTCATCGTTTGCTCGCAAACTAGGTATCGTCGGCGGGCTTGGCTCACTGGCCGGCGGCGATCTTTTCTATAAGTTGGTGAAGTCCAGAGCTGTTCTGGAGGATCAAGGTCGCTATCACTTCCTGTTTGAGCAACACCCCTTCAAAGACGTCCTGATGCCCCTGGATCGGGGTGCCAATATGACCTCCAGGAAGTTCTATGTTTTCCAGGTTTGTCAGACATTCGAGGCCAGCGAAGTCAATGCAGTTTTACTGCCTTGCTTTGCCAGTCACACCTTTCGTGAGGAGATCCAGGAGGAAATTGGCATACCCGTTCTGGATATGATGGCGGCGTTACGCAAGCACGTGGATCATGTCGCTGAACGCGGCAGTACGTTGGGCATCATCGCGTCTGACTATGTTCGGCAGTCAGGACTGTTTGAGCGCTATTTCGGCAATGACTTCAAGCTCGTTTATCCAGATGACAACGAGCAGTCTGGGTTGATGGACGCGATGTATGGCGTTAATGGCATCAAAGATGGGTACCTTGACGGGGTGCCGCTGGAGTGTGTTTATCAAGCGTGCCTTTCGCTTCAGGATCAAGGGGCCACAATCATCCTGCCTGGCATGACTGAGCTCTCGTTGGTCTGCGGTGATCTTCAACGGCGTGGGTTGACCGTCATGGATATCAACGAGATTTATGCCACTTTCGCCACCGTGGAGAAAGGCCAGTCGACCCGCCCGCCATTCAAGCTTGGGATCGTGGGTGGAGTTGGGCCAGCGGCAACGGTCGACTTCATGGGTAAGGTTGTGGCGCACACACCGGCAGGTCGCGATCAAGAGCACATCAAAATGGTGGTGGAACAAAACCCCCAGATCCCTGATCGCACAGCCAACTTGCTGAATGACGAAACTGATCCGACGATGGCGATGTACGCAACGTGCAAGCGACTGGAAAGCGCCGGCGCCAATGCCATAGCGATTCCGTGCAATACGGCTCATGCATTTGTTGAGCGCATCCAGCCGCACCTGCGTGTACCTATTGTGAATATGCTGACAGAGACGGTAGAAGCTATCGTGCAGCGGTACGGTGCAGGCAAAACCGTCGGGCTGCTAGCGACTTCGGGCACGATAAAAAGTCAGGTGTATCACGAGGCAGCCCGGCGGGCAGGACTTCAAATCATCATCCCTGGCGCGGACTACCAAGCGTTGGTGATGGAGTCGATTTACGGAGACCACGGAATCAAGGCGGGTTTCACAGACGGAATCTGCAAAGACCAGCTACTGACCGCCGCAGAGCACCTGTGTGAACTGGGTGCTGATGTCCTCATCTTGGGGTGCACAGAGCTACCTCTGGTGCTCGAGCATAGCGAATCCTACATGATCAAAAATCATGAGGTCGCATTGGTCGACCCGACAACCATTTTGGCATTGAAGTGCATTGAGCTTGCCCGTGAGAATACGGACAAGCCTCAGTCACTGAGCACGCAACAGTGTGTCGGTTGATTACATCGGAGCTACGTCAAGGGAAGGCATCTGTATTCAACGGGACAGGCACCTCCATCCTAAAAACCTTCATCAAAGCGGAACGAGGCTCCGTATGCAGAATCCGGTAAATGGTTAGCGCCATCAGCCCGTAACCGCGAACGAAAAGTACCGCTCTGTGGTTGGGTACGATACAAGCCACGTTTTTGCAGTTCAGGAATGACAAGCTCAACGAAGTCCTCAAGGCTACCTGGACTAATCAGCGGGTTGAGCATGTAGCCGCTGGTGCCGGAAATACGGGCGTGCTCGTCAATGCGATCGGCCACTTGTTGCGGCGTTCCCACCAGAATCAGATCACTGCCACGGGTGACGTTGGCAAAGCGCTGTTTGACATCGCCGGCGGTCAAGGGCTTGCCACTGCCATCGGGACGCATCACATAGGAAGTCATGCCTTCGGTGTGAGTGGACAACGCGTCGCTGTCCGCGTAGCGGCTGATGTCGATACCGGTATCGCCGGCATAACTCACCAGTTGCGCCTGCAAGTGGTAGTTGCTTTGCAGTTCGTCATATTTGCGTTGGGCTTCGATCTCGGTCTTGGCCGTGACGATTCGAAGTACCGTCAGTGATTTTACATCCTCAGCGTGACGACCCCGTGCCCTGGCCTGTGCCCATATATCTTCCAATCCCTGGCGAATCTCCAGCGGGTTGGACTTGGCGATGAAAATCAGTTCTGCATGCTTGGCTGCAAACTCACGACCTCGGCCTGACCAACCGGCCTGGATCAACAAAGGTGTGCGTTGCGGAGATGGGGAAGTCAAATGCGGCCCGGCCACCCGGTAATGCTCGCCAATATGATTGATCGGTCGCACGCGATCGCCCTTGGCATAGACCTGGCGAGACTTGTCGGCAACCACAGCATCGCTTGCCCAACTGCCTTCCCAGAGCTTGTAAACAACATCGAGAAACTCTTCGGCGCGCTCATAACGATCATCGTGCTTGATCATCTGCTCAAGGCCGAAGTTGCGAGCGGCGCTGGTGAGGTAGGAGGTGACGATGTTCCACCCGACCCGGCCATTGGTCAGGTGATCCAGCGTGCTGAAGCGCCGGGCATGAGTGAAGGGATGTTCGTAGCTGGTGGTGACAGTGACGCCGAAGGCCAGGTTTTCCGTCACGGCAGCTAATGCGGGGATGATCATCAACGGATCGTTGGCCGGTGCTTCCACCGCCCACTTCATGGCCGCATCGGCATTACCGCCAAACACATCGTAGAAACCCAGCACATCACCAAAAAACAACATATCGAGGTGTGCTTGGTCGGCGACACGCGCCAGGTTAGACCAGTAGCTCAGAGAGTTGATTGTCAGTCGCTCGTCAGCCGGGTGCGTCCAGAGGCTCGGCGCTCCGCCACAACCGACACTGGCCTGTTCGTAAAGCGCAAACAGCAGAGGTTTGGGATCAGACATCGTGGTACCTGAAAAATAAATGACGGGGGTGGGTCACCGCTGCTTTTCAAACCCTTTGCCGTAGTGGCGTTCGAAGCGGTGCTGGATCAGTTCAAGGCCGATCGACATTAGCCAATAAATCACGGCTGCAGTGGTGAGCATCTCGATGTAGCGATAAGAAGACCGCCCATAGGACTGCGCCAGGAACATCACCTCCCAGACACCCATCACGGATATCAGCGACGAATCCTTGAGCATTGAAATGAACTGACTGGTTGTCGGGGGAATGATCGTGCGCATGGCTTGCGGCAGGACGATGTGCAAAAACGTCGCCGTCGGCCTTAGACCCAGTGCCATTGCTGCTTCCCGCTGCCCAGGTGCAACAGCCATGATGCCGGCACGAAAAATCTCGCTGAGATAGGCACCATAATTGAGCGAGAGCGCAATGATCCCGGCGCTGATGGCGCCAGGAACAACACCCAGCTGCGGTAGCCCCAGGTAGATCAGCAAAATTTGAATCAGCAGCGGGGTACCGCGAAAAAAAGACGCATAGAAACTGGCAATGCCAAAAGCTACTGCGCTCCGTGACAGACGCGCAAGTGCCGTCACGAAGCCAAGGAGCAATGAAAGCCAGATCGAACAGAAGCATAGAAACAACGTCAGTGCGGCGCCTTGCAAGAAACCGTTAGGCCCCAAATGCAGACCGACCAGATTCGGCCATTTCTCCAGAATGATCGAGAACTTCAGATCGAAGCTCATGAAAAACATGACGCACAATCCAAACAGCGCCGCCCATGTCAAATACAGGCGAGTACGAAAACCGAATAGCCGGCTAAAACGGTGCGGTACGGGCTCGGGTGCAACAGTCGCCTTTGCAGGGTGTGGATTGAGGGCTGTCATTGGCTGATGTCGGCACCGATCCACTTTTGCGAAATCTTGCTCAACGTGCCGTCAACCTTGAGTTGAGTGATGACCTCAGTGACTTTGTCATTCCATTGAGGGTCGCCCTTTTCGATCGCCACGACGTTCGGTTCGGCGTAGAGCGCATCACCGACAACTTTGAACCGAGGATCCTGCGCGATGCGTTCGCGAGCAGTGATGAGGTTGGTGACCATGGCATCCAGGCGCACGCCCGTGCCCAAAGCCAGATCCTGAAAGGCTACCGTTTCATTGTCGTAAGGCGCGACCTGGACGCTTTGGAACGGATAGCTCAACGGCCTGTCCTCGGCACCTTCAATGACCAGATCTTTGTTCAAATAGGCTTCATAGGTAGACGCACTGATCACTCCGACTTTTTTACCCGACAGATCCTTGCCCGTCACAATGTCCTTGTCTTTGGCATTCACCACGATCACGGCCGGTGACTGGTAATACTCGACCGGGAAGTCGAACACTTCGGCACGTGCCTTGCTCGGCGTCATCGAGCAGACGCAGATGTCATATCGGCCGCTCCAGCGACCAGCAGCGATGACATCCCAAGACGGTGTTTCCAGCTTCAGCTTCACGCCTAGCCGTTGCGCAACAGCCTTGGCCACATCGACATCAAATCCGTCCAGCTGGTTCTGCTCATTGAGAAAAGAGAATGGCGGATAGTTTTCCATCAGGACGCCGGTCAGTTCCCCTTTCTTCGTCACGCGATCCAAAGTGGGGCCAGCGAAAGCCGTTGAGCAAGTCGCCAGTAACAGCAAGCTAAAAGGTAGAAGCGCCGTAGTTTTCAAAGACAAGTACTCCAATCCATTCAAAAATATGAATAGATTAAAACGCACTATAAAAATCGTTTGTACTTGTTTTATGGAATAACAGGCTGATTTCAAGCTATATCGAACCAACGGATTCGAATGCCATCTTTTCGCTCTCCTGCCTGAAGGGGGCATTCGAAGTAAGAGCTATGACGTCCTGCAACCGTTAGGGCCTGAAGCGAACCTGAACAACTCTCCAGGGGCTTCCACTAGCAACGATCGTACAAGCTGACTCGAACACTCCAACGCTTGAATCAGCCTCGATGTTGACCGGAGAGCAGCAGGTCTTTCCTTTAATCCGTTTGAGGGATCCAACCTTTTCGTTACCCGACGTGTTCTACGAGAGAAACAACTCTTAACCACGATTGCAAAGCAACCTGAACGATGGCAAACCGGTCGAACCGGCGTCGGCAAAACCCTCTTAATGTCTAAGTGCGAAAAGCACGAAAAAGTAATCGAGAGCTGACGCGCGAATAGCCCATCATGGCCCTGCATCGAAACGATGCCGTATTTAGAGGCCGAATATACGTGTGCAGTCGGCACGGGAGCCAAAGCAAAGGGGCTTGCAATGAGGAGGAGTCGATATACGGACATTGGTCACCGCAATCAGAGCTAGGTCGAACGATATCGCATAGCTTGAAAACAAATCAGCGAACCTACGGACCCCTTACGGCCCCTTGCCAGAACTGACCTGTCAATTCCACACCAAGCCATGCGCAAGCAAATGCCGATGACATCACTGGCGCGGTGGCGAACAGACCGCCGGTTTTCAACGGCGGCCCGAGGGAGGATATCCGCGAATACTCAGGGTGTCTGTGCGGTGATCGAAGGTGCACCTTGGAACATGGCTGTGAAGGTATCTTTATGAGCTGCGTAATACTCTGCAACCACTTGGTCGGCTGACGACTCGCGCGCAGCTTTCATCATGTTTTCCAAGTCCTTCATCGGGATGGTGAAGTGGCCAAAAAAATACGCGACCTGCGGGAAGTCCTGACTGAAGCCCTTACGACCCACCGCGTGGATTTGCTCTGCCTTACCGTAGACTTCTTTCGGATCATCGAGGTATCGCAGCGACCAGGTGGAAAACATCCAGTGCGGACTCCACGCGTTGAGCAAGGCCCACTGGCCACGTTTGATGTTCCGATCAAACTCATTGAGCATGCCGGTCTCGGAGGACGCTACCAGTTTGTAGCCATCAAGCTTGTAATCTGCGATAGCACGTGTCGCCGTCTTATATTGGCCGTTTCCGACTTCCGATGTGAGTATCTTGCCGCCCAATTTCTCCCTGACCTCTGGCTTGTTCAAATCCTCGATACTTGAGACTTCGCTTTCCGGGATGCTCGCAGGAACTGCCAAGCCCAGGCGGCCCTCATAGAGAACCCCGAGATCCTCAAGCTTATCCTTGTACTTATCCCAGAATGGTTTGTGGCTATACGTCAGCCACGCCATGGGGATCATGTCGACTTTCCCGGTGGACAGGGCTTGGAACTGGATGCCGATGTCGGCCATTACCAGTTTCACAGGCTGCTGTATTTGATCCTGTAAGGCCAGTGTCGCGAGCTTTGTGGTGATCTCAGCGTCAGCCCAGTTGACCCAACCTACGACCACCGGTTTTTTATCGTCAGCCTGTGCCAGACTGGCGACTGTGGCGAGCGTGAGGCTGGCCACCCAATAGCTGACTTTGTGCATGTTGCTTTTCATAGCGATCATCGGGCATCTCCAATATTGGCGTTGTTAGGTTTGGCAGATTGATGATTAAATTTTTTCGAAGCGATTAGATTATTGAATCGTGCAGTATAAACTTTACCGCACCGTTATATTTCGTTCGTCTTAGACTCACGCTTACAAGTATTGATAGCGATTGATGATAGGCGAGTTAATCTCCCAGACACCCTCAACTCCTTTATAGATAGTTACATGGCTTCCTGGCGATATTGAAACAGGTGCATTGGTGGCGCTGTGGATGACTGCCTCCCCCCGCTGAACAACGAAATGCACATCTTGATTATAACTGTATTCAAAACGGTTGGTATTACCGCTCTCCCAGAGATCCCAGCGTTGGCATTGTTCTTTTTCTTCGGCATTGGCTTGACGATGAATAATCTGCGACATTCATTTACTACTCGTTAGGGTTATAGGGTAATCCGTTTACGCCGAGACCTTGTGCTCAGGAGGCAATGAAAACTGGCTGTAGTACGGTAAAGACTCAGGCTTGAGTGCCGGTTTCCCCAACAGAATGTCGCTGGCTTTTTCAGCGAGCATGATCGTCGCCGCATTGATATTCGCACTGGGTACCGACGGAAACACTGAAGCGTCAATCACACGCAAGTTTTCTATGCCAACCACCCGAAGTTGACTGTCGACTACCGTCAGAGAATCATCCGCGCTGCCCATCTTGCAGGTACCACATGGGTGATAGGCGCTGGCGGCATCCTCCCGAATGAACTCATCCATTGCCTTCCCACTGCGGATAGTTGCACCAGGGGTGTCTTCTCTGTAGCTGTAGCGTTTCAATGCGGGCTGGTTCGAAAACTCGATGCCCAAACGCATGGCTTCCCGCATTACCCGCCAATCTTCTTCCGTGGCCATGTAATTGGGGTCAATTCGCAACGGATCGGATACCTTGGCGCTGCGCAAACGTACGTTCCCTCTACTTGTTGGTCGCATGGGGCCTACGCCAATACGATAACCGTAGACGGTACTCAGAGGGATCCAGTCCTTGTTGAAGTACACCGGAAAAAAATGGAATTGAATGTCCGGATGTGGCGTGGCCGGGGAGCTATTCAAAAAGGCGCCCACATGGCACTGGTTGACCGATGCCACGCCTTTCTTGAGGCCAAACCATTGCATACCGGCCCATAGCATACGGTGGGGCTGTAGTTCTCGGTTTAACGAAATCGGCTCCTTGGTTTCGATCTGGATATGACACTCCAGATGATCCTGGAGGTTCTCGCCAACGCCCCGAAGGTTCACATGGCATGTGATGCCATGCTCGCGCAGGTGTTCCACAGGGCCAATGCCAGACAACATAAGCAACTGAGCCGAACCGAACACTCCACAACAAAGGATAGCCTCACGTCGTGCACGTACATCGATGGTCTTGTGCTTGTAGCGAACCTGAAATCCGATGGCCCGTTTTCCATCAAGGTTCACTTTTTGAACCTCGCAACCCAGCCAGATAGTCAGGTTGGGATGCTCACCTGAATGGATATATCCGTAGGCGGCGCTATTGCGGACTCCGTCTCGGACACTCATCTCGAACCGCGATACGCCTTCCTGGCGAAATCCATTCACATCATCAGTAAGGGAAAATCCAGCCTGCTGTCCCGCTTCAAGAAATGCGGCGTTGAGGGTACCCAGGTTCTCCTGGCGCTGCGCCCTGATAGGGCCAACATGACCGCGATAGGGGCCGGGGATGGTGCTGGACTCGATCTTCTTGAAATAAGGGGCGCATTCTGCCCAACTCCAGCCCGAGGCGCCTTCAGCCTGCCAGCGATCATAATCTTGGGGATGGCCACGCAACCAAGTCATACCATTGATCGAGGATGAACCTCCAAGAACCCGCCCACGCGGTTGCTGGATGCATCGATTATTGAGATGAGTCTGCTCTTGCGTGTAGTACCACCAATTGTATTTCGACGTGGGTTTGAATGCCGAGCGTAGCCCCGCAGGCATCCGTATGATCCAGGACATGTCCGAAGGGCCAACTTCCAGCAATAACACCTGGTGACCAGCATCGGAAAGCCTGCGCGCCAAAACACAACCCGCAGAACCGGCACCTGCGATGACATAATCAAACTCGGCTTTCATCTTATGTTCCTTGACCCTTCAAGACGTGTTCAGGCTGCTTGTTAAATGACAACAAACAACAAAGTTCTTGTGGTCAATCTAACCAACACTGTTCGGCGTGGATATTTAATAAAAAATATACCCCATGTAAAAAATAGTTAAGTGCGATGACGAAACACCTTGAACAGGCGTACCTAAGCTCGGTTTGACATCGACCTTTTATTGGCGATCTAATGCGGGCACTGGTGCCCAACATTACCCTGCCCATGTTCTGTTCACCCCTCTTGAGGACGGCTCTGTGCGTCACCTAGACCTCGCTCTATTGCACAGTTTCAAGACGATCGCCGAATGCAAAAGCCTGTCGCTGGCATCGCAGCGTCTTCACAAAACTCAGGCTGCCATCAGTATTCAATTGAAAAAGCTTGAAGAACTGCTTGGCAAGCGCTTGATAGATCGCGGTCATCAGACACAGACAGCTGAACTAACCAGTCACGGCGAGGTGCTGTTGCAGTACGCGCGAAAAATGCTGGCGATGAGCGATGAGGTTATGGATTTGTTTCTCAACGAAGAGGTTACCGGCACCGTCCGATTCGGCATTCCAGATGACTATGCCAGTGCTTTCCTGTCCCCAGTCCTCAAGCAGTTCACGGGACGTTACCCCAACGTCCGCGTGAAAATCCGCAACGATATTAGTCAGAACCTTTTCTCTGCGCTGGAAAATGGGGATCTGGATCTGGCGCTTGTCACTCAACGCAATGGCGACGCAAAGGGAGAAACCCTTCGGTGTGATCAGCTTCAGTGGGTGGCAGCTGCTGGCTTCCAACTCGAACCATCGGCCCCCATTCCACTGGCTCTGTACCCACACGGCTGCGGGTATAGGCGACAAATTCTTGCGGCGCTGAGCAGTAATCAAAAGGATTACGAAATTGCGTTTGAATGCACGGGTGTCACTGGCGTACAGCTCGCAGTTGACAGTGGATTGGCCATAGCCGCCACCACCTCACCGCTTATCCAGCCATCATGGCGCATCCTGGATGAAGAAACCTCGGCCCTCCCCCCCTTAGGAAATGTCATGATTGAGCTGAGGCTTAGCGTAGATGAGGCTTCACCCGCCATTTGTTACTTCGCGGATGAGCTACGCAAGCAGGTTCGGGCAAGATAACCCATTGGTACCGATGATTTTTATAACCCGTTTCAAGTTGTAGGCGAGCACATTCAAGCTCATCTCCGCACTCGCCCCGGCGAGCTTTCGGGTCAGGAAGTGCGTCGCACCCATCCATTGTTTGAGCGTCCCGAAGGGATGCTCAACCGTTCGTTTGCGGACTCGCATCATCTCTGGTGTTTTGCTCAGCCGAAGCTGCATCTCCTCCAATACGGCTTCTCGCTCCAAACGTCGGCTCGACTGGATGCGGTTGAGATGGCCGTAGATGTAGATCTTCAGCAAGATCGCGGGGTGGTAGGCAGGCCGGCCAGTATCGGCTGGAATGGCACCTTCAAAACCCAGATTGACCAGGTCCAGTTCGTCGACGAAGACGTCGACTACGCGCACCGGATTGGTATCGCTGACGTAGTCGTCGAGGCTCTCGGGAAGTAAGGTGCCTTGGCCTCGATGTTCACCTTGGATAAAGCGCTTCATGGGCGATCCTTGCGATGAAATCCTCAGAAATCATAGCAAGGGTTCGCGAAGGCGTTTTTACACACTCTGGGCCAATAGCAGACCTGGTAGAGCGCCCGAAAGCAAATGTGTATGGCTGCGCACGAGTACCCAGCGTGTGGTCTAGAGTTCTTCAGGCCCCCTTATTTTCCGGCACCTGAAGAGGCACGAGTGGCACGTACTGCTGTGGAGTCGATCAACCAGGCGCCGCCGAGTCCGCCGCAGCATAGGTACAGGAGCGAACGATATGTCCCCCCCTTCGACATTGTCCTATGAAGTACTCGTTACTGACGGGGTAACTCGGGCGAGCGATATACGCCTACCCAATGGCGATCGCATCGTTTCATCGCCGATTACCTCAATCCTGATCTTCGGGGAAACCGACGCTGTGTTGATCGATCCGCCAATGACCCGTGAGCAAACGCAGAAGGTCAGCGACTGGATTGCACAATCCGGTAAGCACTTGAAATACATCTACGTGACCCACAGACATGGCGATCACTGGTTCGGTACTGAACAGATCCTCGAAGGCGGCAACGGGGGGCTCCAAGCTTGGATCAAGGCGATCGACCAAGTAGAAGCTTTGAAACCGCGCATCGTTATTGCTGGGCACAAACAGAAAAATCGTGCCGATGATCCAGTCATTCTGGAGCAGACCCGCCAATACCTGTTGGATGCCATAGAACTACTCGCCGAGAAGCCGACCCCACGTGAGTTCTTCGACAAAATGATCGAACTCCACCCAGACCGCATCAATCAAGGACCGCTCTGGTACAGCGCTATCGGACTGCTCGGAGCGCCGACTGCATCTCCGGGCGATGCCCCCCAGCCCAAGAATTAAACCTTTACCCGTCTAGCTGAGGATCACCCCCCCGTGCCTACTTTTTTGACTCATATAGTACTTCTCGCAAGCCTGGTTACAGCTCCATATTTCGCGTCTGCGGCTGAAGAAAAAGTCACCTTCTCCGTTGAGGGAATGAACGTCGTCGGCACTCTGAACCTGCCCGACGGCGTTAAAAAGCCCCCAGTAATTCTGTTACTTCACAGTTTCGGGGGCAGTAGGGATGAGCACATCATTCCGGCCGTCAATGAAGGTATTTATGTCCGTGCCGCACGTCTTTGGGCCGAACAAGGCATTGCCAGCCTCCGTATTGATTACCGTTTTGATGGCGACAGTGATGGTGCCAAGACCGACGGCACACTCGATACGGATGTTGAGGATGGGCTGGCTGCGCTCGATTTTCTGGCCAAGTCCAGGCGCGTCGACGCCAGCCGCATGGCTCTTGTTGGATGGAGCATGGGCGGAGCAGTTGGTGCTGCTGTAGCAGGACGGACTCCGCATAAACTCGACGCGGTCGCACTCTGGAACCCCGCGACCAATATGGGGGCCGCTTTCCCGCTGCTGTGGGGCGCCGAGAAGATCAAGGAAGCGTTGCACAGCGGTGACACCCCCGTCGCACTGGCAATACCTGGCGGTGGCGAGGTCACGCTTAAATCCGCGTTCTTTGTCAGCTTGATGACCCTCGATGCCGCCGCCGAGATCACCCATTACAAGGGACCACTGCTCGTCGCCGTCGGTACTAACGACGACATCGTTTCTCCGCAACCAACGCTCGGGAAAAGCTTTATCAGCTATCACCCCGGAAAACATGAGTTGCTTGTCCGGCCCATGGATCACGCCTTCAACATGACCAAAGACGAGAAGCAGATCGACGAGTTGATTTCGATGACAGCTGCCTTCGTCAAGAAACACGCTCACTGATCCCGGTATCCATCACGTTCATACAGGAACATGACCATGCTAGCTGTTCAATACCAAGCCTATGGTGATTACCAGGAAAACCGGATTGTCGATCTGCCACGCCCTCAACCAGTCGACGGCGAGGTGCTAGTGGAGATGCATTCGTGTTGTGGTCGATGGCATCAGCGGCTCGCTCACCAAGGCGGCGCTCGGATCGCTCGCGTTCGGCGGCATGCGGGTTATCGCAGGCGCCGCTGAAGCTGTACGTTATCTAGTCGAAGATCGCCCCTTCGGCCGAGTAGTAATGAGTACGATTATTTGATGAAGCACCACGCTGCTCCTGAAGCAAGTGTCATCAAATATCCCCGACTATTTCAAGTTGTTTGAAACTGGTCCCTTGCCGTTGGCTAACGACTGGCAAGGGGCCTAGTCGCTGGACGCAGACGTTGACCAGAAAGGAACGTGCCATGTTTCAGTCGAAAGGTTCTCAGCGGCACGCTGGTTGGCCGTAAAGCCAGTAATGGTGCTGGCTGCGCCATCCAAGCCGGCATTGAGCCACTACCCGTGACGGGGTCTTGTCACTGCCGTTGGTCGGCAGAATTGATCAAAAAATGAACGGATTCGACTTTTGCCGTTCAGAATACGCAGCAGGTGACTCGGGCTCTGACCCTCACCTCCCCTCGGAAGCGGAAGTTAAACCTCATATGCACTCAGTGCGAATGGGGATTTTTATTCCCTGAAAATGGAGATAATCGGATGATTAAAAGTTCATTCGCGAAGCTCAGCTTTGCCTTGCTAAAGTAATACTGAACGATTAACTAATATACATTGCTGGATTTAATTGCGACGAGTCACTGCAAATTCCAGTCAAGTCATGCCGAGTCATGTATTGATTCAATATTAGAACAAAGAGGCAACCATGGAACTACTTACTTCGCTGTTAGCGCAAAAAACGACCGTGGAGTTTTTGCGCTTGGGAGTTGTATATTTCCACCTTATTGCCTGCTGTGTGGCCATTGGGCTTGTGTTGACCAGCGATATTGAAATGGTCAAGCAACTCCTTAAAGGCGATGCGTCCGGTCGGCATGATGACGCGCATATGGAAAGCCTTCAGAAAACCGTAGTGCTCGCTCTTATAATGCTTTGGATTACGGGTGTTGCTATCGTTGGAATAGATTACACCGGCACAGGGATGGAGTATTTCCTTAACCCAAAACTGCAAGCCAAGATCGGAATAGTTGTACTGCTGACCCTTAATGGCGTCGTGTTGCATAGCGCGGTATTGCCTGCGCTGAAAAAAGCCGGTTCGTTGCTCAAGCTCTCCTTCAGCCTACGCATGTTGGCGCTGTTCTCTGGAGCGCTATCCGGTGTGTCGTGGTTTTATGCCGCAATGCTGGGTGTTGGCCGCCCGTTGGCCTGGAAATACTCGTTGGTGGAGTTGCTGGCGGCTTATCCGGTCCTCATCGTCGGTGGATTCCTGACGATGGTGATGCTCACCCTCTGGGCCAAAAACAAGAGCACGGCAGAATCTACGGAGCAAAGCACCTGGGCAGTAAGAAACACCGCCCTGGCTGGGTGGTAAGGCCACGTTGAACAAGGACGTTCAGTCTTAGCACATAAATCCCGCTGTTAGCTGTTAACAAAATCTCACTTGAGGATACCCAAATGAAATCCATGAAAGCTCTCTTCGTAGTCGCCGCTCTGACCGTTTCCTCTCTGGCTATGGCCACAGGTGGCGGTGATCGGACCACCGCACGCATGGAGTCGGCCCGGAAAGTCTCGATGGAAGCCTACCAGGTTGCACAGAAACAGACTGAAGCCGCAGTAGCTGAAAGCAAAGCCAAGGCGGCCGATCACTCCAACTCCTGATCTGTCTGGCGCGTCCCCGATCTGACAGAGGTGCTGCTAGAAGTTTGAGGTCGTCATGTTTGCTTTTGGAGCGAGGCTGGCGATTACCAGAGGTTAGGCTTGGCTTACAGTAGTGTTCTGCGCTTGATCGTGTGCGTGTCCAGGATAGATCCAGGGATTTACCATAAACGCTGTTATCAGCAACCTCGTTCGCTTACCTTGACTCGGCTTCGCAGTCGGACAGCATCGGCTGCGGAATCGAATCAATGGGACATAAATCCCTTAATAAATCCCTTAGCTGTTCGCTGGGTGAATATCTGCCGGCTACGACCGGAAGGTATGGGTCGTTTTCAGCCGGTCGCCACAGGCAGGTTGCGGCCAGAAGTGGACACTCAAAAACTCAACCGTGCACCAAGTAGGCTCCTAACGGAACCCGATATCGAAGCTTCTTGCAGCTGCCGGGTGCGGGCTGATGGCCCGGCGGGCGATCAGGAAACCAGATTCGGCATTTACCCGGAGGCGGCCAATGGCCGCGGGGAATCTCAACCTCATCGTACGCGGGCTCTGGCTCGACGGAAGCCACTGGCAATTCTCCTTCGGGCCGAGGCCTGCCAGCCGTCGGTGAATCCGATACCCGCTCCGCCTCTGCGCGAGCGAAGGTGCCAGCTTGGCGCTCGGTGTCCGGAGCGGATTGCTCAGCAGCGGCCATTTCTGCTTCGCGGCGCCTTTGGGCCTCCTCTTCGAGCCCCTTCTGTACTGCGACCAGGTCCTCTTTGGCGTTGGGAGGGGTACTCGAAGCCTTGGCCTGCTGCGCCGCCTGGATCAATTGGAAGTTGCGGTTGCGTAACGCGACGTTGCGGCCAACCCGTATGTTCGAGCGCGCCGCCAACGTTTCAGACTGCTCGTACTGCCCCTGCTGAAGACGCAACACACCGAGGTAATGCAGCGTCGCGGGGTTGTTCGGCTGGATATGCAGGGCACGCTCCAGCGTGGCAGCGGCTTGGTCCAACTGGCCATTTCCATACTGCCGCGAGGCGGTTTCGATTAGGGTGGTTGATGCGCTGTTACTTTGCGAGGGCGCTCTTCGCTCGGCAGCAACCGAACAAAGCGACGCGACGGCGCAGAACACCAGGATGAGACCCGGCAGAAAACTCTTGGTTGGCATCAGGGGGCGGACTCGGCTGATCTCGGACGGCACTGCCGTAAAACAGGCCACAGCGCTGCTCGGCATCTCCGACACAGGGCCCCTATTGACCTGGCCAGTACCCTGAAGTTCCCGCTGCAACGGCCACCGCAACCCGTATCATTTTTACCACCCCATCAACTAAGCGTGATCAGTTGTTGCACTTCACGCAGGGGCAGAAAACGCCCAGAAACGGGTCTAGCAGACTGAACGCTTTCGGCCAAAAGTGGCCGGTGGTCGTTGTATTTCGCTTGTCACCGGCGTGTGGCTAAGCTTAATAAATCGGAGCGAATTGAAACTTGGGTGATAGCGGCCATCAGCGGACCTGGATTGGCATCAAGACGGTACTCTCAAAGGAGACGACTATGTATGCGGTTATAAGAACTTACTTGGGTGCTGGAGCAAAACAGCTTTTCGAGCGTTTAGAAGAGCGCAAAGACGACGTCGAAGCTACCCTGCGGACAGTGCCTGGCCTCGTAAGCTACACACTGCTGAATACGGGTGATGGTGGTACGTCGGTGACTGTTTGCACGGACAAGGCCGGCAGCGATGCGAGCTTGAAAGTCGCACGTGACTGGATTCAGAAAAATGCATCAAATATCCATGCGAACCCGCCGATCGTAACGGAAGGTCCGGTCATTGTGCAGATCATAGCGCGCCCTTCCGATTGATCTCACGACTCTATCGCTGTCGCAGGTTTTGTATGTTTGCTTCGCACAGATGTGATCGTCCGCAAACCATCAGATTGGGTTTGCTCGGTTCAGCGGCGGCGCGGCAGCGCCGTCCACTGCAACCGGTTGTTAGGCGTCATCGTGCCCTTGGCGCCGGAGTACAACATGGGTGGCCTTCTGCGACGCAACGAACTGAACGCATTCGTATCCTAGAGCGCGCACGTCAATCCCCTCGAACAGTCGCTCTCCCCCGCCCAGCAGGACCGGCGAGATAGCGATGTGCAGCTCATCGATGAGGCCCGCACGAAGATATTGCTGGATAGTGTTAGGTCCGCCGCCAATGCGCACATCCATTCCGTTGGCTGCGTCGCGCGCCCGGTCAAGCGCCTCGTGAATGCCGCCCGTGACGAAGTAGAATGTCGTTCCGCCTTCCATCTGGATGGGCGGGCGGGCGTGATGAGTCAAGATGAAAGTTGGAACGTGATAGGGTGGGTTGTCCCCCCACCAGCCTTTCCAGTTCATGTCGGGCCAGGAACCGCGAATCGGTCCGAACATGTTTCTTCCGAGAATCCAGGCGCCAACATTATTGAAACCCCGCGCAGCGAAGTCGTCATCGATCCCCGTTGTGCCACCGTCGGCGCCAAATAGGGTCCGTTGGAACGTGCGTGTTGGGACTAACCACTGGTGCAAATCTGTCCCGCTCACGCCGAGCGGATTACTCATGTCCTGATTCGGACCAGCTCCGTATCCGTCAAGCGAGATAGTAAAGCCCTCAACTCGGACGCGTGTCATTTTCATGCCTTCCTTTCGATTGACGCCTAACTCTCTATTTCGACAGCAATTCTGCTGTGTAACTCCGGCGCTTCTGTATAACAGTCCGCAGAAAAGTTCACGGAGAACGGCTCCCGGCTTGGTTTTGCATGAATCTCATGCCATTTTGCACCCTACTGAATTGGGATGAAAAGCAGCAGACGGTATGACTCACCCACATAGGTAATAAATCAGTTCAAGCACATAGGTAACAGTTTTTAACTGGCACGGGTCGATTCTGAGGATCTGACCAAGCCGTTCTTCGACAAGATCCAGACTATGTTACCGGTTGATGACTGGTCACGCAGTGGATGCCGCCGCCACCGGCAGAGATGGCGTCGATGTTGAGCTGAACCACCTCACGTTCAGGATAGAGTTCAGACAACAGGTCAAAGGCTCTGGTATCGGCCGCCTTGTCACCAAACTCGGGCGCAATGACCGCTCCGTTGATGACGAAGTAATTGATGTAGCCGGCAGCAAAATCCGGGGTGTTGCGGCTGAACTTGCTCTTTCGTGGATTGAGCGGTGGCGACATGGAATGCACCTGCACCTTGCGACCATCGGCATCCGTGGCATTTTTGAGAATATCCAAATGGGCACGCGTGACGTTGTAATCGTATGAGTCAGGGTCGTTGTCGAGGTTGACGATCACGACGCCTGGCTTGACGAAACGGGCGTAGAAATCAACATGGGCGTCAGTGATGTCCTTGCCTTTGATACCTGGCAGCCAGATGATTTTGCGCAAGCCCAGGCGGGCTTTCAGCTCTTGCTCGACCTCGGCCTTGCTCCAGTCGGGGTTGCGATTGGTATTGACCCAGCTGCTTTCGGTCATGATCCCCGTGCCGTGACCATCCACTTCGATACCACCGCCCTCACCCACTAACTCGCTGCGGATGTAAACGGCATCCACGGTGTCGACAACCAAAGCCGCCAACTGCGCATCCTTGTCATGCTGCTGTTTGTTGCCCCAGCCGTTGAAGTTGAAATCTACGGCGCCGAGCCTGCCTTCTCCATCGATGACAAAGTTGGCGCCGATATCGCGCATCCAGATATCGTCGAGTTCGGTGGTGACGTAGGCGATGTTAGCCGTACCGCAGAGTTCTTCAGCCAGACTCCGTTCGCTTTCGCGACAGAAAACGGTGACCGGCTCATAGCGGGCGATGGTGCGAGCGATCAGGCCGATGGCCGCTTGCACGTCGGGAGTGAAGTCCTCCCAGATGGCCTCTTGTGCGCCAAAAGCGATGAAGGCTCGCTGGTGTCTGTCGCCCTCATCCGGCATGCGCCAACGGACTTGGGTCGCTGCTTGCACGTGCAAGGGCGTCAGGCCAAGTCCGATGAATGCTGCTGCGCCCAAACCAGCCACTACCGATACCTGCTTGATGAACTCGCGACGCGTCGACATGTGTTGATCCCAGGAATATGTACTCATTTCGCGTTGGCCGTCTTGAACTTGGTCCAGGTTCGCATGCGCGCCCGCATGTCGGACTGGGGGATGTCCTTGCCGGGAATCAGCCGTTCATAAGTGGCATCGTTGAGGTAAATATCCGGATTGTTGCGCATGGTCGCATCGACGCTCGGACGGGCCTTGGCATTGGAGGTGGGGTAACCGGTGAAGTTACTGATGGCCGCCATGTTCTCCGGGCGCATGACGAAGTTGATGAACGCATAGGCGTACTCCGGATGTTTGGCGTCGACCGGAATCGCCATGGTGTCCATCCACACCGTGGTGCCTTCACGGGGAACACGGTATTGGAACGTGGTTTTCTTGCCTGCGGAATCCGACGTCCGTTGCGCTTGAGTCATGTCCCCGCTGTAACCGAGCGACAGGCACAGGTTGCCGTTCACCAGGTCGGTCACCGGCTGCGACTGGAACTTGCGGATGTAGGGCCGCAGTTTCAGCAGCAGCTCACTCGCCGCCCTCAGGTCTTCAGGCTTGGCGCTGCGTGGTTCTCGGCCCAGGTAGTTGAGTACCACCGCCAGCACTTCATCGGGCGAGTCGATCATCGAGATGCCGCAATCGGCGAACCGGGCAGCCAGTTCCGGCTTGAACAACATGTCGAGGCTGTTGACCGGGGCATCCGGCATGCGCTGTTTGATTTGCTCGGCATTGTAGGTCAGGCCGATGGTGCCCCAGGTGTAGGGAACGGTGGCCTGGCGCGAATACTCGTAATGCGTTCGCAGCGTCTGCAAGCCGGGTTCGATGTCATCCAGGGCCGTGAGTTTTGACCGGTCCAGCGGTTGCAGGCTGCCGGCGCGCATCAAGCGTTCGGCAACGGTGTCACCCGGGAAGATCAGGTCATAACCGCTGCCGCCGGCCAGCATTTTGGCTTCCAGCGTTTCACTGCCATCCATGACGTCATAGATCACTTTGATCCCGGTTTCGGCAGTGAACTTGCTGAGGGTGTCCTCGGCAAAATAGTCGGCCCAGTTGTACAGCCTGAGGGTTTTCTCTTCCGCGTGCAGCGCCGGCAAGGCACAGCCCAAAGCCAGGCCCAGGGCGCCGCTCAACAACTTGTTGATCGTGTGCATATCAAACCCCTTGAGTTTTCCAGCGCGCATTGAGGTCACGACCGTCCTGAGTCAACAGCGCGCCATACATGTCTGGACGGCGATCGCGGTAAATACCCCAGCTCAAACGCTCTTCGCCCATTGCCGCCAAGTCCAGGCCATGCACCAGCACACCGGTGCTGTCGCGGTCGGCCTCGGCGAGCAACTTACCCTTGTGGTTGCAGATAAAGGACGAGCCGTAGAAGCTCATTTGCAGGGCAGGATCGGTGGTGGCCACCTCGCGGCCGATGCGGTTGGCAGCCACCACTGGCAGCAGATTGGCGGCGGCGTGGCCGCGCATGGTCATCTGCCAGTGGTCACGGGAATCCAGCGTCGCGCAGCCAGGCTCAGAACCGATGGCGGTGGGAAACAGCAAGACTTCAGCGCCCATCAACGCCAGGCAGCGGGCGGTCTCGGGGAACCACTGATCCCAGCAGATCCCCACACCGAGGCGCCCAAAAGCTGT
The DNA here is from genome assembly GCF_048515765.1 of Pseudomonas sp. H11T01. Lineage (NCBI taxonomy): Bacteria > Pseudomonadati > Pseudomonadota > Gammaproteobacteria > Pseudomonadales > Pseudomonadaceae > Pseudomonas > Pseudomonas sp. H11T01. The sequence goes on along the minus strand of NZ_JBLYED010000007.1, from coordinate 65,388 downwards.
GTCCCAGACACGAAAACCGGTATCGCCGGGGCTGAAGTATTCCTTCTCCTGATAGCCAATGGCGTTGGGAATGTGTGTCTTGCGATACACCCCCAGTAGGCGCCCATCGGCATCGGCCACGCTCAACGAATTGAAGTAAGCATTACCAGCCCTCTCGAACCAGCTCAGCGGCAGCACCACACCCAACTCCCTGGCCAGCGCGGCAAAGCGCTTGAGTACATGGCTGTCTCGAAATTCTTCGGCCAGCGCCAGATGCTTATGGCTTTGCTCAATGCAAAAATACGGTGTGGCAAACAGCTCTTGCAGCAGGATGATCTGCGCACCCTTGGCCGCGGCTTCGCGCACCAGTTGCTCGGCCTGATCGAGGTTGTGTTGCAGGTCCCAGGTGCAGGACATCTGGGTTGTGGCGATTGTTAGAAGCGTCATGGCATCAGCCCTCCACCGGCCAGGCAGGCTGTTGCTGCGTGATGCAATGCACACCGCCACCGCCATGGGCCAGGTGATTGATCCGCACCGGCACCACTTCGCGCCAGGGGAACGCCTGCCCCAGCAAGGCGGCTGCAACGTTGTCGGCATCAATGCCATAGGCCGGCATGATGATGGCTTTGTTGGCGATGTAGAAATTGGTGTACGAGGCACAGAACACTTCAGCTTCGGTGTCCACCGCATCGGTGGCTTCATACAGCTCGATCAGCTCGAACTTTCGACCTTGGGCATCAGTGGCCAGCTCCAGAGCACGGCGATTTTCGCGAGCCACTTCGGCATACACCGATTGCTGATCATGGGTGGCGTCCACCAGCAAAACCCCGGGGCGCGCGAACGCGCACACGCCATCGACATGGCCGTCGGTCATGTCGCCGGTCACATAGTCCGGATCGCCCGGCAGCCAGATCGTCTTCTTCACACCCAGCAGACGCGTGAAGATTTCCTCCATCTGCGCCTTGTCCATGCCCGGGTTGCGATTGGGGTTGAGCAATACCGACTCGGTGGTGATCAGCGTGCCCTCGCCGTCCACATGGATGGCCCCGCCTTCGTTACTCAGCGCTGTACCAAAGCACTCCACGCCCAAGTGATTGAGTGCGCGACGAGCCAGGCTTTCGTCCAGATCATGGGCCGACTTGCCGCCCCACGCGTTGAAGCGCCAGCTCACACCGGCCAAGCCTTGTTGCGGGTGGCAGACGAAGCTCGGGCCGGAGTCCCGACACCAGCTGTCGTTCACCGCCAATTCGATCAGTTCGATGTTGGGTCCACATAACGCTTTGGCACTGGCGACAGCGCAAGGGTCGACGACCAGTTTCACCGGTTCGAAACGGGCAATGGCGTTGGCCACGCGAGCGAAGTCCTCTTGCACCAGCGGCAATGTCACGCCCCAACCGGACTCCCAGAGTGCTGTGTTGTGCGGCCAAACCATCCAGGTTGCGGCGTGCCTGACCCATTCTGCCGGCATCATCCAACCACTGTTTCGAATTTCATTCTGCTGCATGACATGCTGCATGATAAAAAGCCCTTTTAGTTAAGCCATTGTGTTCAACAAAACTGCCTTGGCGGTCTTGGCATGCATGCTACGGCTGTAAAAACGGGCAAACAAACGATGGATTTTGCAGAAAAGTGATTAGAGGAACTTATCAATATGCTCAAGCACTGGCCACCGCTCAGCACCCTTCGCGGGTTTGAAGCAGCCGCCCGACTGGGCAGTTTCCACAAGGCTGCCGCCGAGTTGCACCTCACCCAATCGGCCATCAGCCAGCAGATACGCAGCCTTGAAGCGTACCTTGAACAACCCTTGTTTTTTCGCAGTGGACGTAGCGTCAGCCTGACCGATGCGGGTCACGACCTGCTCAGCACCACCCAGGCGCTGCTGCAACAACTTGCCGTGGGCATTCGCCGCCTCGGGCAGTACCAAAAACCCAACCAACTGGTCCTCAACACCACCCCGGCGTTCGCCCGTCACTGGCTGCTGCCACGCTTGGGGGATTTTCGCCGCCAGCATCCGGAGGTCGATCTGTGGATTTTCAGTACGGATGAAGTTCCGGACATGGCCACCCAGACCATCGACCTCGCGGTGCGCGATGACATCAGTTCCCAAGCGCAGTGCAGCTTCAAGGTGCTGCACGCCGACCGCCTTTACCCTGCTTGTCACCCGAGCCTGTTGGCGCTGCCATGCGAACAGCGCACAACCCTTCACGGCGAGCGGGAAATGGACTGGAGTCACTGGGCGGTAGAGGCTGGCATCGATGTCGGCCAGCAAGATCAGGGGCTGAACTTCTCCGACCCCGGCCTGCTGCTGGACGCCGCCTGCGCGGGACTGGGTATCGCCCTGGTCAGCCAATTACTAAGTCAGCAGGCACGCGCCAACGGATTGTTGCAACCCTTGGTGGAGCAAACCATTCGCGGCCCGAACTGGGCCTTGCTGACCCATCGTGACAGTGAGAGCAATGCACGAAGCTTCAGCGAGTGGTTGCTAAGAAACCTGGAAGCAGCAAGCCCGACAACGTAACGATTCTGGACCGGGTCTTTCGGCCCTTGTTGGACACAGGGCAGGTTGATGTACCTGGATATGAAAGGCGGCTATGGGTGGAGGCAGCCCCTCGCGACAGACTGCAATCGGCCGATTGTGTTGAAAAAGTCGACCCGGCCTGGTGACCCATGCATTGAGCGGTGAAAGCGCCTTTTTTGCACGCCGCTACGTCAAATCTGAGTCCTGAACCTTCTGCGCTAAACACAGATTTCAATCTCAGACGCGCACTTTTCTGCCGTGGAAACCGAAGCCGACTTTTTCAACACAATCGGCCAAGAGCGGACGCTGGCAGCCATTCCCCACCCAGTGCTCCCAGACAGGAACCCGACCCGGTCATTTCAACGGGTCATACGTGACCAACGTCTTCGGCTCCAGATACGCGCTCATCCCCCACCTGCCCATTTCGCGCCCAAGGCCTGAATGCTTGAATCCACCGAAGGGGGCACGCGGTTCGTGGGCCAGGGTGTTGATGAGCACGCGTCCCGAATCGATCTGACGGGCGACGTTCATACAGCGTTCGGAACTCTTTCCCAGCACCAGGGCGCTCAGCCCATAGTCCGTATCGTTGGCAATGCTGATCGCATCAGCATCATCCTCGTAGGGGATGATAGTCAGCACGGGGCCGAAGATTTCCTCACGCGCGATGCGCATCCGGTTGTTGGCATCAGTGAAGATTGTGGGCTTCACGAACCATCCGGCGTGCAAGCCTTCCGGGCGACCTTCGCCACCCGCCAGCAACCTCGCGCCTTCTTCCTGGCCGATACGGATGTAGCGCTGCACCCGTTCCCATTGTTTCTGGCTCACCATTGGGCCGATGTCGGTGTCGGCGTTGCGCGGATCGCCCGATTGAATCTGTGAAACGCCCGCCTTCGCAACCCTCTCGAACTCTGCCAGCCGGCTGCGCGGCACAAGGATGCGAGTGCCCGCGATGCAAGCCTGGCCGCTGTTGAGAAATCCGGCTTGCAGCACCAACGGCATGACCGCCTGGAAATCCGCATCGTCGAGCACCACGGTGGGCGACTTGCCGCCGAGTTCGAGCGTCACGCGCTTCATGGTGTCGGCGCCGGTTCTTACCAGATGCTGACCGACAGCGGACGAACCCGTGAACGAGATCTTGGCAACGTCGGGATGGCGGGCGATTTCCTCGCCAACCACACCGCCCCGTCCGTTGACGATATTGAATACACCCGGTGGCAGCCCCGCTTCGTGCAACGCCCTGACCACGACCTGCGTCTGCAACGCGCTCATCTCGCTGGGCTTGATGACGGCGGTGCAGCCTGCCGCCAGCGCGGTGGCCAGCTTGTTACAGATGAAGCCCGCATTGCTGTTCCAGGGCGTGATCAGACCGGTAACGCCCACGGGCGTCAGAATGACCCTGGCCATGCCGACCTGTTCCTCGAAATCGAACGCCTCCAGTGCATCGATCGCTTGTGCAATCACATCCGCCGGATAAGTCGCCATCCAGCGCCCGCGAACCGCCGGCGCGCCGTATTCCAAAAGGATGGCTTCCAACAGCTCTTCCTCCCTTGCCGCCATGGCCCGGTGCATACGTTGCAGTGCCGCAATGCGTTCCTCCCGACGGGTACGAGACCAGGCCGGGAACGCAGCCTTGGCGGCTGCGATGGCACGCTGTGCGTCCAGTGCATCGCCCAACCGAACCTGACCGAAGACTTCCTCGGTGCTCGGGTTATGAAGGTCGAACCATTCCTGACCGTGGGGGATGACGAACTCGCCGTTGATGTAGATATGTTCAATGCGCTGCATGGCGACTCCTCGTTCAAAATGACTCGCCTGAATCGAGTCTCTGTGAAGCGAAGTCTAAGAAGGATTAATTGTTCCGATAAGCTACCCTTTGGCTTATGAAGCATCCGCATTTTCAGGACAATCCATGCACAGAACAGGAATGACCGAGCTGGAAGTGGTTCTAGCCGTTGCGCGCCGCAGCAGCTTTCGTGGCGCGGCACAGGAACTGGGCATGTCCACCACCGCCGTGAGCAGCGCGGTGGCCGGCCTGGAAGCGCGCCTGAAGGTGCGCCTGTTCAATCGCTCCACGCGTAGCGTTGCCCTCACCGACATCGGGCAACGCTATGTGGAGCGCATTGCCCCTGCCTTGGCGCAGATCAAAAGTGCCGACGAAGAGGCCAGCGTCGGCCCCGACGAACCCAGCGGCACACTGCGCATCAATGCACCGCATGGCGCGGCCTACCTGCTGCTGGAACCGTTGTTCAAGCAGTACGCTCAGCGCTATCCCGAGGTGTGCATCGACATCGTCAGCGAATCAAGCATGGTCGACATCGTCGCCGGGGGCTTCGACGCCGGGATTCGCCTGGCAGAGTCCGTACCGCAAGACATGATTGCCGTGGCGCTGTCAGGTGACATCCGGATGCTCGTGGTGGCAACGCCCGAGTATCTCGAGCGCCATGGCGTGCCCGAGCACCCACGAAACCTGCTCACCCACCAGAGCATCGGCATGCGCATGGCCCACGGTGGCCTCTACCATTGGGAACTGGAGCGCGACGGCCAGAAGTTGCAGATGGACCTGCCGGTGCGCTTCGCGCTCAACGAGTTGCTGGCCATCAAGCAGGCCGTGTTGTTGGGCCTTGGCATCGGTTTCATTTCCGAGTGGTTCATACAGGAAGAACTGGCAAGCGGCGCCCTGGTGCCGGTGCTGATGCCGTGGTGCCCGTCGTTTGGCGGGTTGAGGCTTTACTACTCGGGCCATCGCTTCGTGCCGGCGCGATTGCGCGCACTGATTGAACTGGTGCACGAGTTGCAGCCCACTGTGGTTTGATCATGTTTCGCCCCCTTTTATCGTCGAAATCGTATCTGGAATACCCCATGGAAACCCGCCACCTGCATCGCTTGCTCCAGGGAACAGCCGAGTGTGATTCCGCTGTCGAGTCACTCATCCTCAGAAGCCGTCATTCGCTCACATCCAGCGTCATCATCATTTGGCCCGGCTCAAGCATTTACAAGGTGTCACGTTAAGCCTGTGGCAATTGCGATCACTCAGCTATCGAAGTCTTTGCGCGGCAACCGTTCGACATTTCAAATACACAAGATTCTGGAAATTTAGAGATGGTGGCCGAGAATGCGTAGGAGATGTCCCAAAATCATCGCAGCTATCGCTTCAGTGAAAACCCATAACTCATAAAATTTACTCATCGGTAGTTAGAAAATTACTGGTCCTGCCGGGTACAGGTGCTGGCATAGAAGCCGTCGGCGAGATCGGCCTTGAACCCAACTATCTAATTTTCGGAGTAAAGCATGAGTGCATCACAAAGGGTTGTCGTCGTTACCGGCGCGTCGCAAGGCATAGGCGCTGAAGTCGTGAAGGCGTTTCGAAAGCTCGACTACCGCGTTGTTGCGACCTCTCGTACGATCAAGCCGTCCGACGACCCGAACATTCTGGCGGTAGCTGGTGATATCGGTGATCCGGCGACCGCCCAGCGTGTCATTTGCGAAGGTGTCGCGCGATTTGGCCGGATCGACACACTAGTGAACAACGCCGGCATCTACATCGGCAAGCCTTTCACCGCGTACACCATCGAAGACTACAACGCCGTCATGAACGTGAATATGGCTGGCTTCTATCACATCACCAAACTTGCCATCGCCGAAATGGAAAAGCATGCGAGCGGCCACGTGGTTACTGTCACCGCCAGCATCGACAACGGCATCAGCGGTGCGCATATGGCACTGGCGGCGATGACCAAAGGTGGTTTGAACGCCGCCACCAGAGCGCTGGCGATTGAATACGCCCAGCGAGGCATCCGCGTGAACGCCGTCGCGCCGGGCGTCACCAAGACGCCTATGCATCCTGTGGAACACCACGAAATGCTAGGCAGCTTCCATCCGCTGGGCCGCATGGGCGAAGCGAGCGAAGTCGCCAGCGCTGTCGTATTCCTGGATTCAGCAGAGTTCATCACGGGAGAAATCCTACACGTCGACGGCGGCCAGAGCGCCGGTCGGTAAGGGATGCCAACGGGGCCCTTTGCGGCAATCGCAAGGAGCCCCACATGACCCTTTGCGCAAGGACGAACTGCAATGTTCCGGGCCCAATTCAACAGCAGCAAAGACTAACTTTCCGCGCGCTCCCCCTTCCGCAAAAGGTCAGCTTGCGCAGCCGTTATCACTTGCAACCGTACGGCGAGATCAATTTGGTGGTGCCGCTCAATGATGGGGGCGCGCACGCGGGTCTGAACTGCCTGTGTGATGGCGGCCTCCCGGAAGTAAAGATGGCGCAGTCATCTCGCTGACTTTTCTGCCCACCGGACGGATTGCATTCGACGTCAAACCACCGCAACCGACCCCCCTTCCCTCAAACGCCGAAAAATGCATCGCCACCGACGCTGGTCTCCAATCAGGCCGTTCCGTTGCGATAGCAGGACGACGCTTTTGGGATTTAGGTCGGCATTTTTCAGCGTGTCTATAGGAAAAAAGATGCATATAACCTCAAACCCGGCGGCGCAGCAGAGGTCACTGGCAGTGCTGCTAGCCAGCAGCTTCGCCTTTATCATCGTCCAGCTGGACGTCACCATCGTCAATGTCGCGCTGCCCAAGATGGGCGCGGAGCTGGGCGCCGAGGTCAGCGCCCTGCAGTGGGTGATCGATGCCTACACGCTGGGATTCGCCACCTTTCTGCTGTCGGCCGGGGTGATGGCCGATAAATTTGGCTCCAAGCGCGTGTTCCTGAAGGGCTTCGCCCTGTTTACGCTGGCCTCCATCGCCTGCGCGCTGGCGCCTTCGGCGATGGCGCTGAACGTGGCGCGGGCCGCGCAAGGGGTAGGCGCGGCGCTGCTCGTACCCAGTTCGCTAGCCATCCTCAATGCCACCTATGCCCACGATAAAAACATGCTGGCCAAGGCGATCGGCTGGTGGACGGCGGCCGGCGGCGTGTCGATCGCGGCCGGCCCTGTGATCGGCGGCCTGCTGCTGTCGACGGCGGGCTGGCGCAGCATTTTCTGGGTCAATGTGCCGATCTGCGTGATCGGCTTCGCGCTGACGTATTACGTCGTGCCACGCATGGTGAGCAAGGAACCGTCGCGCCACTTCGATCTGCCGGGCCAACTGCTGTCGGTGCTCGCGCTGATCGGCTTTATTGGCGCGGTGATCGAGGTGCACGCACTGGGCTTTTCCAGCCTGGTGGTGCAAGGCGGCTTTGCGTTGGCCGTCGTCGCCGGCGGCGCCTTCCTGATGGTCGAGAGCCGCGTGCGGGCGCCGATGCTGCCGCTGACACTGTTCCACAGCATGCGTTTTTCGGGCGCAGTGCTGTTTGGCGTGCTAGCCAATTTCACTTATTACGGCTTGATTTTCGTGCTCAGCTTCTACCTGCAAAAAGTGCGCGGCTATACGGTGATGGAGACCGGCCTGACCTTCCTGCCGCTGACCGGAACGGCCTTCTTTTCCAACATCGCCGTCGGCCGCCTGTCGGCGCGCACCGGACTGCGCGCGCTCATGGTGGGTGGCGGCCTGATCGGTTGCTCCGGCTACGCGCTGCTCGGCACCTTCGGCATTTCGGACCATGCGACCTTCCTCGACATGCTCCCGGGCCTGGCGCTGATCCCAATCGGCATGGGCTTCGCGGTGCCGGCCATGACAACGTCGATCTTGTCCAGCGTCGAACGGCACCAGGCGGGGACGGCGTCGGCCGTGCTGAACACGGCGCGCCAGGTGGGCGGCGCAACCGGGGTCGCCATCTTCGGCGCCATCGTAGCGGGCGGCACCGGCGCGGCCGTCATGGGCGGCGTGCGGAGCGCATTGCTGATCTCGGCCGCGCTCTTGCTGGTGGCGGTTGCCATTGCGTTCTGGAGCCGCGCCGGCACGACGGCGCCAATCGGCCAAAAGCAGTCGGTGACGACTGGCAAAGCTGGGCCAACAACCGTCTCTTACCCTTGAATATCTATCAAAAGTAAACCTTCAGGAAGGCTTGCGAAAATGGGTGTCGTGTCGATTAGTACCGATAGGTTGCCTGCACTGAAATTCCATTCGCACTATTTTCGTAGTTGGCACTGTATTCAGGTTGAAGACCGGAGTTGTTTGACTGCTTTACTGAGACTTTGGAATCCCAGAGATAACCATAAGCAAAGTCTATCGTCAGATCGGGATTCGGCAAATAAGCGCCGCCCAAGGTCACGGCTTGGCGGTTACCAACCGGAATGCGCACGCTGCGATCGGCATTCCTGATTGGCGACGGATCATAGGCGTAGCCTGCGCGCAGCAGCCATTGTTGGTTCAATTGATAGGATGCGCCAACTGCGGTGGACCACGTGTCGCGCCAGTTCATTTCTTCGGTCACGGTTCCCAGGCCAGCCGCCTGGCCCAGGGGGGAAAGACCGCTGTTGACTGCCTCGACCTTCTGGATCCGGCTCCAACGTTTCCAGGTGGTCCCCAGGTATCCCGTCCAGCGACTATTGAAATGATGGGTGATGGACGTGTCCACTGATTCGGGCATAGTGATGTCTATCTTGTTGTCATACTTTCCGTCCAGCGGGACAACGCTCGGGGAGCCGGAAACCTCAGTATGCCCTTTGAGGTGATAATCCACTTTTGAGTGATAGTTAATCCCCCAACTCGTCGCATCACTCAAGTCAAACAAGATGCCGAGGTTGTAGCCCAATGCCGTGTCATCGCCTTTGATGGTGACCCGTGTGTCCTCGCCGTTGTTCAGGACGCCGGTGGCCAGGTAATTCTGAAGCTTTGCATTGAAACGGTTTATGGTCGGTCCGCCACCAATGGACACGTAATCATTGATCCGATAGGCAATGGTGGGCTGCAGGGTTATTTCCTTGGTCGTGCTATAGGAACCATGGTAGCGGCCCTGAAAACTGCTCTCGTAGTCATTGATCAGACCACTCGGAGCATAGAGGCCAAGACCAATCGAAAGACGATCATCAAGCGGCGTCGACATATAGGCGAAGGGCACGACCCCCAAAGGTACCGAGTTACCCTTATTCGTTCCTGAGGCACTGCTCTGCGCATCACTAATGTCGTCGCTCACCGAGACGATCGCGGCCCCGCCGGAAATCTCACTACGCTTCAACTTGGTCAAGCCTGCAGGATTTCCATAGAGGGTGCTGGCGTCCAGCGCGGATGACGACCTTCCCGCATACGCAGTTCCCGCACTGCTGGCACTTTGTTCGTTAAGGGCAATGCCATTGGCGCCCGCGGTTGTTGAGACGGTGAGTATTGCGATGGCGCCGGTAAACTTAATCCAGGCAGCACTTGCTCGCGGAGCGGAGAAATAAGGAATCGCACGGTTATTCAGTTTCATTTTCCACCTCTTTATTGTTTTTGTTGATTGCACGCAGGCAAGGCTTCGCCTTCCTGTGCACTTGTCAGTGCCAGCTGAAGTTGACCGAAGTTGTGTAAAGGCCCTGGCTGAACAGCACCAGGGCATGCTTGCCGGGCTTACGGAGGCAAATTCGGACTCATTTAAGCCACTCCACTTGAAAGCTGTAGCGACCTAGAAGGAGGGCCAGGTTTTCCTCATCGGCCCCGGCCCGGATGCATGCGACTAGCCCACGACGACCATCCTGTACCACCTCTACCGCAATATCCCGCAGACACAGGCGTTCCACTTCCTGATGGACCACTCTGGCAATCTCCCGCTGCTGCAAGGCAGGCTTGAATATCTTGCCCACAGCAGTCAGTGGCAGTGCTTCGAGGATTTCAATGCGCTTGGGAACTGCTGCCCGCTCGCTGATGTTGAGATGAGCGAACGCCTCAAGTTCTTCGGCGTTGCAGGCTTGCCCGGGTCGCAGTTGAACGTAGGCGACCGGCACCTCGCCCGAGTAGACGTCGGGGCTGCCGATTGCAGCGGCCAAGGCGACCGCGGGATGCGCTTGCAGAGCCTCCTCGATTTGCTTGGGATCGATGTTGTGGCCGCCGCGGATGATCAACTCCTTCTTGCGTCCGGTCAGCCAGAAGTAACCCTGCGCATCCTGGCGACCCAAATCGCCCGTATTCAGCCAGCGCTGACCGTCGATATCGATCCAAAGGCCCTGGTTATGACGCTCCTCCAGATAGCCATCGAAGAGGTTCGGACCACTGATCGTGATCAGGCCGATCTCATCCACGTCGGCATCGCGCAGGTACTCTCCAGAGTCATTGAGCAAGACTGCACGCATATTCTGGTAGGCAATCCGTATCCCAATGGAGCCGATACGGCGCTCACCATGGGGTGGATTGATTGAGGAAACGCAGGCGCCCTCAGTAAGACCGTAACCTTCAAGGATCTTTAGCCCCGTCCGGCGCTCGAATTCTCGGAGAAGCTCAGCCGGCATGGGGGCGGCGCCACACATTGCATAGCGAAGACTGGATAGGTCGCGACCCTGCCATTCATTTTGCAAAAGTGCCGCATAGACAGTGGGTACGCCGGAAAAGAAGTTGATACCGAAGTGCTCGACTATCTCCCAGAATCGCGGGATCACCCCCTCGCCACGATACCCCTGAGGCGTCCCAAGGATCACATGGTCGCCTTGAGTCCAAGGCATCAGTCCAGTCACCAGTTGTCCATTGACATGAAACAGCGGCAGGCCACAAAAGATAACCTGGCCACTACTGCGTGGCTGCATGTGAGCGGCCATGGCCCATGCATTGAATACTTCCGAGCCATGGGTTCGCGCGGCGATCTTTGGGAGCCCGGTGGTACCGCCCGTACAGATGTAGGAGGAGCGCTCATCCTGGCGGATTTGCCGACCGCTCTTCAGGTGTGTGTACGGCTGAGTATTCATCAGCGATTGCCAATCGTGGATCGCGATACCGTGGTGTAAGTCTCGTACTTTCAGTGCCGCTGCTTTCAGAGCGCCACGCACTGGTTCGGCGACATAGGGCTCCATGCTGACCCAAACGACAGACCTGACCGTGGGTAACTGATCCAGCTGCGAGGCCAATTTGGGCCACAGATCGCTGCCCGCAGTCGGCGCGAGCGTCACCACCACGGATGCCTTCGCGGCATTCAGCAAGCCAGCCATCTGCTTGGCCTCAAGCATTGGATTGATCGCCATGACGATGCCCGCCGCCTCCCCGCCCCATAGAGTGAAGTGGGTTTCCGGCAGGTTGGGCAGGATGAAGGCAAGCACCTCGCCCGGTTTTATGCCCAGGTCATGGAAGGCATTCGCCGCGCGAGTGATATCCGCGAAGAGCTCGGAATAGCTCCAGTCGTGGGTGCTTTTGAAGTCTGTGGCGTCGGCGAAGAAACTCAATGCGGGCGCGTCGGGAGTGCGCCCGGCGGCACATCTCAGCGCTTCATAAGTGCTGGAAGCCAGGCCACGCTCCGACAACGGGACTTGTTCGATATTTTCGATGTCGCTCAGGGTCTGCACCGTCATCAGGCTTCCCCCACGACTCGGTTGCGTTGCGCGCCAAGGTCGATCACACCATCGGCGCTGCGAATGCGCGCCTCGACCACGTCACCTGCCTTGAGATACTGCGTCCGGCCTTCCTGCGCCTTGAGGAAAAGTTTCCACTTGGTGGCTTCTGGCATCAGGGCCGCAATGCGCTGTTTGGCGGGTGAAGGTATTGTCAGAGCACAGCCCGCAGGAGTGCCGGTGGCGATCAGGTCTCCAACGGCGAGATCTTGCAGGGAGGAGAGCTCGGTCAGGGTTTCAGCGGGGCCGTAAACCAGGTTCGCCGTGCTGTCGTTCTGTCGCACCTGGTCGTTGACCGTCAGGCGCAGCTGCAGTGCTTTCAGGTAATGCATGTCCTTGGCATCCAACAGGCAGAGGTAGGGCCCGACCGGACCAAAAGTGCGGAAGCTCTTGCCCTTGTAGAACTGCATTTGCGGAATCTGAATGTCACGAGCCGAGTAGTCGTTCACGATGACGACGCCTGCGATGAACTCATGCAGATTGGCGTCGGTAACAGCAACGGCGCCGGTGATCGCGCGTTTCATCACCAGCCCCAGTTCGATCTCGTAGTCAAGGAAGCGCACGTTGCGCGGCTTGATCAGGTCGCTGTCAGCCGCCACCAGGCAACTCGTCGCCTTGGTGAAGATCATGTTGAATTTCTTCGCATCCGGGTCCATGCCCGACTCGATCATGTGCTGACGGTAGTTGGCGCCCTGGCAGACAAACTGCTGGTTACGGGTCACCGGCGACAGCAGTTTCACTTCGCCCTCCGCAAGCTCAGAGCCTTTCATTCGAGCGAGGTCGTCGATGCTGTTCTGGCGAATGAAGTCACCGGTGGTTTCAAAAACACCGGGGACAACCGTGATACGGCCTTGGCGTAGCACGCCCCAGTGGATACCGTTCTGAAACTCAAAGCGGACTACGTGTACAGCAGACATTGAAGGTACTCCTGGAGCAGTGTTTGTCCCGCGCGCGGCAGCACGAGAACTGTGGTGTTGTTCTGTGGAAGAGTTGGCGGATCTACCCGAACATCCGCATGAGTGTTATCAACTTGCGAATTGTCAGGTCCGGGCTGCGTCGCAGGTTACGGATCAGCACACGAATATTGGTCAAGCTCATCTTGGGTTTTGTAAAACTCTTGGGCATGCGCTGCCCCCACTGCGCCATTGCCTCGGGGCTCACGGGATGAATGCCCGTAGGCTGTATGGCCGTGAAGAGGTCCCCGTCGCAGTAATGCTCGTGCTTATCGCCCCAAGGGTCTTGCCAGTAATCGAAGATCTGACTGCCCAGAATGTGCCGGCCAATTCCCCACGAGTGCTCCCAACCCCGCTCCCGCAGGACGCGCTGCCCCATGCCCACCGCGTCTGCATCGACGACCTCATAGGCGCTATGGCTATAGGTAGCCATGAACCCTTGCGCTATCGCGAGCGTATGGTGAGCCGTTGGAATCTCACCCAGGTCAAGGCGCATGAAGGCGACGATAGGCGTGCCGTCGGGGAGTACCTGCACATCGCTGGGAATAAACCCGAAATGCTGCGCATACCAGGCACAGGTCGCCTGGTAGTCGGCCACTTCAATCACGATGTGGCCAAGTTTGAGTACTTCAGGCGGTGCAATCGGCGGGCGCTGCGTGGAGTTGATTCGCGGTTGCTCGTGCGCCAGATTCCAATGAAGTGGGGCTCTGTGTACCAGGGTTTTACTGGGAGCCTGGTCGCAAACTGCTTCCACGATGAACCCGGAAGGATCGGTCAGTCTGACGTAATGCCCGCCGCCAGGATGTGCCGATTTCTCGACCGGTGACGCGCCTGGAATTTGCGTCAGCTTTACCAGATCCTTGAGCGATTGGACTGCCAGTCCGAACCCGACAAAGCCCGCATTTTCTGCACGGTGGACACGGTAACAATAGGGAGCCGGTTCAGTGGCGCGCAGATAGAGCGTATCGGCGCTCTGATGACTGACTGTCAAGCCGAAGTCAGTCAGGAAACGCGCAGCCTCGTTCAAGTCCGGCCTTTGAAAGATCAGGTGAGTCAGACATAGGGCCTTCACCGTCGGTTGCGGATGCCGGGCCGGATGTTGTGTCGCCAACTGGGGCATTTGATTTTTGTTGTTCATTGTTCTTGTTTTCCGGTTTCTTAGGGCAAAGCGATCCCCGAACCCCTGAAAATGCCAGAGGTGTTTTTGTTGAGTCGGTTACCGCGCTCAGTCGAGAGGGGGAAGTGCCGGCAACTCTTTGGTCGCCAGCGCTCTAGCCTCCTCATGAGGCACACCCAATGCCCGCAGCACTAGCTCGGCCGTGTCAGATCCCGATTCGCGCCACGTTCTGTGCCCTTCCAGAACCAAAAAAATTGATCCGAGGACGCAGCTCGATATCAGCGTCAGTACTGAGAGCAATTGCTCCTGCGCAAACGTGTACCGCCCACTGGAAAGTCCGCTCAGAAGATCCGTAGTCGCTTGGCTGCTAAACATTTCGCGCAACGAAGAATTGCTCATGGCGAATTTATGAATGAATGCCCCCCACTGAGAGTCCTCGTGCGCTCGACGAATGAAGAATCGAATGCCATTGGCAAGGCGCTGAGCCGGATCGGAGAGGGAATTGAAGCTCTTGTTGACGCGCTCATGCATCTCCCTCGCGAGATGGCTGGCGACCGCCTCGAACAGGCTTTCCATGCTGTCGATGTTGCTATAAACCGTTCCGCGCGCCACGCCTGCCTCTTGCGCGAGGTCGAGGATGTTCACTTGTGAGGTGCCTCTTTCAGCGAACAGGCGGAAGGCGGCTTGATGAATGCGGCGCTGTGTTGGATTTAGGGATTCCACGGTTCTCTCTCCAGGATTACCTTATGGACCGATTGAACACTCGTGTTCATTTTTCGTCAACAATATTTTTAAGCGTGTAGGTTTTTCTGTCTGAAAACCCGCCTGAAACCTAATAATTCGGATGTTTTGATCGATGTCCCCGGACCAATGAAAGTCCTACACATTGACACAATTGAACACGCATGTTCAATTATGTCGTGTCTCAGGCTCGCCTTCTCGGCAGACCATCAAGCCGGCCCATCGATACAAACCAGGACCTCAACAACCTGAGCAAGCACTGTGCAGACGGAGCTCAAACGGTATGACCCTTAGCGATGGCTGGCCGACTTTTCATTAACTGAAGGACAGAACATGACCGGCTCAAAGCTCTTCGAACCGCTTCGATTGCCTAATGGCGTGGTGATTCCAAACCGAATCGCCAAGGCTGCCATGGAGGAGAACCTCGCCAATGAGGACCACGCTCCAGGGGAAGCGCTGGCCAGGCTCTATCGGCGTTGGGCGGACGGTGGGGCCGGTCTGATCATCACTGGCAACGTCATGGTTGATCGCCGCGCCTTGACCGGACCGGCCGGCGTGGTGCTTGAGGACGATCGGAACCTGGGCAAATTCAAGCTATGGGCCGATGCTTGCCGCAGTCGTGGAGCCCAGGCCTGGATGCAAATCAATCATCCCGGACGGCAGCTATTGGCTTCAATGGGGCAATCGGCACGGGGGCCCTCCGCGGTTGCCGTCGACATTCCCGGACTATCAAAGGCTTTTGTACCGCCCAGGGCCTTGAATGAGCAGGAGATCGAAGAACTGATTGAGCGCTATACCCATGCTGCAGCGCTGGCCGAGCGTGCCGGATTCACCGGCGTGGAGATTCATGCAGCGCATGGCTACCTGTTCAGCCAATTCCTTTCGCCCTTGACCAACCGGCGTAGCGACCGCTGGGGTGGCAGCCTGGAAAATCGTGCGCACATTCTCCTGCAAACCATCGATGCGATACGTCAGCGAGTGGCCGCGACCTTTTGCGTCGCGGTGAAGCTCAATTCCGCGGACTTTCAGCGAGGCGGTTTCGATGCCGAGGATGCGGCTCGCGTGGTGGAAATGCTCAACGCCAAGGCGGTCGACCTGGTCGAATTGTCAGGTGGCAGCTATGAAAGCCCGGCGATGCAGGGGCAGACCCGCGATGGCAGCCGCTTGGCCCGAGAAGCCTATTTTCTCGAGTTCGCGGAGAAAATAGGAGAAATAGCGCGCATGCCGCTGATGGTCACCGGCGGCGTGCGTAGAAAGGAGGTTGCGGAGCGAGTGGTGAGCGGCTCGGTGTCGATGGTGGGGCTTGCCACGGCGTTGGCCATCGAGCCGGACCTGCCAAGCCAGTGGATGGCAGGTCAGGACACTGAAGTGGAGCCCATCGTCGTCCGCTGGAAGAACAAGGCGCTGGCATCGCTTGCAGTGGCGTCGGTGGTCAAGAAGCAGCTCGGCTTGCTGAGCCAAGGCAAGCGGACAAAACCCGGGACGTCGCCACTCATGGCATTGATCGGCAATCAGCTGAAGTCTCGTCGCCAGGCGAAGAACTACCGGTTATGGATTGGCCAAGCCTAGCGGGTCGAGGATGACATCAAGGTAGCGGCTTACCGGCGATTCTCTTGGCTTTGGCGGGTGTTACGCCCAGAGCCTTGAGAATCATCTCGGCGACCCGCATATCGTGCTCCGCCACCGTGCGCCCCTCGACAACCGAGCGCATGGCTCCGGTTGTGCAGGATACGACCAAGTCCAGGGCGATCCCTTCGTCCTCGTAAGCGAAAGTGCCCGCGCGCAGACCTTCACGCAGGTCGCCAAGCACATGGTCAGCCAAGCGCGAGCGCATGGCCTGATCGGAATGGATGATGCGCAGCAGTGCGTTGGCCCATTGATGGTCGTAGGCGGCCCGGCATACGAACATGCGCACGCCAATCGAAAGCCGCTGTGCGCCGCAGTGCACGTCCGCGCTCAGGGCGGAAATGGCATCGGAGAACTCGGTCGCCATGGCGATGCCAACCGCCTCGAGTACTTCGTCGCGCGTTCGAAAATAGTTGTAGATGGTGCCGTTGGATACCGCCGCCTCCGCAGCGACCTCGAGCAGTGCAATCTCCCCCACCTCCTTACGTGCGACAAGACGCAATGCCGCGTCCACCAGGCCGCGACGGGTGCGTTCACGCTTCTTGTGGCCTCGAGTGAGAGGCTCTTGCGCAGTTGCTTCTGAAGGAAAAGTGGGGGAAGGCATCTTCAGGCTCTTAATCGAGGGGGCTCGTTAATGGTAATGGAAACGCTATCGGCAGTGGCGTCGGCGCTAGCCAACAGGCCCATGCAGTCTCGAATGAGACTGCCTGCATCTGCGCCTGGGGCGTGGTGCATGATGATACGGTCGGGGCGAACCGCGACCAGCGTGCCTTTAGCTGCCAGCGGCAGGATGTCATGGTTCAGGTCTTCGATGAAGTCGCAACTGCCACCGGAGCGCTGGCCGCATGTTCTGACCTGTAAGAAGTGGCCTCCCATTTTTTCCCAGGAAACGATCTGAGCAGGTGTCAGCACTGACAGCGGGTCAACACCGAATCCAACCAGGGTCAGGTTGTCTCCAAGAGCATCGTCGCTCAGTTTGATCTGCTTTTGCATGTTACGAACCCAGGCTTGGGGAAACAGACTGCCACGAACCAGCTTGTCACCACGACGATGCTGCATAAACAGACCGTGTTTGAAGATGTTCTTCGGCTTGATGTCCAACTGCTCAAAGTACCTTCTGGTAGCGGGAGTCAACGCCAGCGTGCGCATCAGGCCGTGGATGAAGAAAGCTGCGATCTTGTTTTTGGGCATCACCAGGCGGCCCATGAGTTTCGCTAGATTGATCATCGCCTGGGCATGGGGGCGGCGCTCTACGTCATAGGTATCGAGTACTGAAGGCGCGGCATAGCCGCGAAGTACCCAGGCCAGTTTCCAGGCAAGGTTGGCGCCATCTCGAAGTCCCGCTACGAGACCTTGCCCGACAAAGGGCGGGGTAATGTGGGCTGCGTCCCCGGCGAGGAAGATGCGTCCCTTGCTGAATTTGTTGCAGCAGCGCGCGTGGAATCGATACACCGCCTTGCGCTCGATTTCCAGCTCCTGCGGGTTGATCCAAGGGGCGATCAGCCGGGCTATGCTTTCCGGGCTTTCCAGCTCCTCCCGGGATTCGCCGGGTTGCAGCATGAATTCCCAGCGTTCCCTTCCACCGGGAGCGGGCATGTGCGGCGTGGGCCGCCGCGGATCACAGATAAACTCAATGTGATCAATCGCTGACTGATGTCGGTTCATGACATCGACAATCAGCCAATCCTCCGCATAGGTCTGTCCTTCGAACTCCTGGCCAATCAGTGCTCTGACCCTGGAGCTTGCGCCATCCGCACCGACCACGTACTGGGCGCGAACAGAATGCGATTGCCCATTCTGATCCCGTACGGTGGCGACCACGCAATCCGCTTCCTCGACCAGACTCTCCAGCTCGAAACCACCCAGGCTGGTCACTGATTTCAGTCGGGAAACCTGGCCACGCATCGCTCGTTCAAGGTCGGGTTGATAGAACGTCACAAGCTTGGGATGGCCATCAATACACCCTTCAGTATTGGCTCGACCGAATTGCCCGAGGACCGGAGAGTGCATCCTCACTTCAGGGATAACGATCTTCTCGAACGCGTCCTCCGACAATCCGGCGAGTTGCAGGATGCGCAGGGCCTCGTTGTCCAGAGCAATGGCACGAGGCATCAGTACGATTTCATGGAGCTTGTCCAGCACCAGTGTCTTTACCCCATAGCGGCCGAGCAGCGCCGCGATTGACGCACCTACCGGACCGTTACCGACGACCAGCACATCGACGGCGGTGGGAGGCAGTTCGGAAATTTTCTTGTTGTTGTTCATATCGAGCCCTTGTTGTGATTGAAGTCGTGGGACGCGCAGGTCTCATCGTCAGGCGATATGAAGGTATGCAAAAATGATGAATATTTCAATATTGATATTTTTGTCATTAATTTTTGAGATCATTACCGCACCAGGTCTTTGTCAGTTTCCGACCGGTGAGGCTTGGCTTCTGAGCCGATCAGCGTTGTCATTGGAGCTATGCTCCACAGCGCACAACTCTGTTTTAGTCTTTAGGAATCAAACGTGGCACGTCCGCAGCCCCAACCGAATCCAGTCCAGCTCCGCTTCGTCGAGTTCGAGCTCGACGAGGCCAACGCCTGCCTGCTACGTAACGGAGAAGCCGTGGCCTTGGCGCCAACGCCCTTCACACTGCTGTGCGCACTTGCACGCCAGCCGGGATCGCTGGTGACCAAGGATGCCTTGCTTGATGCAGTGTGGGGGCATCGGTTCGTCAGCGATTCGGTGCTGAAGACGGCCATCAGCGATCTGCGCAAGGTGCTGGGCGACGACCCCAAGCACCCCCGCTATATCGAGACTGTGTCGCGGCGCGGCTATCGCTTCATCGCCGCGCCCTCCCCTGCACCTTCGATGCCGCCTGTATCCGCGACGGTACCGGCGGCCGGCGCGCATCCGTCGCCGTCATTCATCGGTCGCGCCGACGAGGTCTCAAGACTGCAACGGGCGTGGGAGCGGGCGGATGGCGGACAGCGTGCCGTGGTCTGGCTCGCCGGAGAACCGGGGATTGGCAAGACCACGTTAATCGAACATTTCCTTGCCAGCCTTGGCGGCATCGCCTGCGCACGCGGCCATTGCGTAGAACACTACGGCACCGGCGAACCGTACCTGCCGGTGCTGGAGGCGTTGGCCGATCTATGCCGCAGTGACCCGACTCTGCCGGCGTTGTTGCGCGACGTGGCGCCGACCTGGCTGCTGCAACTGCCGTGGCTGAGCACTATGGAGGAGCGAGACGCATTGCGGCGCGAGCTTGCCGGCATCGGCCCGGACCGCATGCTCCGGGAAATGGGCGAACTGCTGGACCGCTACACGGAGCAGCGACCACTGTTGCTGGTGACCGAAGACCTGCACTGGAGCGATCGGGCGACGGTCCAGCTCATCGACTATATGGCGCGGCGACGTGGCCGCACGCGGCTTATGTGGCTGTCGAGCTTCCGTCTCGCCGAGGTGGTAGCGCTCGATCATCCGCTCAGCTCGTTGCGCCACGAACTGCGTCTGCAACGTCTGTGCGAGGAAGTGGTGCTCGATCCGTTCTCGGAAACCGAGGTCGCTGGCTATGTTGCGCTGCGTTCAGCCTCGCTGGCGCGCGATGAAACCTTCGTGCGTGCCTTGCACGAGCGCACTGACGGTGTGCCGTTGTTCGTGTCGTCAGTCATCAGTGAAGTGATGGACCCAGCGGACGACAACGCCACTATCGAGGCTCGGCTGGCGGGATTGGCGGTCCCCGAGAACCTTGCGGCCATCATTGATCACTACATCACCAAGCTCGGACAGGAGCAGCGTGCGCTGCTCTCGGCGGCAGCGGTGTGCGGAGTCGAATTCCGGGTCGAGACGGTTTCGCTGGCCCTCGAGCGCAACCTCGCTTCTGTGGCCGACACCTGCGAGGAACTGGTGCGCGAACAGGTATGGCTCACACGGTCGCAGGCCACCGACGTTGAAGAGACGGTAGAGCTACCCTACTCGTTCCGGCATGCCCTCTTCCGCCAGGTGCTGTACGACCGCACGCCGCGCTCATTGCGCACCCACCTCCATCGCCAGGTTGGCGCTGCCCTCGAACGCGAGCGCACGGCCGGCGTGCCGGTTGCTGCCTCGGAGCTGGCAATGCACTTCGACCGGGCTCGGCAACCGATGATCGCGCTGCGCTACTACGCCGAGGCCGCAGAAGCCGCGCTGCTGCACTTCAGCCCGGCCTTGTGCATCGGCCTCACTGAGCGCGCGTTTGTCCTGCTGACGCAGGCACCAGAAGGGACGGAGCGCGATGCGCTCGAAATTACCTTGGCCACGCTGCAGGGGGTGTCGGCTTTTCACACGTTCGGTGTCGGCAACGAAGCCAAGAACGCGTTCGAACGCGCATACACGCTGCTAGCGGGTGTACCCGAGCATCCAATGCGCGGTCGCCTGCTGCACGGATTCGGCTATCTGCTTGGTCTGCGCGGCGACTATGCGCTGGCGCTGGAGGTGGCGGAACGCGCCGAAGCCCTCTCGTCCGAGGCGAACGATCCAGCGCTCATGCTGGCGGCGTGCATCGTGCAGGGCGAGGTGCATCACCTCCAGGGTCGCACGCAGACGACCCGCAGTTGGCTAGAGCGCGCCCTCGCTATCGCCGAGCCGCTGGACATCGGGGCGAACGAGATCTTTGCGGCCGACCCTCAGGTCATGCTGCACGGCATGCTGGCCATCGAACTTGTGCGTTCTGGCCTGATTGAGCAAGGCCGAGCCCACATGCAGCGGGCGCGGACCCGCGCGCAGGCGCTTCGCCAACCTATGACCTGGCTGGTCGCCACCTGGCAGGAGGTGTTGATCGAGGTGCGGATGGGGAACCCTGTGCGTGTAGCAGCGCTGGCTGACAACATGCAGAAGCTGGTCGATGAGTATTCGCTCGCACTGGGGCGTACGGCTTGCCGCTGGTGGCGCGGCTGGGCCGACGCGCGCAACGGCGCGCCGCGCGACGGCTACCGTCGCATCCGCGAGGCCTACGAGGAACACACCGGGCTCGGCATGCGCTCCGGTGCCAGCGAGGTGCTCGGCTACGCCGCCGAGGCGCTGCTGCTGGCGGGTGATTGCGACGCCGCGCGAGTCGAGCTAGAGGAAGCACTACGAGTGGGGGAGGAACTGGGCGAGCGCGTATACCTGCCGCAACTGTTGCTACTGGAGGCAGCGATTGCGCGGATGCAGGGCCGGCTCGACGCCGGCAGCACTGCGGTGCGGCGTGCGGTTGAGGAGGCTCGCGCCCAGGAAGCGCCGTGGCTGGAGCTGCTCGCGCTGGTCGAGCTGTGCGAGCACCACAACGCCGCAGCCGAGGACCACCAGGCATTGGCGACGCTGGTTGACCAGTTACCTGAAACTGACGGAACCGAGCTGGTGAAACGTGCGCGCTCGCTGCTTCAGGCTGCCAAGTTGGCTTGAAGCGACACTATTTCTGTGCAGGGCGGGTGCTGTCCTGACCGAAGTCTGACCTTTCGCTTACGACTCGACCCTGGGAGCGGCCTACGCTGTCGTCGAACTTTCTTGATCCCCTGGTCTGCGATGAGCCTGAACCCTGAATCCAAGTACCCGAGCCGCCGCTCCTACGTAGTGAAGCTGCGTAGCGATGCCGCGCCGGGGGCCCTCGTGGGCCGCCTCGAAAACCTGGTCACCGGACGACAGCGCGAGTTTTCGTCCGCCGAAGAGTTGCTGGAGTCGATTGCCTCGGACCTCTCGTCAGCGGCCGGCGAGCACGCGGCAGATGCCGACGGCGAGTGACCTCTCCAACCT
This sequence comes from Pseudomonas sp. H11T01, assembly GCF_048515765.1. Taxonomy (NCBI): domain Bacteria; kingdom Pseudomonadati; phylum Pseudomonadota; class Gammaproteobacteria; order Pseudomonadales; family Pseudomonadaceae; genus Pseudomonas; species Pseudomonas sp. H11T01. Next base: position 43,308 of record NZ_JBLYED010000007.1, on the reverse strand, counting down.
GAATGAGCGCTCGATATGGCGACCGAACGGCGACGCTTCGCTGACGACTTCGCACACACCGGGCCCTACGCTGATGCCATCTCGAATCTACACGAGTCCAATCCGATGCCGCGACTTCCAACCCCCCATCCACTGGTCCGATACGCCGGGCAAACGCCCCTGCAACATGCCGAACGCCTGCTCGGCGTCGTCGTTGGTGTGGCGCTCGTCGCGTCTTTCGCCCTCGCCCTGGCCGGTTGCTCCACGCCGGTCGTCAAGCCGTCGGTCGACCTGCCGAGCAACTTCGCCGCGAGCACGGCCTCCGAGATGGAACCCGAGGCGGCGTGGTGGGAGGTCTACCATGACCCGGCGCTGACGGATCTGGTGCGCCGAGCAGCGCGCGAGAACCGCGACGTCAAGATTGCCGCCGAGCGCCTGCGCGCCGCGCGTGCCGGCGAAACGGTCAGCCGTTCCTGGCTGCTCCCGAGCGTCGGCGCATCCGCCTCCGGCAGCGATCGCAGCAGCGGCTACAACTCGGCCACGAAACAGGCTTATCCGGATACCAAGACCACCAGTGTGGGCCTGGACGTCTCGTGGGAGCTCGACCTGAGCGGCCGCCTGCGCGCTGGCGCAGCGGCGGCCGACGCCGATGCACTGGCCGCAGAGGACAGCATGCGCGGCGTACGTCTGCTGGTGATGAGCGATGTCGTCAGCAACTACTTCACACTGGTCGGCGCGCAGCGCCAGGTCGCGACGCTGCGCGCCATCTCGGCGATGCAGGACGAGACCCTGCGTCTGGTCACCGCCCGCCAGCAGGTGGGGCTGGCATCCGCCTTCGACGTCGAGCGCGCGCAGACCGACGCCTTGTCGGCACGGGCGCAGATTCCGCCGCTGGAAACGCTGGCGGCTGTGTCGCGCCATCGCATCGCAGTGCTGATCGCCGACCAGTCCTTCAATACCGCGAGCATCCAGCCCTCCAGTGGCGATGTGGCGGCGGTGCCCGAGGCCAAGCCGGGCCAACCCGCCGCGCTGCTGCAACGCCGACCTGACGTGCTGGCGCTGATGGCGCAGGTCGACGCAGCCAATGCGCGCCGCCAGCAGGCCGCGGCCGAGTGGTTCCCGCGGCTTTTCCTCGGCGCGTCCTTCGGCCACCAGGGCCTGAACCTGAACGGCACCGATCTCGGCGTTGCACGCTTCACCAACGTGGCCGGTCTGCTCGCGATGCCGATCTTCAATGCCGGGCGCACGCAAGCGATCAACGAGGCGGCCGAAAGTGCTCAACAAGAGGCGCTGCTGCGCGCCGAAGACGGCATCGTACGGGCGCTTGAGGATGTGGAGAACGCCCTCGTCACGCTGTCGCAGGAACGCCGCCGCGCCGGGTCGCTGCAATTGGCCGCCGCGTCCGCGGAGTCTGCGCAGAGCCGCGCCCAGTCGCTCTACAACCGCGGGCAGATCGACCTGTTGCCGCTGCTGGATTCGCAGCGGGCGCGCCTGGCGGCACGCCTGAACGCCAACGAAAGCAACACCCGCCTGCTGCTCGATAGCGTGCAGCTCTACAAGGCACTGGGCGGGGGCTGGCAGGTGTTCGAACAACCCGCCAACCCCACTGCAGCCACCGCAGCCGACCGACCACCACTTTCCTAAGAACCTGTCGTTTTTCAAAGAGGAACCGCCTTGAAGAATTCCCTTACTGCGGCCGGCGCCTTGGCCGTAGCCGTCATGCTGTCCGCGTGTAGCCCGGACCAGCCCACCGTGCAGGCACCACGGCCGGTACGCACCGTTGAAATCAGCTACGACAATGCCCGCGAAGTCAGTCGCTACGTCGGCACCGTACAGTCGCGGCATGAAGTCGACCAGGCCTTCCGCGTGGGCGGCAAGGTAGCCCAGCGCAAGGTCGATGTCGGCCAGTTTGTGCGCGAGGGCGACATACTGGCTGTGCTGGACGACAGCGACTACCGCCTCGCTGAAGAAGCGTCACAACAGCAGTGGGCGGTTGCCGTCGAGCAGACGCGCCAGGCCGATTCGGACCGCCAGCGCCTGACCGCGCTGAAGGCTGACGGCTCGGTCAGTGCGGCCGACGACGAGCGTGCACATACAAAAGCCCAGACCGCGCATGCGACCGCCGAGGCCGAGGCGCGAAAGCTCGAGCTCGCACGCAACCGGCTCAAGTACACCGTGCTACGCGCCTCGCGTAGCGGCGTCGTCACGGCTGTGCGCGTTGAGGCCGGGCAAGTCGTGGCGGAGGGCCAACCGGTTGTCTCGGTTGCGAATCCGGATGAATCCGAGATCGTCGTCGATGTGCCCGAGGATCAGCTGTCCGTCTTCAAGGAGGCGCGTTTCAAGGCCTCGCTGGCCAGTGCGCCGAACCAGACCTTCAATGTCACGCTGCGCGAGCTGGCGCCCCAGGCCGCAACGCAGACGCGCACCTATCGTGCGCGGCTGAAGCCTGAGAACGCGCTGCCGCTGGGCGCCACCGCCACGGTAATGGCCGAGCGGGTGATGACCAGTATCTCGGCGGCGGCGGTGCCGGCTACGGCCCTGACGCAAAACGGCGGCCAGCCGGCGCTGTGGGTGGTCACGCCCACGGGCAAGGATTCGGTAGGCATCGTCGAACTGGAGCGTGTGGCGGTGTGGGGCTACCGCAATGATGAGGTACTCGTCTCCGGGCCGCAGGCCGGCGTATTGGTCGTCACCGCCGGGGTGCAGAAGATGGCGTCCGGACTGAAGGTCGCGCTTCCCGGCGCGGCGATTGTTGACGCGAACACCACGCAGCAGGCCACCCGATGAACAACTTCAACCTCACCGACTGGGCGCTGCGCCATCGCGCCATCGTCCTGTTCATGCTCATCCTCGTCGCGGTGGCCGGCGCCTTCAGCTTCACCAGGCTCGGTCAGCTCGAGGATCCGAACTTTTCCGTGCCCTCCATGACCGCCATGGTCATCTGGCCGGGCGCCACCGCCCAGCAGTTGCAGGACCAGGTCCTCAACCGCATGGAGAAGAAATTCGAGCAGATCGACAACTTCGAGAAAGTGGTCACCTACGCGCGCCAAGGCTACGCGGGCATGACGCTCACCGTTCGCGGCGGCACCTCCAAGGCTGACCAGCGCGAGGCCTGGTACCAGGCGCGCAAGAAACTCAACGACCTGAGCCTCGAGATGCCTGACGGCGTGATCGGCCCGATCCTGAACGACGAGTACGGCGACGTGTATGGCCTGATGTACGCCGTCAAGGGCGACGGCATCGGCCACGCCGACCTGTCGGACGCGGCCGAGGACATCAAGCGCCAGATGCTGAAGGTGCCGATGGTCAAGAAGATCGATCTCATCGGCAAGCAGGCCAAGCGTGTCTACGTCGAGTTCTCGCACGAGCGCCTGGCAGCGCTGGGCATTACACCGCTGGCCATCGCCGAAAGCCTCAAGAGCCAGAACGCCATGTTGCCCGCAGGCCAGATCGACACCCGTGGCGACCGCGTCATGGTGCGCGTGAGCGGCCAGTTCGCCAGCGAAGAGGCTATCCGCAACGTGCCTATCGCCGCGGGCGGCCGGCAGATCAAGCTCGGCGACATCGCGACCGTCACGCGCGGCTTCGAGGATCCGCCCACCTACACGGTACGCCACAACGGCCAGCCAGTGCTGATGCTCGGCATCACGATGACCAGCGACGGCAACATCGTGGACCTTGGCAAGGCGATGGACACGGCAGTTGCCAAGATCCAGTCGGAACTTGCGCACGGCGTGGAGCTGGAGCTCGTGGCCGACCAACCCACCACGGTGAAGGATGCTATCCACGACTTCGCGCACGCGCTGGCCGAGGCACTGATCATCGTGATCGCGGTGAGCCTGGCCAGCCTGGGCTGGCGTGCCGGCCTCGTGGTCGCGACCACAGTGCCGCTGGTGCTGGGCGGCGTGGCGCTGGTGATGCTGGCGATGGGCTGGAACCTGGAGCGTATCTCGCTCGGCTCGCTGATTATCGCGTTGGGACTGCTGGTGGATGACGCCATCATCGCCATCGAGATGATGGTGGCGAAGATGGAAACCGGCATGGACCGCGTGAAGGCGGCCGCCTTCTCCTATCAGTCCACCGCCATGCCGCGCCTGACCGGCGCACTCATCACTGTCGTGGGTTTCCTGCCGATCGGCCTCTCGAAGTCCACCACCGGTGAGTACGCGGGTGGCATTTTCTGGATCGTCGGTGCCGCAGTGCTGTTCTCGTGGATCTGCTCCGGCATCTTCACGCCGTATCTGGCGGTGAAGATGCTGCCCAACGACTTGGGCAAGCACCAGCATGGTGATATGTATGACACGAAGTTCTACCGCAGCCTGCGCTGCCTGATCGACGCCGCCATCGAACGCCGCTGGGTGGTCATCGGTGCGACGTTTGGCGCTCTGGCGCTTGCTCTGGCCTGTATCAAGCTAGTGCCGCAGCAATTCTTCCCCAACAGTTCGCGTCCTGAACTGGTCATTGACCTGCGCGTCAAGGAAGGCTCCTCGTTCGCCGCAACGACCGAGCAGGTCAAGCACATGGAGGAGATCCTGGCGAAGGACGAGGACGTGCGTTTCTATACCGCCTACACCGGCGCCGGCGCACCGCGCTTCTATCTCTCGCTCAACCCCGAGCTGCCGAATCCGGGATTTGCCCAGTTCGTTGTGATGACCAAGGACCTGGATGCACGCGAGCGGGTACGTGCGCGGCTGGTGACCTCGGCTGACCAACAATTCCCGCAGGCGTGGGTGCGCGTGACCCGCCTCGAGTTGGGGCCGCCTGTCGGCTACCCGGTGCAGTTCCGCGTCGTAGGCCCCGATACCCAGGTAGTGCGCAAGATCGCCCGCGACGTGGAGAAGGTGGTTGCGTCCAACTCGAAGGTGCGCGACCTCCAGCTCGACTGGAACGACCCGGTGCGCACGCTGAAAGTGGAGCTCGATCAGGACAAGGCGAGCGCGCTTGGCCTCACGCCGGCCGACGTGTCGCTGGCGACCCAGACCGTGCTGAACGGCGCAACCCTGTCGCAGCTGCGTGAGCACGAGGACCTGATCGACATCGTGGCCCGTGCCGTGCCTGAGGAGCGCTTGAGCCTCGACACACTCAAAGACATCAACCTCTACACGCGCCAGGGCACGGTAGTGCCGCTGTCACAAGTCGCACAGGTGCGCGCTGAACTGGAAGAGCCGGTGCTGTGGCGCCGCAACCGCGACATGGCGATCACGGTGCGTGCCGACGTGAAGGATGGCGAGCAAGGTGTGTCGGTGACGCAGGAGATCCAGCCGTTGCTTAAGGACATCGAAGCGAAGCTGCCAACCGGTTACCGCATAGATGTGGGCGGAGCGGTTGAGGAAAGTGACAAGGCCAACAAGGCGCTGCTGGCGGTGGCCCCGCTGATGATGATCACGATCCTTCTGCTGTTGATGCTGCAACTGCAGAACTTCTCCCGCATGTGGATGGTGGTGCTGACCGCGCCGCTGGGCCTGATCGGTGTGGTGCCGGCGCTGCTGGTGTTCCAGTCGCCGCTGGGCTTCGTCGCGATCCTGGGCATCATCGCACTGGGTGGCATGATCATGCGCAACTCGGTGATCCTGATCGATCAAGTACAAATCGAGATCGCTGAAGGGCGCGACCCGTGGAATGCTGTGCTGGATGCCGCCATTCATCGGGCCCGTCCGGTGATGCTGACGGCGCTAGCCACTGTGCTTGCAATGATCCCGCTAACGCGCAGTGTGTTCTGGGGGCCGATGGCAATTGCGATCATGGGCGGCCTTACCGTGGCGACGCTACTGACGATCTTCTTCGTTCCGGCGCTGTACGCCGCATGGTTCAAGGTGGGTCGCCAGACGGTCGCTGACACCCAACAGGTACGGGGGGGCGCCGCGCTCGCTTCTGAGTGATGAGTGCCGTGGCACTGTGCTCACGACCTCACCACTATTAGAAACTGTCAAACCCCTAACCCTGGCGGTGGGTAAGCCAGCCTGTGCGCATCGTTGCGCGACAGGCTGGCACGACAAGCGCTTGAGCCGGCATTTTCAGCCGCGTTACTCAACCTGCCGCGTGATACCGTGCCGCCCGCCAGAGGTTTTTCGATTCTTCTGTCAGATGGCGCAAGCCACTACGGTCCAGCATGCGTTCCGACTCCTCTTGCACCACGGCCAGCACAGCAGCCTCGTCGACGGCGCGTACGACGTAGTCTTCCATCAGGATCTTGCCATCAACGATGGTGGTACACACGTCCCCGCCGTTGGCGAAGCAAGTGACACGGTGGACCGGCATGTTCATCGGCATCAGGTGCGGTTTGAACAGGTCGATCAGAATGATGTCGGCTTTCTTGCCGACTTCCAGCGAGCCGATCTCATGTTCCATCGACAGTGCCTTGGCGGCGTCGATAGTGACCATTTCCAGCACTTTGCCCTGCGGCAGGATGTCCGGGTCGCGGAAATGGCGGCGGTGGTAATGCATGCACTGGAACATGTGGCGGAACATGTCGTAACCGCGGTCTGGGGCGGCGCCGTCGGAGCCGAGGGCGACGGTTACATTGGCCTCGATCAGTTCCGGTACCGGGCAGCGACCCAGGATCGACATGATGGCGCTCGGGTTGTGCACGATCTTGGTCTGTGTCTCGCGGCACAGGGCGATGTCTTCCGAGGTCAGGTCAATGCAGTGCGACATGAAGGATGTCGGGCCGAGCAGCCCCAGTTCGCGGTGGGCCAGCGCCAGCGTACCGGCGCGGTGGCCATCCTGGGTGAACGTAAGGCCATAGCGGTGGGCCAGAGCCAGGTAATCCTGTGCTTGCTGGCGGAACAGAGGTGCCAGCTCCCAATGGCTGGGCTCGTATTGTGGCGCGTACACCGGCAACGTGATGGCAATGCGCACCCGGCCGTCACCCATACCGTCGCAGCTCCTGGCGATTTCTTCGCAGACCTCGAACATGGTCTCGAAATTGACGTCGCGCCGAGTGGGCGGTTCGGTCGACCAGTCCAGGTAGGTGCGCGGCGCTGGCGGCCGCGACGGCCCAACGGCCACCACCGAGCGGGTACCGATTTCGGCGATAGCCTGGGCGTGGCGTTGCGCGTAAACCGGGTCGTCGACCCGCATGATCGAATCGCCTCCGCCCAATAGCGACACGCCGGTGGTGGTGCCGCATTTCAGCCGCTCCAGCGCCGACAACCTGGCATCGGCCTCCCAGAACTCGACTCCGGAGGCCGAGGTGTAGATGGTCTGACAAGCCTCCATCCAGGCATCGCCCTCCCCGCCGCCGATGGTTTTCAGCATGGCGTGGCCGGCATGGGCGTGGCTGTCGATCAAGCCTGGGAGCACCGCCTTGTTGCGTGCATCGATGATTTTTTCCGCAGTGAATCGAGCCCGCAGTTCATCCGTGCGCCCCACCGCTACGATGCGGTTGCCGAGCACGGCCACTGCGCCGTCCTTAATGACGCGCCGTTGGTCGTCCACGGTGATGACCACGCCGTGCTCGATCAGCAGGTCTACTGTGTTGAGGGGGGCGTTCACGTCGTAGTGATGTGTCATACAGGGCATCCGGTTCAGGCTGGGGCAATTGGAAAAACATCCGTGGGAGCGTGTTTTGAGTCACAAGCGGCTCTGGAGCAGCCTGCCATTTTTCGCCACGACGATTCCGCGGCTGATCACCGTCCGCGCTAGCGGACGAGCCACAACGGCTTCACTCAATGTCTGCGCAGGCAGCAACAATAAGTTGGCTGTTTGCCCCGTTGCCAATCCGTAATCACTTCGCCCAAGTGCCCGAGCCCCATTGCTGGCAGCGGCTTCGAACGCTGCGCAGATTTCAGGGTCCGTTCTCATGCCGCAGCGCAATGCGAGCAGCATCGCGCGTTCAAGCATGTCGCCATTGCCCATTGGGGTCCATGCGTCCCGAATGCCATCTGAACCGAGGCAGACGTTTACCCCGGACGAAAGCATTTCAGCAAAGGGCGGTATGGCAATATCAGCGGGCGCCGTGGTCATGAGTGAAATTCGATTGGCCGCCAACCGTTCAGCCAACGGGAGCACTTGAGCCCAGTTTTTCATGCCCAGGCAAAAGGCATGGCTGATCATGACTCGCCCCTGTCGCTGATAGCGCTCTGTGAAGTCAATGATGCGAGCAATCTGCCAGAGCCCCAGCTCCCCACCGTCATGCAGGTGGATATCGATACCGCGATCAAACGTGTCCGCGAGCTCGAACAGGATCGAGAGGTGCGCGATGGGATCATTGTCTATGCCGCAGGGGTCCAACCCCCCTACTACCTCAACCCCCAGCTCCAGGGCTTCTCGCATTAATGCCTCAACCCCAGGGCGGTTGACCAGGCCCACCTGAGGGAAGGTGACGAACTCAATATCAACCAGGTCGGCGTAGCGTTCGCGCAACTCCAACATGGCTTGCACATGCTTGATGCCCAACTCGGGATCGGCGTCTACATGGCAGCGAAACATCAGTGAGCCGCGTGCGATGCATTGCTCCAGCAGAGCACCCGCTCGCTCGGCAATCGGCGATGTGAGCTCACGCAGGACTTGACGCTCATTCGCTATGCGCGCTTTAAGGTTTGGGCCTGCGCTGTGCGGCCGCCAGGGTTGCCCCCACAGGGTCTTGTCCAGATGAATGTGGCTTTCTACCAGTGACGGAACGAGCAATTGACCTTGCCCGTCAAGGTCAGAGTCAGTGATTGGATTGCCACTGGCTGGCTGACGATCGCCGATACGACCCTCAACAACCTGTATGTCTTCAATTTCGCCGCCATAGGGGCGGACATTACGCAACCAGAACGATTTGAGCATTTGAACCTCATCACTGTTTGAGCGCGCCCCCGCCGCCAGATAGCCAACGGGGGCACTGTTTACGGTGTCACCAAAAGGGCTACTTCAAGTTGCCGGCAAGGAACTGCTTGAGGCGCTCACTCTTGGTGTGCTTGAACAGTTGCTCCGGGTTGCCTTCTTCCTCGATTTTGCCCTGGTGCAGGAAGATCACGTGGTTGGACACCTCGCGGGCAAAGGCCATCTCGTGCGTCACCACCACCATGGTCCGCCCCTCTTCGGCCAGGGCCTGCATTACCTTCAGCACCTCGCCGACCAGCTCGGGGTCGAGCGCCGAGGTCGGCTCGTCGAACAGCATCACTTGCGGCTCCATCGCCAAGGCCCGGGCGATCGCCACACGCTGCTGCTGGCCGCCGGACAGGTGCGACGGGTACTTTGCCTCCATGCTGGCCGGCAGGCCGACTTTGGCCAGGTACTTGCGTGCGCGGGCCACTGCCTCATCGCGGCTGAGGCCAAGCGCATGCATCGGCGCCTCGATAACGTTTTCCAGCACTGACATGTGCGCCCACAGATTGAAGTGCTGAAATACCATGGACAGCTTGGCGCGCATACTTTGCAGCTGCTTCTGGTTGGCCACGCGCAGCCCACCGTTCTTATCCTTCTCGGTGCGGATTTCCTCGGCGTTCACCGTAATTCGCCCGGCGCACGGCTGCTCGAGGAAGTTGATGCAACGCAAGAAGGTACTCTTGCCGGAACCTGAGGAGCCGATGATGCTGATCACATCGCCTGCCTTGGCCTTGATCGACACGCCCTTGAGCACCTCGTGGTTGCCATAGTTCTTGTACAGATCGTCTACGGTCAGTTTGTACATGGTTTTGTCCCTGCGTATGCGGCCTTCAGGCGGCCTGGGGTTTCAGGAAGGCCAGCCAGCGGGTTTCACCGCGACGAAATAGCCAGACAAGCGACAGCGCAATCACCGCGTACAACAGTGCGGCGATGAAGAAGGCCTCGAACGACGCATAGGTCGCCGAGTTGACGTCGCGGGCGACCTTCAGGAGGTCGGGAACCGTGGCGGTAAACGCCACCGAGGTTGAATGCAGCATCATGATCACCTCGTTGCTGTAGTACGGCAGCGCGCGACGCAGCGCCGAGGGCAGGATGATGCGGCGGTACAGGGTGAACTTCGACATGCCAAAGGCCCGGGCCGCCTCTACCTCGCCGTACGGCACCGACTTGATCGCGCCAGCGAAGACTTCCGTGGTGTAGGCGCAGGTATTGAGCGCGAACGCCAACACCGTGCAGTTGAAGCCTTCGCGAAAGAACATGTCGAGGAACTCGTGCTCGCGCACCACGCTCAAGCTGTAAACACCGGTGTAGATGATCAACAGTTGTATATAGAGCGGCGTGCCACGAAACACATAGGTGTAAAACCAGACTGGAATCCGGATAAACCGGTTTTTTGACACGCGCGCCACGGCCAGCGGCACCGACAGCACGAATCCGATCGCGATCGACAGCACCAGCAGCCACAAGGTTATTGCCAGACCGGAAAAGTTAGCACCGTCCGACCACAAATACGCTTGCCAATATTCCTGGATAATAGCGATCACAGTTCAGCCTCCCGAATGCCGACAGAGTAATGATGCTTAAGCCATATCAAGACGCCGTTCGAGACAGTGGTAATGAAGAGATAAATCAGTGCACCGATCACGGTGAAATAAAACAGCTGCATAGAGCTCTTTCCGGCATCCTGGGTGGCCCTGACGATATCGGACAGACCGATGATGGACACCAGTGCGGTCGCCTTGATCATGACCTGCCAGTTGTTGGCAATACCAGGCAAGGCAAAACGCATCATTTGCGGGAATAAAACACGATAGAACGCCTGCCATGGGCTGAGGCCATAGGCCATGGCCGCCTCTGTCTGACCGCGCGGGACCGCCTGGAAAGCACCGCGGAAGGTCTCGGTAAAATAAGCACCGTAGATAAACGCGAGCGTCGCTACACCCGCGAGGAAGGGATCAATATCAATTTGATCCATTCCAAGCCCTTCGGTGACCTGGTTGAGGAGTATCTGAATGCTGTAGAACAGCAACAGCATGGTCACCAGATCCGGAACACTGCGTATCAGCGTGGTATAGAGGGTGGCAATAGTGCGCAGCCACCGATTACCTGACAACTTGGAACTGGCGCCTGCCAAACCAATCAGTACTGAGGCCAGCAGCGATAATATGGCCAGTTTTAGTGTCATCCAGGTGCCACTCGCAATCAGCGGCCCATAGTCTACCAAGGACATTGCACTCTCCTTGAATACGATAGCGCAGCCGATGCTGCCTATCGTGTTCAATAGTATTTTTCTTGTTTTTGAATGCCGCAAAAGCCTGGAGTCGTAAACGACTTAAAATCTATTAGTTGTAAACATCAAAGGAGAAGTATTTATTGGAGATCGTCTGATAAGTTCCGTCCTTGATAATCTCGGCAAGCGCCCCATTGATCTGTTCGCGAAGTTCATTGTCTTCCTTGCGCAAACCAATCCCCGCACCCACACCGAGGGTTTTTGGATCGCGCAGTTCTGGGCCGGCAAAAGCAAAATCACGTCCGTTCTCGGTTTTCAAAAAACCTAAATCAGCCTGGACTGAAGATTGCAGCGCTGCATCCAGGCGGCCGGCCACCAAGTCCTGGTAAACCAGGTCCTGGTTCTGGTACGTCGTTATGGTGACGCCTTTCTGCGCCCAGTAAGTCCTGGCATAGGTTTCCTGCGTGGAGCCCTGCTCAATCCCTACACGCTTGCCTTGAAGGGATTCGGCTGTTGGCAGAAGAACGGAGCCTTTTTTCGCAATGAGACGGGGCAGGACATTACTGATCTTGTCGGAAAAGGCTATCTGCGCCTGACGTTTCTCGGTCACGCTCATGGAAGAAAGAATGCCGTCGAACTTCTTGGCTTTCAGCGCCGGGATGATGCCGTCGAAGGAGTTCTCGACCCATACACATTTGACCTTCAGCTTTTCGCAGATCGCGTTGCCAAGATCGATATCGAAGCCCACAAGCTTGCCATCGGGCGCCTTCGACTCGAACGGGGCGTAAGTGGGGTCAACGCCGAAGCGAATGACTTGCAAGTCTTTCGCGTATACGCCGCTGGCGGCCAAGGCCAGAACAACTGAAACTGCGAGCTTCTTCATATTATTCTCCGTAAGCACAATGGTACTGAGGTTTTAAAAGGGGCCGACCCTGTATTCGGCCATGTCGTTCTGTTTAACCAAGTTCACACTTCTCGCATGCTGTGTCGGTAGCTCGCCGGGGAGAACTTGATCGTCAGCACCGCCATCGCTGCGAGCACTCCAATGTGCAGCCACCAGCCGGTGATGAAGCTCCCTCCGGAGTCGCGCAACCAGCCGATCAACCAGGGAGCACTCGATGCGAGCAAGAAACCAATACCCTGAACGAAGGCCGCCAAGGTCCCGGCCGCTTGCGCGCCGGACAAGTGGTCGAGGCTGACAATCAGGCTGAGCGAAAAGAACCCGCCGAGGCCGAAACCGGCAAGTGCGACCCACAACCACGGCGCTGCGTTGGGGGCAAGCGCAAAGCCGGCGAAACCCGCGGCCTGCAACGCGATCGTCAGCCATAAGGCACCGCGCCGGTCAGCGCTGCGGCGGGCGAGCATCGGCATCGCGAACGCCGCCGTCGCCTGGAACATCGCCAACCACGCGAGCAAGTTGCCCGAGGCCTGCAGGCTCATGTTTTGTTGCTGGTAGAAGGACGGTAGCCAGGCCACCAGACTTGAGTAGCCGCTATTGGTGAGCCCAAAGTAAGCGGCCAACTGCCACGCACGCCGATTCTTGAAGAAGCTGCCGGTCAAGACCGGTGCAGGTCCGCCAACGGCTGTCGGCGGAGTGCGTGGCGCACACACCAGCCAAAGCAAGAGCACAGCAAGCGCTGGCAACGCCCACATGGAAAGCCCTAACCTCCAGCCGCCATACGCATTCAGCCACGTGCTTGCCAGCGAGCCAAGCGCCCCGCCGCCGACCAATGCCGCCGAGTAGAGCCCCATCACCATCGCTATCCGTTCAGGAAACCAACGTTTGGCGACACCCGGTATCAAGGCCTGGATCACAGCCACGCCGGTGCCGGCGATACCGGCGCTGGCGATCAACTGCGCTCCGTCCTTAACCACGGCGCGTGACGCGCATCCGAGCATCAAGAACAACAATGCGCCGGCCAGCGCCCGCCGCTCGCCGAAGCGACGTGCGACACCGATGCCAATGAAGGCAATCAGGCCCATCAGCACGAAGGGCAAGGTGGTCAGCATCGCGGCGGCGCGAAAATCGAGGCCAATGTCGGCGCGCACCAGATCGAGCACCGGCCCGACCGAAGTCAAGAATGGCCGCAAATTCAAGCCGAGTAGCACCAGGAGCACCAGTGCGGCCAGTGATACCTCACCCGCGCGCGACACGTCCGTGGCGATGCAAGCCGCTACGCGGTCAGTCATGGCGCGCACTTCTTTCCAACCGCTGCGGGTGCGGGCTCGGCAGCATCACCTGCATCAGCGTCACGTCACTTGTCATCACATTTACCTTGGGGATTCTGGTCAGCAGGCCGCATCAGCCGCTGTTCGGCAAGATTAAGAGCGGGTGCTATTATTCGGAAATGAAATGTTCGAATGACAACTAGTGGGAAACGTAATGACTTCGACGCTGATCGATCCGTTGCTGCTCAAGAGTTTCGTCGCGGTGGTAGAGAGCGGCAGCTTCACGCGCGCCGGTGAGCGCGTGCACCTGAGCCAGTCGACCATCAGCCAACAGTTGAAGCGACTTGAGGAACAACTCGGCTGCGAACTGCTCAATCGCAGCGGGCGCTATGTCGTCACCACCGAAGACGGCGAGCGCTTACTCGGCTATGCGCGCCGGATCCTGGGGCTGATGGAAGAAGTGGTGGAAGAGTTACGCAAGGGCCACGCACAGGGCGAGGTGCACATCGGCGTGCCAGAAGACTTCGCCTCAGACTTACTGACGCCGACGCTTGGCGCCTTCGCACGCGCGCACCCGTCGATAAGGCTTGAGATCAGCAGTGGGCTCAGCAACACGCTATGGCAACAGTTTTGTGCAGGTGACTACGACTTGGTGCTGGTCAAACAGCGCCCGGGACAGTTTGTGGGGCACGCCGCCTGGCCCGAACCGCTCGCCTGGTTCGACAGCCTCAGCGAGCCGACGTACGAGCGCGACCCGCTGCCACTGGTAGTGTTTCCGGTTGGCGGCTTGTATCGCGATGAAATGATCCACGCACTCGAGAGCGCCGGCCGACGCTGGAGCATCGGCTACAGCAGCGCGAGCCTCGCGAGCGTGCGCTCAGCAGTCGCCGATGGTCTGGGCGTCAGCGTGCTCCCCTCGCGACTTGCACTGCCCGGCCACCGACGGTTGGGCGTAGCCGAGTCGTTCCCCGAACTGGCGGCACTGGAAATCGCGCTACACCTGCGCCCCGACGCACCACGCCGCGTGATCGATCTGGCCGAACAGCTGACAAGGCTATGCGCCCGGGTGACCGGCCACGTCGGCTGACGTGGCCAAAAAACACATTGGGGTGCCTTTTTGAAATTGCCGACAACTTCTTGCTGACACTACCCAAATGAGTTCTAACAAATCAGTCCAGCGGAGCGCCTTCGGCGTCCGCTGAATTCAAACGTTAGCGTCCGCTTGGGTCGATAGCGGCCATGGCGCGTCAGGCCTGTAGTGTCGGAATCAGTCCCGCTTCCCGGTAGCTGAGGATCAGTTCGTCAAACAGGCCAATATCGAGCCGGGTCCGCGCAATCAATTGAGCCCCGGCAACGGCGGTGTAAATAGCGCGGGCACGTCGGCCACAGCTTTCTGCGCTGCCCATTCCGGCGTCTGCCAGCACCTTCGTTAGCCAGGCCACATTGGTGTCTGCAAACGCCTTGACCTCGCGCTGAACCTCCTCGGGCAAGTCTTCGTATTCCGCTGCCATGAAGCTGGACAGACAAAGCCTGTTGCCGTCTTCCAACGATGTTCGAAAGATTGACGGGTAGAGGTCCAGGCAACGAATCGGATCGGAGTTCGATTCGCGTATCGCTTCCAAAACGCTAGCGGTGTCCTGCCAGTAGCGTGCAGCGACTGCGGCACCGAGGTCGGCCTTGCTCGAAAAGTGGTAATAGATGCTCGCGTTCTTGATTCCCACCGCTTCACCGATGCTTCGAAAATTGATGCCGTTGTATCCGTGCCTCTGCGCTGCCGTTTTCGCAGCCGCCAAGATGGCTTCCCGCGCGTTTTCGCTCAAGCTCAATTCCTCAACTCATCCAGTCGATGAGGCGGATTCTACTCGCAGCTTCGCCAACCTGCCAACTGGAAGGTAGGTGTTGACATCACACAAAAATGCGCCCAACGTTTACCTACCAACTGACAGGCAGGTAAAAACCATGACCTCTTCAAAATCGCAGTTCGAAACATCCACGCTTCCTATGATGAAAATCCACGACTGGTTCGATGGCCCCTACCCCGCTCGTGTGCGCATCGCATTGGCGGAAAAAGGCCTGCTTTCTCGAATCGAATTTGTATCGGTCAACCTGTGGACAGGCGAGCACAAGAAACCCGAGTTTCTGGCCATCAACTACTCCGGAACGCTACCCGTGCTGGAGTTGAATGACGGCACGCTCATAGCGGAGTGCACGGCTATTACTCAGTACCTGGACGCATTGGATGGCAATCCCACCCTTAGCGGGCAAACGCCTGTAGAGAAAGGCCTCATCCACATGATGACCAAGCGTGCCGAAATCGAGTTTCTTGACGCGGTCAGCGCGTACTTTCATCACGCCACTCCGGGGCTTGGGCCGCAGGTCGAGCTTTATCAAAACCCCGAATGGGGCGGCCGCATGCGCGACAAGGCGGTCAGGGGCATGCGCTATTTCGACAGCGTTCTCAAAAATCAGCCGTTCGTTGCGGGTGACAAGTTCTCCATGGCCGATATCGCGGTCCTGGGCGGCATGATTTTCGCCTCGCTGGTCAAACTCCCCGTACCTGATGAATGTGAAGCGTTGCGGGTATGGCACGCAAGGATGCAAGAAAGGCCGAGCGTCCAGGAATGGCGAGCGATGGTGGAGCGTGGCGCGCCTCAAAGTTGAGGGAAACGTGCATCGGCCATCCCAGCTCCGGGATGGCGGATGCAGTTCCGCGAGACCGGCCCCGTGTGCTGCCCGTTAGCAGCCCCTCGCTGAGCGGGGCCGCCGGATAAGTCCGCGGACTCAGCCCTTGGCCGCCATAGCGGTAACTTCCACACGCATGCCTTCGACCGCCAGGGCGGCCACGCCAACGGCGGCGCGAACCGGCCAGGGCTTGGCGAAGAAGCGCTGGTAGACCTCGTTAAAGGCGGCGCGGTCGGCCATGTCGGTGAGGTAGATGGTCAGATGCAGAACCCGGTCCATGGAACTCCCGGCGCGCTCCAGCGCTACCTTGAGCGCCTGCAGGGTGCACTCGCTCTGCAAGGCGATGCCGCCCAGCTCCAGGCTGCCGTCGGCGCGGGTGGGGATCTGAGTGGAGACCAACAGGCCGCCGAAACCGGCGACGTCGGAGGAGATGGATTCCGGGTCGGGGTCGGGGAGGAAGGTGAGGTCGTGGTTTGCCATGGGGATCTCTTGCTTGAGGTGGTAAAGGGGCAGTCGTGTATGGGCGGTGGGCCCGACATCGTCAGCGGGCTCAGTCAGCCAAGCCCGCTGGGGCATTCAATGAGGCACGCCTTTTGCGCGGCCAGTTTACAGGCCCTTCGTCGGGCCGTTCGTGAATTAACTCAAAAACAGGGCCAGTAGCGGACGGTGGGCCGTGACCTCCGGCGTCAGATTCTCATCACAAATCGGCCATCTCGTACAGCGGCCGGATTTCGATCTCGCTCGGTCCCGGCATGGGATTGGGGCAGCGCTTCACCCAGGCGACCGCCTCGTCCATGTCCTTGACTTCCCAGAGCCAGAAGCCGGCGACCAGCTCGCGGGTTTCGGCGAAAGGTCCGTCGATGACCGTACGGCCGGGGCCATCGAACGCAATACGCTTGCCCTGCGAAGAGGGCTTGAGGCCGTCGGCGACGAGCATGATGCCGGCATTGACCAGCTCCTCGTTATATCTGCCCATCGCCTCGAACATCTCGGTCGTGGGCAGAATGCCCTTTTCGCTGTCGTCGGTAGCCTTCACGAACACAATCACACGCATCGTCTGTCTCCTTGTTTGAGCCGGCCTCATCGGCCTGGCATCGGAACGACGAATGGGGTTCCGGAAATCGATATCGTACTGCAAAATTTTTTCGACGGTTGAGGCGCAGGCGCGAATGGCCTGTTGCCGCTGATTCGGGTTTGACCCAGTAGGGACTCACCGGCCGACTAGCGACTGACCCAGCGTGCCGTCCATTCCTGATCAAATTTTGAGCGAAGCTATGGAGGACTAGCGGGAAGTCAGTGATCTGTCCTGAGGCAAATATTTATCGGCAGCGTGGGTCAGTTTTCAATCAGCGCCAACAGTTTTTACACAGTCTCGGCAAAAAGCAGCCAGTGGATGGAGCGATGGAAAATGAGAGCTATGCTTCCTTCTACTGTCGGGCTTATTGAGTAGTTTGGGCTTTCCGTCCATGGCGTATACCCCCCCTTCAGCGGTCACCAAGCTGTTACACATCCTGCCTGATCAGAGGGCAGGCGAGAGAACAGGGAATGCAACCCCGCGAAGGCGCTATCACTCCACTGCGGTCTATTTAGAGTTAGCCCTTCACAACAGCCTCGGAGGGGAGCCAATGAAACGCTTCGTAATGCTCATCGCGATCTCTTTGCTTACCACTGCTTGTCAGAGCACAAATGATAACGGCATCAGCCGACTTGACAATTGCGTCTGCTACAAATCGTCCGAGGGACAACAACTGCAAGCATCGCAAATAGCATGGAAAGAGCCCGAAAAGTTGCAGAAACAATTCTCACATTGCATTTGCCGAGCCTTAATTGACCTGAAGAAGGCCAATGATCCCAGCAAATATTTCGTGCCCGGAACCGAAATAAAATAAGTGTTGCGGGCTAACAGACGGTACAAGTCGCGTGCTTCACTCCCTTGGAACTGGCGGCTGGGTCCAGGCTGTGCGGGTTTTTTCGTATCTGCAGTTGCAAGACTGATGCACTTAATATCCCGGTTGAGGAACCAGCAGATATCGCCGCTAACAGTTGACGTCCATGACCAATCGATTTTCGACCCATCGCACCGGCACTGGCTCCAACTGCGCGCCTTTGCAGGGTCCGTCGATGCAATGCCCGTCTTCAAAACGAAACATTGCGCTATGGTGAGCGCACATCAGGATCTTGCCGCGATACGTGCAGAACGCCCGCGGACGATAGTCCAGCGGCACCGAGAAATGTGGGCATCGGTTGATGTAGACCCACACCTGCTCGCCTTGACGCACCGCAATCAGCCCGGCGGGATGTAGCTGCTGGTGTTCGGGCAGACCCAGGGCGCCGCCATCAATGATGTCATCCCGTTGGCACAAGGTGATGGTGGTCATGATCAGCCACGCAATTCCGGGTTGCCAAGGCTCCAGTGCCAAGGGCGGATCTGTATATTGGCAAACAGTCCGGCCTGAACATACGGATCGTCCTGGATGAACGCTTCCACCTCCGGCAAGCTGCCCGCCTCGATCACCAGCAACGTGCCATTCATGGCTGCGCCGGCTTCATCGAGAGTCGGGCCGCCGAACCTGACGATCACCCGATGTGTCTCGGTCGCTCGCAAGTGCGCTTGATGACTGGGTCGCAAGCGCTGACGCAATGCCAGAGAGCCCGGGTGGTCTGTAGCAAATACCGCAAAAAACTGGCCCATGGTTCACTCTGTTTCCATGACGAATTCGTAACACGCACGTTTGAACGGCAATTCAATACCCAGGTCGGCGGACAAGTCATCGTGCGTGACCCGGTCTTCATAGATCACCTGCAATGACTGTTTGACGCCAAACACGGCATCGGACTCCAGGTATGGATCATCGTGATTGAACAGGTGGGTGACCAGTTTGCGATAACCCGGGACATCGATCATGAAATGCAGGTGCGCTGGCCGCCACGGGTGACGGTTGGCGGCATTGAGCATGCGCCCGACCGGACCATCGGTGGGGATCGGATAGCACACCGGGACAATCGTGCGAATCGCAAAATAACCGTCGGCATCGGTGCGATAGCGACCGCGCAGATTGCCGAACGGCTGGTCGCTGTCCTGACCTGAATACATGCCGTTTTCGGCGGTCTGCCAGACGTCCAGCACCGCGCCGGCCAGCGGGTCGCCGTGGGTATCGACCACACGTCCGCGTACCAGCGCCGTTTCGCCAGGGGTGAAGGCCATGTTTTCGCCGAATTCACGCTCCGGCATGCCTTCGATGTAGAACGGCCCGAACACGGTGGTCTCGGTGGCGCTTGCACTGTGCCGATGGTTGATCGCATCGACCAGCATCGAGACGCCTAGGGTGTCCGACAGCAGGATGAATTCCTGGCGCACCAGACCATCGCACTTGTGGCCGGTCTCAGTGAGGAAGCGGATGCCTTCAAACCATTCCTGCTCAGTCAGTTCGACGTCGCTGACGAACGCGTGCAGGTGGCGAACCAGGCTCTGCATGATCTGTTTGTAACGCGCATTGGGAGCGCCGTTGAAACTGTTCACCGCCTGTTCGGAGATCAGGGCTTCTATGACTTTGTCTTGATTGGTCATTGTTGTTATTCCGACGTGGAAGGTCGTTGCTGTCAACGTATCAGGCTGGCGCCAGGCCTTTCATGGCGCGGGTCAACAGCGCTTCGATCGGGCCTTGTTCAAACGGCCGTGGGTTGTAGTAAGGACTGGCGCAGGCGATTTGCGCAGCGTCGGCCGGCCCGTTTTCAGGCAGGCCGATGTCAGCCAGAGCCAGTGGAATGCCCAGCTTCTGGTTCAGTGCATACAACAAGGCGCCCACCTCGCCCGCCTCGCTGCCACCCAAGGCGCGGGCGGCACGCTGTAGCGGTCCTGCGGCCGCCTCGCAGTTGTAATGGGCGGCGTGTGGCAGAACGATTGCGTGTGCCTGAGCGTGCGGCAGATTGAACGTACCGCCCAAGGTGTGGCAAAGCTTGTGGTGCAAGGCCATACAGACCGAACCCAGGCAAATGCCAGCCAGCCAGGCGCCGTACAACGCCTGGCTGCGAGCATCCGGATCATTGGGGTCATTGACCACGCCCGGCAAGGCCAAGGCCAGTGAGCGAATCGACTCTTCGGCCATGAAACCGATGATCGGATTGGCGTCCTGGGCATACAGCGCTTCAACCGCGTGCGCCATGGCATTCATCCCCGAGCAGGCAGAAATTTGCGCGGGCAGGGTCAGCGTCAATTGCGGATCGTAGATCACGGTCTTGGGCAAAACCCTGGAATCGCGTCCGGTTTTCTTCAGCCGGTTTTCGGTCAGCCCGTAGATCGGGGTCATTTCCGAACCGGCGTAAGTCGTCGGAATCGCCACGATCGGCAGCCCCGAATCCATGGCAATCGCTTTGCCCAGGCCGATGGTCGAACCACCGCCAATGGCCACACAGCAATCGGCATCGAGACGGGCCGCTTCGACGCGAGCCGCTTGCGCCACTTCCAGCGGCACATGCATCACCGCTTTGGGATAGACGCCCGCAGCGCGGTCACCGAGCAAGGTTGCGACTTGCTCGCCCAGTGCCTGTTGTTCAGGCGTGGTGAGAATCAGCGCGCGCCTGGCGCCCAGACGCTCGATCTCTTCAGCCAGCGCCGAGAGCTTGCCCCAGCCAAACACCACACGTGTCGGCAGGCTTTGGTACACAAAAGGATTCATGACAGGCCTCAGCGTTTGAAGTGCGGAGCGATTTTGGCGTCGACGTTGACCCAGACCGAGCGTGCTTCGGTGTAATCGTGGATCGCTTCAAAACCCATTTCACGGCCGTAGCCCGATTGACCGACGCCACCAAACGGACTGCCAGGACTGACGCGCTTGTAGCAGTTGACCCAACACATGCCGGCATGAATGGCGTCGGCCATTTTATGCGCGCGGCTCAGGTTCTGCGTCCAAAGGCCGCTGCCCAGCCCGTACTCGGTGCTATTGGCGATGGCCAGGGCTTCTTCGTCGGTGCTGAACCGCACCACCGTAACGAATGGGCCGAATACCTCTTCCTGGCACACACGATCCTCGGGCGAAGCCTCGACAATGGTCGGTTCGACATAAAAACCATTGGCCAATCTCAGGTCGTCTGGCGCTTTACCGCCGGCGAGGATTTTGCCGCCCTGTTCTATCGCGATATCGATATAGGCCAGCACGCGATCGCGGTGCAGCGCCGACGTCAGCGGACCCATTTCAGTCTCGGGATCCATCGGGTCGCCCAGTTGAATGGATTTGGCCAACGCGATAAAACGCTCAAGGAAGCGGTCAGCGATGTCTTTATGCAGAATCAAACGCGAACCGGCGATGCAGGCCTGGCCCTGGTTGTGAAAGATGGCCCAGGCAGCGCCATTGACGGCTGCTTCCAGGTTGGCATCTTCGAACACGATGTTGGCGCCCTTCCCGCCCAGCTCCAGTTGGATGCGCTTGAGGTTGCCTTTCGAAGCTTCAACAATCTGGCGACCCGTGGCAGTCGAACCGGTGAAGGCAATCTTGCCCACGTCGAGGTGTTCCGCCAGCGCCCGGCCGGCAGTATGACCGTAACCCGGCACGACGTTGACCACACCCGCAGGGAAGCCGACTTCAGTCATCAGTTCGACAATGCGCAAGGTCGACAGCGGTGTGATTTCCGATGGCTTGATGACGATGGTGTTACCCGCGGCCAGTGCCGGGCCCATTTTCCAGCTGGTGAACATCAGCGGAAAGTTCCAGGGCACGATCTGCCCGACCACACCGATCGGCTTGCGCTGTACGTAATTGAGAAACCCGGCTTCGACCGGAATCACCGAACCTTCGATCTTGTCGGCCATGCCGCCGAAGTAACGGAAACAGGCCGCCGTGCGCGGAACGTCGAGGCCGCGCGAATCACGAATCGGGTGTCCGGTGTTCAGGGATTCGAGCTGTGCCAGTTCTTCGCCACATTCTTCGATCTTGTCCGCCAGTTTGAGCAACAAGCGCCCGCGTTCGGCGGCGCCCAGGGCAGACCAGGCCGGGAAAGCACGTTTGGCGGCGGCGACAGCAAGCTCGATGTCAGCGGCTTCGGCGGCGGCGACTCGGGTGATCAACGAGCCGTCGTGGGGCGATATGACGTCGATGGTGCCACCGGCTACCGCGTTAACGAATTGGCCATCGATATAAAGCTGATTTTGCATAATATTTTCCTCGCACCGCGCCTGTGGCGCAGTGTCTGACGACTTGATTCTTGGGAGCATGCTCTGCTGAATAGCCCGGCGTGATGCCGGGCAAGACAAAGGTCTTAGAACTCGATCGGATACGGCTTGAGTTCACCGCTTTCGTAGCGTTGCGGCAGGTTCGGCGTGGCGTTTTCCCACACCAGCAGCATCGAGCGTTTGGTCGAATAACCTTGGTGACGAATGTCCGCCGGCATGGCGCAGATGTCGCCGGCACGCATGGTGATGCGGGCGCGCGGGTTGCCATCATCCTTGTCGCCGACGTCCCAGAGGATTTCATCGGACAACTGCAGGAACCACTCGACCCGGTCATTGCCATGGAACACCGGCAGGATGAATTCTTCAGTGGTCGGGCAGAACAGGCTGGCCTTACACACCGAGGTCACCGACGGGTTCCAGGTCACGTCGGAACGCGACAGGTACTTGAACAGGCTGAAGGCATGCAGCTCACCTTCAAAACCTTCTGCGGCATGAACTTCGGGCTCATCTTGAGAAACGTCGATGAACTGGCGATTGATCGGCAAATCGTTACGCAGCGGCGAGTCATCTTTCAGGCCTGGCATGCGCTTGGTGGCGATGCGGAAGCGTTCGATGGCTTCGATATTGTTGCCGTTCTTGCGACCGAACGCCGAACCGGTTTCTTCCGGCGCCGCGAACGGGTCAAACGTGGCGTTGGTCCAGTCCCGCAGGATGGCTTTGAAGGTCGCCATGATCAGCGGCGTTTCAAAATTTTCGGTGTAGTTGACGCCTGCAGCCTTGAGCGTGCCGTTGAAGGTACCGGCGTACAGGTCGACTTTGCCGTAGTAATTGCGGGTGCCGATGACGTGGTCGAAGTTGACCCAACCGTAGAAAAAGCCCCAGGCCACGTCGCGCATCATGGCGCGCAGAAAGGCATCGACCGGAATCAGGTGCGAACGGGTCTGACCTTTGGCGGGCCAGGTGATGCGGGCAAAATACTCGTCGCGCGACAGTTCGAAGGCGCCGAGTTTGAAGGAGCAATAGCCGGTGACGGCATGGGGGGCGCTAGCCTGGACTTCGTCGTCGGCAAAGGATGTGTTATCGGCAGCGTTTTCAAGCATGGCCATGACGGGATTCCTCTTGTTGGATGGGACGGCGGTGCTGAACAGGTCAGATCCGGCTGATCACTTGAAGCAGATGTCTGCCCACTTCTCGACCGACAACGGCCCCTTGATGGTCTGCTGCAGCATCACGCCGGGACGACTGGCTTCGAAGCGATACGCAGTACCGGTTGGTAGCAGGCACTGGTGACCGCGCTTGAGCAGCACGTAGCCCATCGGTTTGCCCCCCGGCACTTCACCAGCCACTTCACCGGCCAACCGAGTGCCCTCGCCGTCTTTCAAAGGCGCATCGAGCTTGAGGAAATCCACACGTACTTCACCGTCCATGACGATGACAAACTCGTCGTGCGCTGCCGTGTACCAAGGCGATTGACCTTCGGCGCGCAGGGTTTCAATGACGTAACCGAGATTGAGACCAACGACGACTTTTTCATAAGGGAGGGATTTTTCCGCCACTTCGAAAATGTTCGAAAAAGCGTAATGACTCGCCTGGCCGCTGATGATTTCAACCGACCCTTTGCTGTAGTTATCCAACGAGCCGAAGACCGTTTCGATTGCAGCACTACTCATGGTTTTCACCGCTTTGTTGTTGTAGTAACAGTGAGTCAACAGTACGTCGCACCTCCTTCGGGAACAATTAGAGAGCGGGCGACAACAGTGTTCGCGAAACGCAAACACTGGCGTGAGTAACTTGCCACTCAGCGTACCCAGCCACGCTCCAGCAAGGGCTTGTCCCAGCACGGTTCGTCACCGAAGTTCTCCACCAGGAAGTCGATCAGTGTGCGGACTTTCAATGCCCGGCGCTGGGTAGCGGGATACACCGCGGAAAAATTGAAGGACGACAACGCGTACTCGGGCAGTACGGGAATCAGCCGACCGCTGAGCAGGTCATCGCTGGCCACCAACGTCGGCAAACAAACAATGCAGATCCCGGTCGCCGCGTAGTCGCGCAACAAATGAACCGAGTTCGATCGCACCTGGCCCGGCAGGCTCAGCTCCACCTGCTCGTCATCGCGCGTGAAGATCCAGCGGTTGCGCGACGGATAGCCCTCGTACAAGGCAATCTTGTGTTGCAGCAGCTCCTGGGGGTGCTTGGGCACGCCGAACTCGGCGGCATAATCGGGTGACATGCAGAACAACCGGCGAACGCTGAACAACTTGCGCTCGATCAGGGTTTCCGCCATCGGCGGGAACATCTGGAACGCTACATCGAAGCCCTCTTCGATCGGGTCCACGACCCGGTCATTGACGATGACGTCGACCTCAATGTCCGGGTACAGCCGCGTGAATTCGGCGAGCATTCTGCCGAAGTGACCGATGGCAAAGCCGGGCAACATCTGCACCCGTAATTTGCCAGTGGGTTTGGCGCGCAACTCGCGCATGTGTTCGGTCAGCGAGTTGAAACTCGCGACCATGTCCGCGCATTCCTTGTAGTACGTCTCGCCTACCTCGGAGAGCCGCACGTGACGGGTACTGCGATGGAACAGCGGCGCATTGATAAACTGTTCCAGCTGTTGAATACGGTGGGTGATCACTGAGCGGGTCACGCCCAGTTGCTGAGCCGCCTTGGCGAAGTTACCGGTTTCGGCAACACGCACAAAGGCTTCGACACTGAGTAAACGATCCATGGGGCGGACTCTCTGGATGTTTTTGTTCTTATAGGAACAGCGAGGTTAGCCTCTCGGCACCCCGCACTCCACATCCCTGACAACGCGCTACTTGTGGCTCTGAATAGACAACCGCCGCTGCATGGGGAAAACCTGCCAGCCCAGGCGTTCACTGATCAGCCCCCACACCCCTTGCGGGGCCTTGAGCATCATCACCACCGCAACCACGCCAAGGATGATCATGTACACGGCGCCGTACTGCGCCAGACAGCCACGCAGCACAAAGTAAATCAGCGTGCCGATCAATGGCCCCTCCAGGGTGCCAATGCCGCCGATGATGACAATAAAGATCACCACCGCCGTCCAGTCCTGCAGGTTGAACGCCGCATCCGGGGAAATACGCAGTTTTTGCAAAAAGATCAGCGCCCCGACCACGCCCGTGCAACCGGCAGCCAGCACGTACACCATCAACTTGGTGCGGAAGGTATTGACCCCCAGGCTGCCAGACGCCGGCTCGGAATCGCGAATCGACGCCAGGGCCAGGCCCTGTCGCGAACGCAGCACAAAAAACACCACGGCCACGGCGCCAATGGCGATGGCCAGTGCGGTGAAGTAGATCAGCATCTCGCGCTCGTCCCGGTCATTGCCGATCTGCCGCACAATCGCCGCCGGCAGACTTTGCCCGGAACCACCGCCAAGGCTACTCATTTGTGCCAGCCCCAGGCGAAAGACTTCTGCCACAACCCACGTGCCGATGGCGAAATAAGCACCGCGCAGCCGAAACACGATCAAGGCCGTGGGAATCGCCAGCAACGCAACCAGAACCCCCGAGAGCAGGACCGCGAACAACGGCGGAATACCAAACCGGGTAGCCAGCATAAACAACAGGTACCCACCCAGACCGACAAACGCCTGCTGCCCGACCGAAACCATGCCCGCGTAACCCGCCAGCAGGTTCCACATTTGCGCCAGGGCCAGGTAATAGGCGAACTCCACCACCAGTCGCTGGCTTGAACGATCGGCCCAGAATGGCGCACTGATCAATACCAACACACAGAGGCCCAGCAATGACAGCCCGATCAGGCTGCTGGTGGTCGTGCGTTGTACGCGATAGGTGAGCGCAGGATTATTCAAGGCATTCATCAATCGACACTCCGGGGGAACAGGCCACGCGGGCGCACGACCAGGATCAACAGAAACACAAGATGACCGGCGAGGATTTGCCAGCCGGGATCGATTTTTGCGCCCAGCGTCTGGGCGACGCCGAGGATCACCCCACCGGCCAAAGTGCCCCACAGGCTGCCCAACCCGCCGATGATCACCGCCTCAAAACCGTACAACAGACGCGCCGGCCCCACTGTGGGATCGAAACTGGTGCGAATCGCCAGAAACACCCCGGCAATCGACACCACCGCCATGGCCAGCGCCATGGCCAGACCGAAAATATGCGCGTTGTTGACGCCCATCAGCCGCGCGGTTTGCTGGTCATCGGAGGTGGCACGAAACGCCCGGCCCACTGCGGTTTTGTAAAACAGCAATTGCAGGCCGCCGATGATCAGCAACGCACTGCAAAACACGATCAGCGGCATGACGCCAACGCTCAGACTGCCGAAACCGACACTGGCGACTTCAAGGTCGCCCTGGGACAGCTTTTGGCTGTCGGCGCTGAAAAACTCCAGCAGCACGTTCTGCACGATGATCGACAAACCAAAGGTCACCAGCAGTGGCGGCAGAATGTCCTGGCCAAGCGTTCGGTTGAGCAACAGCCGTTGCAGCAGATAGCCAAAACAGAACATCAACGGCACCACGATCAGCAAGCTCGCCAGCGGGCTGAAGCCCAGATGATTGACCACCATCAGTGCCAGGTACGACGCCAGTACGATGAAGTCGCCATGGGCGATATTGACCAGGCGCATGATGCCGAACATCAGCGACAGCCCCACCGCAAACATCGCGTAGAGGCCACCGAGCAACATGCCTTGAAGCAGAGTATTGAGCCATTCCATATCTAGATCCCGAAATACGCGGCTTTGATTTGCGCTTTGTCCGCGTCCCCAGCGCGGCCAGTCAGGGACACCCGCCCTTCCTGGAAGCAATAGAAACGGTCGCAGACACTCAACGCCTGATTGATGTCCTGCTCGACGAGAATCACCGTGGTGCCGTCAGCCTTGATCGAGGGCAGCGCGGCGTAGATGTCCTTGATCGTCGTCGGCGCCAGTCCCAGGCTGATCTCGTCACACAACAGCAACTGCGGGTTGGCCATCAAACCTCGGCCAATCGCGACCATTTGCTGCTGACCGCCGGACAGCGCTGTGCCGGGACGCTTGCGCAGTTTTTCCAGCACAGGAAACAGCTGATAGATCCGCGCAAGCGTCCACGGGCCAGGGCGTTTGCTGTAGGCCCCGATCAACAGGTTTTCTTCGACACTGAGCGAGGGAAACAGCTTTCTGCCTTCCGGCACCAAAGCAATGCCACGCTCGAGCACCTGATTCGCCGCCAGGTCACCCATCGCCTGGCCCTTGAAGGTGATGGCGCCGGGCTGGTTTTTGATCAGTCCGGCCAGAGAGCGCAGGAACGTCGATTTGCCCGCGCCGTTAGAGCCAATGATCGCCACGGTTTCGCCCGCCTCAAGGGTCAGGCTGATATCGAACAGCGCTTGAAAGTCGCCATAGCCGGCACAGAGTTTTTCGATGGACAGCAGGTTTTCATTCGTCGACATGCTTCAGCTCCCGATGCCCATGTAGATGTCCTGGACTCGTGGATCAGCCATCACGCTGCGCGGTTCGCCTTCGGCCAATTTGGCGCCGAAGTTGATCACCGTCAGGCGGCTGACCACCGCCAGCAACGCATGCACGATGTGTTCGATCCAGATGATGGCGACGCCCGCCTTGTGAATGCCTTGAATGGTTTCCACCAGCGCCAGGCATTCCGGTTCGGTCAGGCCACCGGCGATTTCATCCAGCAACAATAGCCGCGGCTGGGTCGACAAGGCGCGGGCCATCTCCAGCCGTTTGCGGTCCAGCAGTGTCAGCGAGCCGGCCAGCACGTTGGCCTTGCGCATCAGCCCCGTCAGTTCCAGGGTCTGTGCGCACCACTGACTGGCCTCTTTGTCGCGCAACCGCGCGCCGAAAGTTGCGCCCACCAGCAGGTTCTCGAACACGGTCATTTTCACGAACGGATGCGGGATCTGATGGGAGCGGCCAATGCCTTGCTGGCAACGCTTGAACACCGGTTCGCGGGTGACGTTGTGGCCTTCGAAATGGATCGTGCCGCTGTCGGCCGCCACGCCGCCGGCGATCAGGTTGAACAGCGTGCTTTTCCCCGCGCCGTTGGGACCGATGATGCCCAAGGCTTCACCCGGTTGCAGGGTCAGGCTCATCGCGTCCGTGACCTTCACCGAGCCGTAGCTTTTGTGCACATCGTTCATTTTCAGAAGTGGTTGTTGCATGGTGCACCCGTGTCTTTTCGAGCGATCAATACGTAATGGCCTGCATGTCGCCGCCCAGTGGAATCGCTGGTGCGGTGGCATTGCTGGTCACGATCAGGTCGTATTTGTTGTCATTGCCCAGCCGCCATTGGCCGCTGACAAGCGGTGTCTTCGCGACGTTCTTCACCGGTCCGTTGTTCCAGTTGATCGGACCGACCACGGTGTTGAGGTTGGTCTTGAGCAATGCGTCGCGGACTGCATGCGGGTTGCCGACTTCTTCAGTGCGCTTGAGGATGTCCACCGCCAGTTCGAACAGGGCATGAACGAACCCCAGCGGTTGAGTCCATTGCTTGCCGGTCGCCTGGGTAAAACCCTGGGCCAACTGCCCGGCACTGGCGCCGGTCAAAGACGAGCTGAACGGGTGCGTCGGGCTCCACCAGATTTCAGTCGACAGGTTGTTGCCGGCCTTGCCCAATGCCTCGACCGCCGTGGGAAACAGCAGCGCCTTGCCAACCGACACCGCTTTGGGCTTGAAGCCCTGCTGGCGGGCCTGGGTCCAGAAGGTGCTCAGGTCCGGTGGAATGACCACACCGGTGACGATCTCGACGTCGGCCTTTTTGAACGCCGCGATCTGTGCCGAGAAATCGTCGGTCAAGCTTTGAAAGCGACCGGGGTCGACCAGTTGGAAACCCTTTTGCGCCAACACCGGTGGGAAGCCGAGTTTCGGATCGCCCCAGGCATTGCCGTCGCCATCGTTGGGGAACAGACCGCCGACCACCTTGTTGGACGGCATGGCGCCCCACATGGCGCTGTAAGTACCGATCACATCCTCCAGGCCCCAGAAGAAGTGATAGGTCCATTCGAAACCCTGGTCAGGCTTGCCACCACGGGTAAAGAACCACGGCTGCCACGGCGCAACCGTGGAAATACACGGAATCTCGTTGATTTCGCATTGGTCGGAAACCGGGTTGGTGGTTTCCGGTGTCGACGACACCAGCATCAGGTCGACCTGATCGGACAGAATCAGCTCGCTCGCCACTTCCGACGCGCGGTTGGGGTTGGACTGGCTGTCCTTGACGATGATTTCCAGGCGGTAGGCTTTGCCGGCCACGTTGATCGAGTTACTCAACACCTGCTTCAGCGATTCGATGATGTAGTTGTCGGCCGCCGCAAAGGGCGCCAATGGACCGGTCTGCGGGCTGACATAGCCGAGTTTGATCACCCGCTCACTGCCCAGCGCAAAGTTGAACGGCAAACTCGCCAGCGCGACACCGCCGGCGGCAACGCCTGTGCTGCGCAGGAAATCACGGCGCGAGAAGTCGTGGCCAAACAGGTTTTTATCGTTGTTGTCTGTCATGTAGTACTCCAATGCGGCTGCGTGCCGCCAAAGCCCGGACGAACAAAGTCACAGCGTGTGGGCTGAGCCATCACGCAGGGTCAGGGGCAAACGAAAGAAGTCGGTTTAGAAGAAGAAACTGACGTCGAAGGAAGCGACCACCTGCGAATCCTTTTGCCCATCGGCGTAGGCATCGCGGCCGGGGCCGGAATGGATGTCGTAGCGCAGTTCCGGACGCAGGCGCACGTTGGGAGTCGGCGTCCAGGCCAGGTTGGTGGTCACGCCGTAGAAACTGCCCCAGGTCGGATCGGGAATGCCCGTGTTCGGGTCGATGTTGGCCATCAGCACGTGCACCGGTGCGTCGGTGTAGAACCACTCGGCGCGGCTGTTCCACATCACGTTTTCGGTGATTCGGTGATACCAGTTGACGTCGGTGCCGTACCAAGTGGCGTCGGTTTTATTGGCGAACCCGGCGAAAGCACCGTGCTCCTGCTTGCCGTAGTTCAACTCCAACGCCACGCGGTTACTCGGATCGATTACCTGGGACAGGGTCAGGTAAGACGCCAGACGCTTGTAGTTGTCATCCTTGGTACCGGCCGGCAGCGGCGAGCCACAACTGCACTCGGCGAAGCTGTCGCCGGCGCCGTTGCCGTAGATGTTTTCCCAGTCGATCCAGGTCCCGAAGTCCGCCGAGCGCCAGCGCACGTTGGCAATCGCATCAGGAGAGTGGTTGGGGTCTTGCAGGTTGTTCCAGCCCTGCACCACGCCCAGTTCGAAGCCCAGCATACTTTCGCCAGGCGCCGAAGGTAGTTTGAACGAGTACAGCGCACCGGCATGTTTAGCCGGGCCGTGCATGAACGAGTACGTGTGCGAGTAGAAGTCCGTCGGTGCGGGCGATAGCAAGGCGAAGCCGATTTCGTTTTCCAGCGGCGTGTGAAAAATCCCGATCATCAGGTCCGAACCGCCGAGCACCGGGAAGTAGAAGTCGACGTAGGCCTGAGCGATGGTGAACGCAGGGTCTTCGGCCTTGTTGTTGCGGTTGACGCTCAGGTCTTCGTCCCAGCCATACGTCTTGAAGAAGCGCGCATCCTTGCCATACAGCGCCGTGACATTGAAGCCCCAGTCAGCTTCCTGCGGCATGGGGCCGGGAAACGGTCCCACACGACCGACCACATTGCTCTTGGGTTTTTTTTCCACGGCCAGGGCGAACTGGTTGAGGTTCACGCCTTCGTCGGAGGTGAAGAAACTCTGTTTGCTGACGTCATCCGTGCCGTTGTTGTTGTAGCTGACACCCACCTGGCCCCAGCCATAGACCTTGATGCCATGCTCACGCTCAAGGCTATCGCCGAAAATCCCGCGGACCAGCGAGCCCATCGGATCGTCCGCCGCCGAAGCCATCGAGGGAAATAAAACACCGGAACCCAGAACGGGAGCGAACAGGGTTGCTGCACATGCCCATGCACGAATACTCATACCTGCCTTCCTTATTTTTATTAGGAGCCAAACCCCCGAAAGGGCAAAAGTCCGAAAACAAGGTATGACAAGAAGGTGTCTGTCTTGATGGGCCCTGGCTTGGGCTCCACTCGATCCTTGGCAGATCGTAGCGTTCGGCGTAATGCAGGCTACAAGCCCGTCACTACCCCAACAATTCCATTCTCAGCGACTTCAGTGTTTGCGAATCAAGAACAATCTCGCGCGTATTTACCGACAAAGGCCGGGTATCCGCGCATCACATGGGCGCCCACTTCCAGATTTCGTCAACTTTAGTGCGATGGATAACTCGCCTACCCTTCATGATCGGCAACTATCGGCCGATTGCTGCCTGTCGCGAAGGACTGCAATTGGCCGATGTTTGAAAAATCAGCGCTTTGTACCATCCTTGGAGTTTGCCTATTGACTTGCCAACGTTCAGCCCCGCTGACTGCGCGGCTGGAATTAAGGTATCAGACCTGATTCTGGAGAAGCAAAATGGTCAGCAAAAACACGATTTGCCTCTGGTACGACGGCACTGCGCAGGATGCTGCAGAGTTCTACGCCCAGACATTCCCGGACAGCGCGGTAGTTGCCGTCCATCACGCGCCTGGCAACTATCCGGCGGGCAAGCAAGGCGATGTAATAACGGTCGAGTTCACGGTGATGGGCATCCCTTGCCTCGGCTTGAACGGGGGGGCGGGGATCAAGCACAACGAAGCTTTTTCATTCCAGGTTGCGACCGACGACCAGGCCGAAACTGACCGTTTGTGGAACGCGATTGTCACAAACGGCGGCCAGGAAAGCGTCTGTGGCTGGTGCAAGGACAAGTGGGGCCTGTCGTGGCAGATCACGCCCCGTGTCCTGACCACCGCGATAATCGATCCCGATCCAGCAGCGGCCAAGCGCGCCTTCGACGCCATGATGACAATGACCAAGATCGACATCGCGGCAATCGAAGCGGCGCTCGCAGGTTAGCCTGCCGACATTCCGGCCGCTTGACTTCAGAGGGGACGCAGCATGGACCGATTCACCGGCGGTTGCCTGTGCGGCAACGTGTGACTTGTGGCAACGGGCCTGCCCTACCGGGTCGGCCTTTGGCCTATTTCTGCCTGTAGCCACCGTCAGCTTCAGGCCGACATCGAGATAGCAAACCTCAAAGGGGCCGAACGCTGAGGCCGTTGGCTATTTAAGCAGTGGCTCCCTAGAACTTTTCCCTATTTAGCGGTCTATGTGGATAAGCACATCCGCTCGGTAAGTGCGAACCCGCAGGTTTCCCGCAGCCAGATGGCCACACGTCCAATTGTCAATCAGAGGTTGTATTCGCTCATGAAATTCCATGACCCACGGATGGTGCTCTTCGGCCTGTTCGCGTTCGCGGCAGTGGGCTCGGCATCAGCCACACAGATGAATACCTCAACCCCTGTTTTCGCAACTGAAGTTGCAGCCGTTCAGGCTCCGGTCCAGGCTGCCGGCAACCCTTGGCCGACCTTGGCCAGTATGGCCGGCAAGCAGCCAGGGCCGTTGCTTGCCCATGACGACCGATACTGGCATGACGGCCGTTGGCATGATCGTAGAGACGATTGGCGCCGAGACGACTGGCGTAGAGAGCAAGCCCGCCGAGAAGCCGAACGCCATCGTGATTGGGAGCGCCACCATGATCGGGACATGCGGCACCGCTACGAGGACGATCACCGCTACTATCGTCGCTAGTGCGAAGCCACGGGATCAATCCGCCTGCAACACGGGCGCTGCTCCGCCAACCCACACAGCCTGGGTCGATTCCGGCCTGTCATGACTGACCGAAATCGACCCAAATCGAACGGGCGCGTCCGGCAGAGACCGGCCAAAAGCACTCAGTCACCGAAAAGACGCCATCGAGCGCGTCTGCCTATATCCCAACTCGCCGAATACCTTGATCCAAAGCACGACGGCTGGTGTAGCCTGTCTCACGCGCCAGTTTGCGCGGCGCGCGCTTTCGCCTGTCGCGAGAGCCCCATCTTGATGCCGACCAGCAAGGGAGCGGCGACGACAAACAGCAGGGCCACGGCGTAGAACGCGGTATCGAAAGCAATCACCGTGGCCTGACCCGACACAGCCTTGCCCAGCAGGCTGGTAGCTGCCCTGCCAGCGGCTGCTGGGTCCATCCCCTTCCCCACCAACATCGCCGTGGTGGTCGTCAGACGTTCGATGAGCGCGTTTCCCCCAGGGTTGACGTTGGCGCCGAGGGCCGCGACATTGATGACGATGTGATGGTCGATCAGGGTCTGGAGCCCGG
Source organism: Pseudomonas sp. H11T01 (assembly GCF_048515765.1). Classification (NCBI taxonomy): domain Bacteria; kingdom Pseudomonadati; phylum Pseudomonadota; class Gammaproteobacteria; order Pseudomonadales; family Pseudomonadaceae; genus Pseudomonas; species Pseudomonas sp. H11T01. Next base: position 10,050 of record NZ_JBLYED010000007.1, on the reverse strand, counting down.
CGACGCCCATTAAGCCACCCAATTGACGCCCCGTATTGAACAGGCCTATGCCGCAGGCGAGGTTGCGGCTGTTGAGGTCGCTGAAGGCGATCAGCGTGATGGACAGAAACAGGAAGCCAAGGCCCAGGCCGCGCAACAGGATGGCCGCCATCATGTCGTCGGTGCCGCTTTCGTTGGTCGAACCGGACAGCATCCACATCGCACCCATGATCAGCAGGATGCCAACGGGCACCGTCGCAACCGGTGGAACGCGGCGGACTTTGATGAGAAAGGCAGCGATGAGCAGCGAGCCGACAAAAAAACCGCCACTGGGCAGCAGGAGCAAGCCGGCATCGGTCGGCGTGAACGCAAGCACCGACAGGGCGAACGCCGGAATCAGAAACGCGCTGCCGAACAAGGCGGCGCCGGCGACAAAACTGACGATAAAGGCAAAGGTAAAATCGCTCGATTTGAACACCGTGAAATCGAGCAATCCCTGACCTTTGGCCAAGACTTGCTGGCCGAGGAAGGCCAGCAGCGCGGCGGCGCCGATCATCGTCAGCATCAGGATGCGAGGTTCCTCGAACCAATCCCATCGGCTGCCCTGACTGAAAACGTAGGTGAAACAGAACAGGGTGGCCGAGATCAAGGAGAAGCCGAGCCAGTCAAAGGGACGCTGCTGGACCCTGGCGGGCATCGGGTGGTCTGCGATGAGCAAAAGGCCGGTCGCCGCCAGGGCCAGCGGCACCACGCTGAAGAAAATCCAGGTCCAGGACTGGCTGTCGATCAACCACCCTTGAAGGGCCGGGGCAATAGTCGCCGGCGCGACCACGGAGCCCATGGCAAACAGGGCTTGAAGGATCGGCTGAAGGGCACGCGGCCAGGCACGAAAAATCATCGCCTGGCCCGCCACCAGCAGGGTGCCGCCGGCGAAGCCTTGAATGATGCGAAGCGCGATCAGCAGGTCCAGCCGAGCGGTGATGGCGGCCATGCAGCACGCCAGGCCCATGCCCAGGGTTGAACCGATGATCAGGTTACGCGCAGAAAAACGCTGCATCAGCCATGGGGCCATGATGAAGCCTATCAGCTTGAGCGCGGTGTAGCCGACGTCCAGCCAGGCGAATTCATCAGGTGTTGCATAGGTGTCGCCGATGATATCGCCGCGCCCGATCGATAGAACGGTGCCGGCGATCGCTTCCGTCAGCGTGGCCAGCACGATGCCCACGATGAGCAGGGCGCCAGTCGTAGCCTTGGCACTGCTCGGCGTGGCGCTGGTAAAGGTGTTCATGAGCCTTTCCCTTGCGTCACCTCCACCCGCGCGGACAAGCCAGGCACGATGCGCCCCGGCAGTGGATTGTCGGCCAGCCGGATCTTGACCGGAACCCGCTGCACGACACGGACAAAGTTTCCGGTTGCGTTGTCGGGCGGCAGCAAGCTGAACGCCGCCCCACTCCCCGGTGCAAAGCTGTCGACCACGCCTTCAAGTACCGCGTCAGGGTAGCCATCGACCGTGATGCGCACGCGCTGACCGGGACGGATATGTTCAAGCTGGGTTTCCTTGAAGTTCGCCACGACCCACACATCATTGACCGGCACGATATCGAGCAAGGAGACGCCCGGGGTCACGAACCGGCCGATGCGCACCTGGCGATTACCGATGACGCCATCCACAGGCGCGTGCACCACGGTGTGGTCGAGATCGATCCGGGCCAGATCGCGCGCGGCCTCTGCTTGCGTCACAGCTGCCACGGCTGCCTCTCGCTCGGCCACATACACGGCGATGTGTAGCTGTTGCGCCTCGACCGTTGCCGAAGCGGCCGATACCGACGCCTCGGCTCTGGAACGTGCCGTGCCGGTTTCATCGACCAAGGCTTGGCTCACCGCGTTGCTGACGATCAGTTTGCGGCTGCGATCGTGGGTCTTGGTCGCAAGATCCATGTCGGCGGTGGCCGAACGCCTTTGGGCTTCGGCCTGCCGAATCAATGCACGCTGAAGCTGGGTCTGCGCATCGACATGGGTCAGGCGCGCCCTTGCAGCGCTGACATTAGCCTCTGCTTGCGCAAGCTTTGCGCGATAGTCCCGGTCATCGATACGGAACAGGACGTCACCCGCCCGGACGGTTTGGTTGTCCTCTACCTCTATCGCTGTGACATAGCCGGCCACCTTTGCGGCGAGTGAGGTCACGTCACCACGAACATAAGCGTTATCGGTCAAGGTTGCGCCGCTCGAAACAGCCATGGCCCCCCAGGCAGCCACGACCACCACGGCGCCGACGCACAGCAATATGCCGATTATCTTGCGTTTGCTTCGCCGCGCCACTGCGACGGGGATCCCGACGTTTGCGCCGGTGGCAATGGCGGCCTTGTCCTGGAGCGAGTTCATTTTTTCATTTCCTGTTCAATGCCAAGCCCTGCAGCCGCCCCAAGGCGGCAGTGGCCTGCCGCCCTGCTGTCGAGCATTTATGAGCGCGTTGATCGGCTCACTTTTTGATCGGTGTGACGAGCGTCTTTTCGTCGGTGTTGAGGACGAACACGGCCAACAGGCGTGCAGGTTCGGTGTCGCTGGCGTTGGCGCTGACTTCGTGCACGGAACCCGGCTCCTCTACGAAGTTTTCGCCGGCGTGGTAGATCTTTTCCGGCTGGCCTTTGACTTTGATGCGAAACGCGCCCTCCAAGACCGTTGCATAGATGAAGGCCGTTTTCGGATGGGTGTGGGACGGCGACGCGGCGCCCGGCCCATACTCGACGACCACACCCTTCATGCTCTTGCCAGGGATGTTGGGAATGGGACGGTCAAACACGACTGTCACCTTGCCGGCGGGTGGCTCAGCGGCCGACGCTGAGCTGATCGACAGTGCTGCGAAAGCAGCGGCCAAGAGAAATCGGGTAACCATGGCAATACTCCTTCGTGGGTAGGCGTTATGACGGCGCGCCCCATTACCGGGGCGGCGCCTTCCTGAGTTGTCCCTGGAAGCCTCAGCGGCCCGCTTCGGCCATCGACTGGCGGAGCCAGTCTTCGAAACGGATCGTGCCCAGGCGCGGGTTCTTGCCGGGGGTCAGCGATTGATCGTCAAGCACGTCGCCGAAGTAGCGCGCGTGTACGTCTGGTACGACCTGGCGAGTGTCCTGGGTGGCCCGCAGAAAGCGCCTGACCAGTTCGTCGAGCGGCATGGCCTCGGGCCCCGCGACTTCGACCGTGCCATTGACCGGCGCTGCCAGCACGACGTCGGTGAGTGCCGCCACCACGTCGTCGGACGCCATCGGCTGGATCAGCGCCGGCGAAACGCAAAGCTCTTCGCCGACGGTAAACGATTGGGCAATGCCGCCGACAAATTCGAAGAACTGCGTGGCACGCAAAATGGAGTAAGGAATGCCGGATGCCTTGATCAGGTTTTCCTGCGCGACCTTGGCCCGGAAATAGCCGTTCTCGGGAAGCCGTTCGCTCCCGACAATCGACAGTGCAACGTGATGCCGAACCCCGGCGGCCGCCTCGGCGGCCAGCAGGTTACGGCTCGACGTTTCGAAAAACTCGAGGACGGCCTGGTCCTCCCACGACGGGGCGTTCGCCACGTCGACGACGATGTCTGCACCATCCATCGCCTGGGCCAGGCCCTCGCGGGTGATGCTGTTTACGCCCGTGCTGGGGCTGGCTGCGAGTGCGTCTAAGCCGCGCTCGCGGAGGTTCTTCACAAGTTTCGATCCAATGAGGCCGGAGCCTCCGATGACGACGATCTTCATGGGCTTTCTCCACGTGTCGACTGCAACCATTGCGTCGGTGTAAGAGGAGATTGCCTGTGCGCGTGAGCGAAGTCCTTGTGCCTGCTGTGGGTTTCCCTCCACGAAAGCTTGGTTTTACATCCAAAGAGGCCGCTGCCCGACGTCGTCACTGCTGCGCACGGTGCGGCGGGTTTAGCGCTGCCGTATCATCAATTTCAACTACTAATCGCCAATCGCCTGGGACACGGCGTTGAGGGCGCTTCGCCAGGGGAACCTCACTTTGCCATTCGTGTTTGAAGACTACATGCTCGATGAGGAGCGCCGGGAACTCACCTTGCGCGGGCAAGTCGTGGCCATCGGGCCGCAGGTTTTCGATCTATTGCTGCTGTTCGTCAACAACCCCGATCGCGTCGTCAGCAAAGACGACCTGCTCAAGGCGGTGTGGAACGGCCGGATCGTCTCGGAATCGACGATCGCCAGCCACATCAATGCGGTGCGCAAGGCCATCGGCGATACCGGCGAGGAACAGCGCCTGGTGCGCACCGTCGCCCGCAAGGGCTACCGCTTCGTCGGCCAGATCAAGGTCGGCGGGATCGGCGCAACGCAACCGTCTGACCGGCCTGACATCGACGAACGCGCGTCCACAGACCCGAAGGAGATGCCCTCCTCGCTCGTCCTCCCGGACAAACCCTCGATTACCGTCTTACCCTTCCAAAATTTGAGCGGCGATCCGGAGCAGGAATATTTCGCTGACGGCATCGTGGAAGACATCATCGCTGCCCTGTCGCGTATCCGCTGGCTGTTCGTCATCGCGCGCAATTCGAGCTTCACCTACAAGGGCCGGACGGTGGACGCCAAGGGCGTCAGCCAGGAGCTGGGCGTTCGCTACGTGCTGGAAGGCAGCGTGCGCAAGTGCGGGAACAAGGTACGCATCACCGGGCAGCTCATCGACGCGACGAGCGGGACGCATATCTGGGCGGAGCGCTTCGAAGGCACGCTCAACGACATCTTCGAGCTGCAGGATCAAATCGCCGAAAGCGTCGTCGGTGCCATCGCGCCGCAACTCGAACGGGCAGAAATCGAACGCGCCAAACGCAAACCGACGGAAAGCCTGGACGCCTACGACTACTATCTGCGCGCAATGGCAAAACTGCACAACGGCACCCGGGAAGCCCTCGACGAGGCGCTGCCGTTGTTCTACAAGGCCATCGAGCTCGATCCGGAATTTGCATCGGCCTATGGCATGGCAGCCTGGTGCCACTTCTGGCGCAAGCTCAATGGCTGGATGACCGATCGGACGAAAGAGATCGCTGAGGGCGTACGGCTTGCGCGTTTGGCGGTGACGCTCGGCCGGGATGATGCGGTTGCGCTGACACGAGGTGGGCATGCATTAAGCCATCTCGCCGGCGATGTTGACGGCGGCATTGCATTGCTCGACAGGGCACGTCTGCTCAATCCCAATCTCGCCCCCGCCTGGTACCTGGGCGGTATCCTGCGCGCGCTGCGCGGTGAAACAGACGCTGCCATCGAGCATCTGACCCATGCCGTTCGCTTGAGTCCGCTGGATCCGGAAATGTTCAGGATGCAGGTCGGAATGGCGCTCGCGCATTTCTTCGCCGGGCGTTTCGATCTCACGACGCAATGGGCGGAAAAGGCGCTGGGCAATCTGTCCAGTTTCCTGGCCCCGGTGGCCCTGGTGGCGGCCAGTCATGCCCTCAGCGGACGAATGGATAAAGCGAGGTTGGCGATGCAGCGTCTACGCGAACTGGATCCCTCTTTGCGCCTCTCCAACCTGAGAGACTGGCTGCCCATCCAACGGCCCGAGGATTTCGCGCGCTTCGTCGATGGACTGCGGTTGGCCGGGTTGCCCGAGTGACCGTGGAATGGTTCCATGAACTCAAAGTCCGTATACAAGGAAGAAGCACTATGGCGCTCACTAGCAAGATTTCCCTCTATGACAGTCGATGGCCCGCGCTCTTCCTTAGCGCCAAAGAGCAGATCGCGAAGGCGTTTGGCACTGAGCTTGTTGCCATCCACCATGTCGGAAGCACCGCCGTTCCCGGGCTCGCAGCCAAGCCAGAGATCGACCTCCTGGTCGAAGTTTCGGAGCATCGAAACGAATCCTCCCGAGACAATGTCATGCGTGGATTAGGGTACGCACGGGGAAGCGATCTGTCGGCAGGACACCATTTTTATCGTCGCGATGTTGATGGTGTGCGAACACATAAAGCCCACGTTTGTATCACCGGCCACGGTCAAATCGAAAGAATGCTCCGCTTTCGTGATTTGCTCAGGGGCGACCCTGTGATTCGCCAGCGGTATCAAGACTTGAAACTTGAACTGGCAGCAAGCAACACCAGCGGCATAGGTGAATACCTGGCACAGAAGGCCCCCTTTATCGACGGGCTTATGGGGTCGGTCTCGACATCAGGTAGCAGAGGTGCAGCCGGATGCAACATGGAAATTCGATCGACGCAAGCAAAAGACTGGATGCTTTTGAAGCAAGTCCGTCTTGCCGCGCTTTTGGACACGCCGACAGCATTTGGCGTGAGCTACCAAATTGCGGCTGATTACAGTGACGAGCAGTGGAAAGAACGAGCTTCGTCAGCGGCCGGATCGAAATTTTGGTTGGCCATCAATGAAGATAAAACGGTAGGAATGATAGGTAGCGCAGTCAGTCAAGCGAATCGCTATAACCTAATCGGAATGTGGGTTGAACCAGCTGCACGTGGCTCTGGCGTGGCAACTCAACTTGTTGAGGCGGTGAAATCTCACGCGATAGAGCACGGACATGATTGCGTGTTTTTGGACGTTTCTCCGGACAATGCAAGAGCCTCGTACTTCTATCTAAACCAGGGTTTCTCTTTCATGGATGAATGGGAACCTTTAGCAAGTCATCCGCCTATCATGGTTCAGACAATGCTCTGGACTATCCGGGACTGCAATCAAGCGGACGCCTAGCGGCGCCGCTTATTTCCAACGTTGTGCACCAACAGCGCGCCACAGGGATCTGGTTCAATATTTAAGCTGATATCATTCAAGAACTGACAAGCCGAGTAGAACATATGAATCGTCGTAAAAAAATAAAGCAGTTATTAAAGGCTCACGCCAAAAAGGCCAGTGCCAAATTGGCACCGCCAAGTAAGTCTAAATACATTAGTAAAGCTGACCGATTGAAACTGGCTGCTGAACCCAGTCACGACTCAATCATTTCCCCTGAGGGCTGATCTGGTGATGGCGGTGTCCACTGATTCGGGCATAGTGATGTCTATCTTGTTGTCATACTTTCCGTCCAGCGGGATAACGCTCGGGGAGCCGGAAACCTCAGTATGCCCTTCGAGTTCATAGCTCACCTTCGAGTGATAGTTAATCCCCCAATTGGTTGCCTCACTCAAGTCAACCAAGAGGCCGACGTTGTACCTGGCAACAACTTACTTCGTTGTATCGAGGACCAGCCTGCCTCGTAAATGACGGCCCATGCTTTTCTCGATCGCCACTTTCGCATCACTCAAAGGGTATGCCGCAACGTCGACCGTGAGATGGCCCTTGTCGAACAGTTCGGCAATGAGCGAGAGCTGCCGGCCATCCGAACGGGTGGCAAAGTTGGCGGGGGTCACGCCATAGTCGTTTGCCAGCGACATGTTCGGCAGGCTCACAGGCGATACCAGCACACCGTTTCTTTTCAGTACCGCAAACGAACGGGTTTGTGTTTCGCCGCCCACCAGATCCAGTACCACATCGACGTCAGACACCCACTCATCGAATGCCTGAGTCGTATAGTCGATGGTGTAATCAGCACCGAGGTCTTTCAGGTAGGCATGATTCTGTGCGCAGGCCGTTGCGTAGACTTCAGCGCCCAGGTATTTGGCAATCTGCACGGCCATGCTGCCTACGCCACCGGCCGCGGCATGGATCAACACCTTCTGCCGCCGTTGCACGCCCGCATGTTCAGTGAGTGCTTGCCACGCCGTCAACGCGGTTGCAGGCACAGCACCGGCCTGTAGCACACTGAGCGAGCGAGGCTTCAAAGCCAACTTGGAAACCGGAGCAATCGCTTTGGTCGCATAACCACCGACGATGTTGATGAAGCCGAACACTTCATCGCCGATGCTGAACTCAGTGACGCCCTTCCCCACCGTGACCACCGTACCGGCCACTTCAACGCCCGGTGTAAAAGGCAGCGGCAATGGGATGAACGCCTTCATGGCTCCGGACAGGATCTTCCAGTCAATCGGGTTGACCCCTGCTGCGGCGACATCGATCAGCACTTCACCAACACCGGGCACCGGGTCTGCAATTTCTTCCAGGCGTAAAACTTCAGGGCTGCCGTATTCGTACACGCGTATGGCTTTCATCGAGACCTCGACTATTGAAAAAGAAGTGAGACAAACATTGCGTTGCGAGGGACCGGCCTTCGCAGCGCGGGGGTATCAACGGCGGCGAGCGTCGAGGCTGAAGCGACCGGCGCCGAAGGCCACGACCTGCAACAGGCCACCGGCCATCGCAATGTTCTTGAAGAAGTGGATGAACTGGTTTTGATCGGCCAGTGCGCTATGGAAAGCCAGTGCAGTAAACACGCTGAACAACGCCAGGACTGCGGCTACGGTGCGGGTGCGGTAACCAGCTATCAGCGCCAGGCCACCACCGATTTCGACAATGATCGCCACCACCAACGCCAACTGCGGAAGCGGAAGGCCAACGGAGCTGATGTAGCCGACCATCATGGCGGGAGCGGCCAGTTTCGAAAAACCGGAAAGGATGAAGATTGCGCTGAGCAGAATGCGACCGATCAACGAGGCCGAGGCTTGGGTCACGTCGGACCGGTTCTGTTCAGAAGTGGCTGAATGAGCGATGTTGGCAGAAGTAGACATGGGGATATTTCCTTCAATTGGGTGCGATTCGACATGAACCGCCCTAGTGAGGAAATCTTGCGCCTCGCCAGCTCATCTGAATAGCCGGCTAATTTAGATCATTAGATTCGATAAAATAGACAAGCCAAGCCATCAACTGTGATATTCGCCACGAAAGGCACCAGTCCTCGACGCTCCAAGGTATTCACCTCAGGGCTTTTAGTAATACCCGGGTAACATTGACCGATACGTTCGAGGAAATAGGCATGATCTCTGACCCTGGCACACCGACACTGGACCAACTGCGCGTATTCCTGACGGTCGTCGAAGTCGGCAGTTTTGCAGCGGCCGCCAGAAAACTTCACCGAGCCACCTCGGTCATCAGTTATTCAATCGCCAACCTGGAAATGCAGCTCGGTGTGTCGTTGTTTGACCGTCAGACGACACGCAAACCCCAGCTCACCGATGCCGGCCGCACCGTGCTGGCCGAAGCCAGAACCATCGCCAACGGTATTCATGGATTACGCGCCAAGGTCAAAGGCCTGCTTCAGGGGCTCGAAGCCGAAGTTCACGTCGTGCTCGATGTCATGCTTCCCCCCGAGCGTGTCGTGGACGCACTCAAATCCTTTCGGGAAGAGTTTCCTACGGTTGCTTTGCACTTGCATATGGAGGCTCTCGGCGCCGTCACTGAACTGGTGATCAACCGCGGCGCAATCGTCGGCGTCAGCGGGCCTATGAACGAAGGAATTGACGGTATCGAAAGAATTGGCATCGGCAGTGTTGAGTTGATTCCGGTGGCAGCCCCGCATCATCCGCTGGCTTCAAGCGACTCGAATGTTCCGGGCGCCGGGCGAGAGTTCACTCAACTGGTGCTGTCCGATCGCTCACTCCTGACCAAGGACAAGGATTTCGCCGTTCTCAGTAACCGCACCTGGCGGCTGGCGGACTTGGGAGCCAAGCACATGTTGCTGCGTGAAGGCATTGGTTGGGGGAACATGCCAGCCCCGATGGTCCAGGAAGATCTGGATCGCGGCCGACTCGTGCAGCTGAACATACCGGAATACAAAAGCGGAAAATATTCCTTCGACGCCATCTACCGCACGGATTTACCACCGGGACCCGCCGCGAGATGGTTGATTGACCGCTTCGTTCAACAAAGCTCGGCGCAGGACGCAACCGTTTGAGGGTATTACTTGTCGATTTTCTAGAACCTGGACATCGAAATTAATCGGTTTTTTTCTGAACAGAGATCCATGGGGCATTCTTTCGACCAAGTCGATTCCTGCCCGTCGTGACTGGCAGAAATCGGCTATGAGCGGCCGATCCAAACGCTTTTCGATAGAGCATGGCAACGAAATCAGACGTCCTGCAGGATCAGATCGGCGCCCTTCTCCGCCACCATCAGTACCGCCGCGTGGGTATTACCGCTGGTGACGTTCGGAAAAATCGACGCATCGACGATGCGCAAACCGTCGAGACCGTGGACCTTCAGCCGCTTGTCCACC
>NZ_JBLYED010000069.1:0-957 GCF_048515765.1 Pseudomonas sp. H11T01 | reverse complement strand
AACAGCGCCACTTATCAAGCGGCCAAAGTGGGCATCGAGCAGTTGATTGCCGGCGTTCCCGAGCTGAGTCAACTGGCCAATGTGCGTGGCGAGCAAGTGATGCAAATCGCTTCGGAAAGCATCACCAACGAAAACCTGCTGCAATTGGGTCGCCGCGTTGCTGAACTGGCCGATAGCAAAGACGTCGATGGCATCGTCATCACTCACGGCACTGACACCCTGGAAGAGACTGCTTACTTCCTTAACCTGGTGGAAAAAACCGACAAGCCAATCATCGTCGTTGGCTCGATGCGTCCTGGTACCGCGATGTCTGCCGACGGCATGCTGAACCTGTACAACGCCGTCGCGGTTGCCAGCAACAAAGATGCGCGCGGCAAAGGCGTACTGGTCACCATGAACGATGAAATCCAGTCGGGTCGTGATGTCAGCAAGATGATCAACATCAAGACCGAAGCCTTTAAAAGCGCCTGGGGCCCGTTGGGCATGGTGGTCGAAGGCAAATCCTATTGGTTCCGCCTGCCAGCCAAGCGTCACACCATGGATTCCGAATTCGACATCAAAACCATCAAGAGCCTGCCTGACGTCGAAATCGCTTACTCCTACGGCAATGTCAGCGACACCGCTTACAAAGCCCTGGCTCAATCTGGCGCCAAAGCCATCATCCATGCCGGCACTGGCAATGGTTCGGTCGCTGCACGCGTGGTTCCCACCTTGCAGGCTCTGCGCAAGGATGGCGTACAGATCATTCGCTCTTCCCACGTAAATGCCGGTGGCTTTGTACTGCGTAACGCAGAGCAGCCTGATGACAAATACGACTGGGTCGTTGCCCATGACCTGAACCCGCAAAAAGCCCGGATCCTGGCGATGGTCGCGCTGACCAAGACTCAAGACAGCAAAGAGCTGCAACGGATGTTCTGGGAATACTGATTCACCTCGCCCGACCTGATCAGGTCGGGC
>NZ_JBLYED010000068.1:0-1011 GCF_048515765.1 Pseudomonas sp. H11T01 | reverse complement strand
TGAACGCCTGCCACAGGCAACCTCGGTTGAAGATTACGAAGCCTTGCTGCCTTGGAACTGCTCGCTCGCCTCGCCTCGCTAAGCGCGCCGCCTATTTTTGAATAGGTGGGGTTCATGGAGCGCTTACGACGTTACTGTTCAGGTACGAGCCACCCATTATGTCGAGAATCACATTAACGCCTTTGCCGGTGGTTTTTCCTGGATGACTTGAGCGAAGTCCTGATCGCGGTAGTTGATCGCTTCGGCGCCAAACTCACGAATTGCTGCACATTTTTCCTTGCTGCCAGCGGTGGCGAAGGCATATGGGGCAATACCGTCGCGGCGACCAGTACCATGATCGCGTCGCCGGCAATGCCCGACAGCAGACGCCAGCCGAAGTACCAGATCACCGACAACGTAAAGCCACAGGCAAAAAACGACAGCGTCACCGCCAGCATCATGAGCCGCAAGGCGTTTTTGTTGGACGTCCGACGAGCCAGCGGTCGGCCTATTAGTGCGCCGATCAGGTAACCCACAAGGTTGGCGACGCCGAGGTACACCACGTCGCTGGCCGAAAACCAATGAGCCTGGATCAACGATGTATAGGCAAATCGCGCCAGGCCAATGCTGACCGGGCTGGCGCAGAGACCGGCGAAGATTGACAGCCAGATCGCGCTGCGTGGTGGGTGGAGAGTCTGATGATTCCTTCTCTATATAGACGCCGCTGTATAGAGGGAAAACAGCCCGCTTTTTTGGCGTTCTGCACCTTATTGATAGATAAGCCGAATTAGAGGTTGACGGCAGATTCTGGAAGTCTATAATTCGCCCCACTTCCGGCGCAGTCGAAACGGAAAACTCCTTGGTAAACAATGAGTTACGCAGTTTTCGACAGCGGTTACGCTTCCGTTCAGCGAAGCCCGAAGGAGTTAATAAGGTCGTGTTGTTTGACGTTATTAACGGTTCGATCCACTCGGTCGAAAGCGGTGTAAAAGAGGTGTTGACAGCAGCGAGTAACGCTGTAGAATTCGCCTC
>NZ_JBLYED010000067.1:0-1025 GCF_048515765.1 Pseudomonas sp. H11T01 | reverse complement strand
GGAATCTGGCCCGCCGCACCGGCCTTTCTCCAGCGATGCACCAAGTTCGGGGTGGCGATTCCAAGCGCGGTTTTCAGGTTTGGATGATCGGGGAAGCCAATGCCTTTTTTTGTCAGTGCGGTGAGTTGGACATTGAGCCGCGCCAGTAGACGCTTACGCTCGTTAAAAAATGCCGGTGAGCTCAGACGGCCCTCTGCCTGAAAGGTCCGTGTGTGCAAGGCCTCGATGTCACGCAGAATGACGTTCACATCGTCCAGGTTCTTGGCGAACATGGCCAAGCCTGCACTAGCTCCAAGGGATCCATAAGTTAGGATGGGCGCTATTTCGTCATAGTGACGCGCCATGAAATCGGCTTCTTCCGGGCTGAGTGGCTCCAGTGCCTTATCCACTTTGCTTGCCGCTGCCATCAACAACGCTTCTTCGTGAGTGCATTGATGATTGTTCGGGTCACTCAGGACAATCATCGTCCCGGCTTTTACTTGATCCAGGTTCGGGTTCAGTGCCTTGAATTTGGCGATGACGACGGGTTGGGGAGAGGGGAATAGCTGGGCCTCCAGCTTTTCAGCGGTCGTGCTCCTGGGGACGATGTAAAACCCCGGTTGCTCTAGCTCAGGGATGGGCGCTGGCCAGCGCTCACGGGGGAAGAATTTTAAGTCAGCGACAGGATGCGGCGAGGAGGCTGTTTTGGTTGCGACGGGCGTATTCGCGTTAGCCGTTTTGAGGTTTTGCGCGTGGACATAGCGCAATAAACGCCCGGGGTCTGGTTGTAATCCGGGTTGTGTAAGCCTTGAGACCGGGATTCTCTTTACCGAATCGGTTATCGCGTCTTGACCTTTGCGCGTCATGGCTTGCGACTGGATCAGCAGGGCGCGTTGTTCTTGCAACAGTGCCTGGATGCCTTGTTCCGGGGTTTTATGGCCTTGGGCGACATCATCGGCAATCCGCCTTGCGTAATAGGCGACTTCCCAATTGAACTGCTCACGCGCTGTACCGTGGGTAAGATGGCGAACGCTGATAGTGTGGGC
>NZ_JBLYED010000066.1:0-1197 GCF_048515765.1 Pseudomonas sp. H11T01 | reverse complement strand
GGCGACAGCGAATACCACGGCGGCAGCGGCCCGATCAGCATCACGCCGATGAAGGGCCAGACCCATCCGATCTGCGATGTGTTCCTCAAGGGCTGCGACGAACTCGGCTACCCGCACAGTGATGACTTCAACGGGCCGAAGTTCGAAGGCTCGGGCATCTATGACGTCAACACCAAGGACGGCCAGCGCTGCTCCAGCAGTTTCGCGCACTTGCATCCGGCCCTGAGCCGGCCGAACCTGACGGTCGAGCATTACGCGCTTGTGGATCGGGTGCTGTTCGATAGGGGCCGGGCGACCGGGATTTCCATCACTCAGCACGGCGTGGTGCGAACCTTCACCGCCAACAAGGAAGTGATCCTCTGCGCCGGTGCTGTGGACACGCCGAAGATTCTGCAATTGTCCGGTGTTGCCGATCAGGCACTGCTGGCCAAACACAACATCCCGCTGGTCAAGCATCTGCCGGCAGTGGGGCAGAACCTGCAGGACCACCTGTGCGCCAGCTACTACTACAAGGCCAACATCCCGACCCTCAACGATCAGCTCAGCTCGCTGTTCGGTCAATTCAAGCTTGGCCTCAAATATCTGCTGACCCGCAAGGGCGCGCTGGCGATGAGTGTCAACCAGGCCGGCGGCTTCTTCCGCGGCGATGATGCGCAGGCCAATCCGAACCTGCAGTTGTACTTCAACCCGTTGTCGTACCAGATCCCGAAAAACAACAAGGCCAGCCTCAAGCCCGAGCCGTATTCAGGCTTTTTGCTGTGCTTCAACCCGTGCCGGCCCACCAGTCGCGGGCATATCGAGATTGCCTCGAAAAATCCACGGGACGCTGCGTTAATCGATCCCAACTACCTGAGCACACAAAAGGACATCGACGAGGTGATCCAGGGCAGTCGGCTGATGCGCAAGATCATGCAGGCGCCCGCGCTCAAGGGCATCACTGTTGCAGAGGTGTTGCCTGGGCCGCTGGTCGAAAGCGATGAACAGATGCTGCAGTACTTTCGCGAAAACAGCGGTTCGATTTATCACCTGTGCGGCTCGTGTGCCATGGGCGCGGACGAGCAGAAATCGGTGGTGGACAAGCGGCTGAAGGTCCACGGTCTCGACGGTTTGCGCATCGTCGATGCGTCGATTTTTCCGAACGTCACCAGCGGTAATACCCACGCGGCGGTACTGATGGTGGCGGAGAAGGGCGCCGAT
>NZ_JBLYED010000065.1:0-1261 GCF_048515765.1 Pseudomonas sp. H11T01 | reverse complement strand
TTTAGCGCTCGGCCCTTGATGAGTAGTCGCTCCTGCCTGTCCTTTAAAAGGTCTTCAGCTTCCAAAACTCTTTTGCTTCTCAGGTTTTCAGCCAGGATGTCTGCCGTTTATCGTCATCAGTTACTGACGTCGCAAAAGCCGGTGGTGGAGCGCACAGGTCAAGCCAGGAACTGTGAGTTGTAGGTACCGCCCTTGGTTAATAACACCCAGACGATTCTTGCCATTTTGTTCGCGAGGGCACAGGCCACTTTGTTCGGATGCTTGCGGGCCAGTAAATTTTTGGCCCAGACTCCGAGTGCGTCGGTTCGTTTGTCGATTCGACACAAAACCGCGTGAGCGCCCTGCATCAACAGGCTTCTTAGGTACTTATCGCCCCGCTTGCTGATACCAAGCAGTATCGTTTTGTCACCCGTTGAGTGCTGTCGCGGTACCAACCCCAACGAGGCGGCGAAGTCGCGGGACGATTTGAAACCCGAAGCGTCGCCGACGTCGGCCACCAGCGCGCTAGCGATGAGGGGGCCGATGCCGGGGATGCTCTGCAAGCGTTGGCCTGCGTCGTTTTGAACCAGTTGTTGTTTGATCTCCACATCAAGTTTTTTGATCTCGCGAGTCAACTGGCGTATGTCTTCGAGCATGCGATCAATGGCATTTCTCAAGCGAGTGGGCAGTTCACGGTTTTCCATCAACGCCGAGACTCGATCTAACGCGGCATATCCGACGGGAAAGATGACGCCGAATTCCAGTAGAAATCCATGTACCTGATTGATGACAGCGGTGCGTCGATTCACCAAGGATTTACGCAGTCGATGCTCCGTGGACAGCACCTGCTGTTCTACGGTTTTGACTTGGACCGAACGAGTTTTAGGGCGTGAGGCCGCCTCACAAATTGCTTCGGCATCGATGAAGTCGTTTTTGTTGCCGGTGACATAGGGCTTTACATGCTGCGGCGCGATCAACTGCACGTGATGGCCCTGCTCCATGATTTTCCGGGCGAGCCACTGAGATCCGCCGCAGGACTCCATGGCAATTTTGCAGGTCGAAATCTGCGCCAGATAGGGGAGCAATTGGTTGCGGTTGAGCTTTTTACGCAGCACCTGATGGCCTCTGGCGTCTTGGCCATGCAGGTGGAAAGTGTTTTTGCCGATGTCGATACCCAGAAGCGTTACGGTGTTCATGAGAGATCCTCCTTCGGTAAAGAGAGAGCCTCGGCAAGTTTAGACTCGCCGAGGTTCTCACCGGGCTGACCATCTCATTAGGTCTT
>NZ_JBLYED010000064.1:0-1341 GCF_048515765.1 Pseudomonas sp. H11T01 | reverse complement strand
CCAGCCCTTTCAAGGTGTTTTCCCTTTATGGGCCTTCAGCACCCGATCGGTCGACACATGAGCATTCGCAGCCTTTCCCTCCAACCATTCCTTGGGCTTGGCGATTTTGGGACCGCGTATGCTTTTGGCGACCTGCTTGGGCTTGATGTTCCTGGCCAGCGCCAACAGGCGCTCCGCCAGAGTTTCTGAGGTCGTTTGAAGTGATGGATAATCCGAGGGCAACGCGATCTGCATGCCCTCATAACCGCTGCGCACTTGCACGGCCAGATGGAAGGTCGAAGCTTCCCAGCCTTCAGGCTGCGTCTCGCGATGGGCCTGCTCCACACTACGTTTGAGAACAGCCAAAACGTTGTAGGCCAACACCGCCGAGGCAAAGCCCAGCAAGGCCGCCCGCGGAGAACCGAGGCTTTCGATTTCACTGTCCAGCACCGATTCAAGACGCTGGAACATCCCTTCGATACTCCAGCGGCGACGATATAAATCGGCGATCTGCTCGGCGCTGATGGTGTCGGGCAAGTTGCTCCAGAACCACATCACAGAGTCGCCTGATTCGGTAGGTGTTTGCAGGTTCAGTTCAACTCGGCGCCAGCGGTAGCCACCTTTGAGTTCGATGATTTGTTCGCGCACTGTTCCGGCTTCGACCGGCACCGGTTCTTGCCAGTCGCTTTCCTGAATCAACCTGGGATGTTTGCTGGGCTGGCGAATAATGAACGAAGCGTTCGCTTCCTCGCAGGCCTGCATGACGGGCAACGTGCAATAAAGCCGATCGGCCATCCACAGCTGTCCCTCATGGGCGCGAGCCAACAACGGCAGCACGCTGACGCGCTCACTCGCGTAGGCATCCTCGCAAGGCTGCAAGTCAACGACCTGATCCAGGTCAGGATCGTAAACCACCACCGAAAACCCCGGCCGCGCCGCGCCTCGTTCACGCCGCAAAGCCCCCAAACGTTTTTCGGAAGAAGGCAAGTGGTTACCGTCAACGACGCGCAGTTGCCAGCCGGGCAAAATGGCTGAACAGCCCAACGCTTCTATCGTCGGCGCCAAGCGTTCTGCGCTACCGGTGACCAAGGCCCGCAGCAACGCCGGTTCTGTGCGGCTGACCTTGTCATAGAGCGCCGCCAAGGTAACCGGTAGATCATCCATCTGGCGTGCAGCGGCATGCAAGGAAGGCCGCAAGCCCAATGAAACGAGGGACATCAGCTCAACAATGGTCGAAAACAAAAGCTCACGCGGGTACTGGCGTTGACGATGCTCTTCGAACACCTGATCAACCCACTCAGCAGGAATGGCCTGTTCCAGAGCCAACTTGACCATGACACTGGCCGGTGCCTTTTTTTCAAA
>NZ_JBLYED010000063.1:0-1370 GCF_048515765.1 Pseudomonas sp. H11T01 | reverse complement strand
GGGGCCTTACCGTATTGGGAGGGGGCCGGGGTCACAGTTTTGCTCTTGAGATTGCGCACAAACCCTTGCGGGTCGGCCGGGCAAAGCACATTGCCGTCTGCGTCGTCTTCACCTTTCGCGATGTACCACTCACTGGTTTCGGTCACGCCGTTGGCGTTGATCTGGGTCAGCAGGTTGCCGAAATTGTCATAGGTGGTGCTGACGGTCTCCACGTGCCGAGGCACCGTGGTGCTGGCATGGCGCCAGGTCTGGGTCACGGTTTTCGGCAGCTGGCAATAGGGTTTCTGGTCCTTGAAGTCCAGGTTCGGATCGATGTGGTACTCGGTTTCTGTCTTCTGGTGGGTGTGGTCTTTCTTGGGGTCCGTGCTGTATTGAGTGGTTTCTTCCACGGTCAGCAGGTGAAAGCGGTTGAACACGCGTTTGGTTTCACGCACCTTCTTCTCGCTCAACGCGTCCCAGAGGATCTCGGTGGTCTCGTACTCATAAGCCGTGCGCACTTTATAGAGGTTGTCCAGGCCATCGTCGCTCCAGGACAGGCCGCTGCCAAAGCCGAGAAAATTGTGGTCCCTGGCGTCGTATTCATAGCGGGTTTCGATCGCCGGCTGGCCGAAACCGGGGTCGCGTACGTGGGATGCTACCCGCGGCAGGGTGCGCCCGGTCAGGCCCGGGAAATAGTGCGGCCGGCCCGAATAGGTGACGGTCTCATGGCCACCGGTGGGGGTGTACACGTGCGCAAGGCAGGTCAGGCCGCTCTGGGGGGTGTAACCGAAGCGCCAGGAGGCGTTGTCGTCGGTCGGCAGGACGAGGCTTCTGCACTCGCCGTCGAGGATATTCATCTGGAACAGGGCTTCGAAGGCACTGCCCGGGTGCAGCGTGAGTTTCAGCAGGTTGGTGCTGCGCACAAGACTGAGCAGCTGCGTGCCGTCGGCATTGTGGATGCTGCTCAATAACGGCTCGGTGCCGAAGGCCACGTAGTCGAGCGTGACGCTGTGGCCCTGAGGGGAGCGCATTTCCACCGGCAGCGCGATCTCGCCCTGGCGGACCTGGAGAATCTCCACCAGGCCGGATTTATGCTCGACACGATAGCGCTTGTTCCCCAGGTCATGGAAATGAAAGGAGTCGAGTTTTTTTTCCGGAGTGAGCGGGCCATTGGGCCCGCCCAGGATGACCTTGAAGGTTTCACCGGTGTACAGCGACAGCACACCGTTGGTGGGATTGAACTGCGACAGTTGCAAGTTCCAGCCTTTGCCGAAACCGCTGTCGGCGGCATTGAGTGGGTTGAAGCTCAGTTGCAGTGGAACGACCGGGCCGCACAGGTTATTGGCCTTGAGTTCGGGCAATGAAATGGCGCAGGTGTATTGCCCGGTGCG
>NZ_JBLYED010000062.1:0-1502 GCF_048515765.1 Pseudomonas sp. H11T01 | reverse complement strand
GAAGCGCCGCTGCGGATGCTGATGAACAACCTCGACCCGCAAGTCGCCGAGAACCCTAAAGAACTGGTGGTTTACGGTGGCATCGGTCGCGCTGCACGTAACTGGGAATGCTACGACAAGATCGTCGAAAGCCTGACCCACCTGAACGACGACGAGACCCTGCTGGTGCAATCCGGCAAACCGGTCGGCGTGTTCAAGACCCACACCAACGCCCCGCGCGTACTGATCGCCAACTCCAACCTGGTGCCACACTGGGCGAGCTGGGAGCACTTCAACGAACTGGACGCCAAAGGCCTGGCCATGTACGGCCAGATGACCGCCGGCAGCTGGATCTACATCGGCAGCCAGGGCATCGTCCAGGGCACTTACGAGACCTTCGTCGAAGCCGGTCGTCAGCATTACAACGACAACCTCACCGGTCGTTGGGTCCTGACCGCCGGTCTGGGTGGCATGGGCGGCGCTCAGCCTCTGGCCGCTACCCTGGCCGGTGCGTGCTCGCTGAACATCGAATGCCAGCAGGTCAGCATCGATTTCCGCCTCAACAGCCGTTACGTCGATGAGCAAGCCACCGACCTCGACGACGCGCTGGCCCGCATCGCCAAATACACCAAGGAAGGCAAGGCAATCTCCATCGCCCTGCTGGGCAACGCCGCTGAAATCCTGCCGGAACTGGTCAAGCGCGGCGTGCGCCCGGACATGGTCACCGACCAGACCAGCGCCCACGACCCGCTGAATGGCTACTTGCCAGCCGGCTGGAGCTGGGACGAATACCGCGCTCGCGCCAAGACCGAGCCAGCCGCTGTGGTCAAAGCCGCCAAGCAATCCATGGCCGTGCACGTTAAAGCGATGCTCGACTTCCAGAAAATGGGCGTGCCGACCTTCGACTACGGCAACAACATCCGTCAGATGGCTCAGGAAGAAGGCGTAGAAAACGCGTTCGATTTCCCAGGCTTCGTACCGGCCTATATCCGTCCGCTGTTCTGCCGTGGCATCGGCCCGTTCCGTTGGGCTGCGCTGTCGGGCGATCCGCAAGACATCTACAAAACCGACGCCAAGGTCAAGGAGCTGATCCCGGACGACGCGCACCTGCACAACTGGCTGGACATGGCGCGCGAGCGTATTGCCTTCCAGGGTCTGCCGGCACGTATCTGCTGGGTCGGTCTGGGCCTGCGCGCCAAGCTCGGTCTGGCGTTCAACGAAATGGTGCGTAGCGGCGAATTGTCCGCGCCGATCGTGATCGGTCGCGACCACCTGGACTCCGGTTCCGTGGCCAGCCCGAACCGTGAAACCGAATCCATGCAGGACGGTTCCGATGCCGTGTCCGACTGGCCACTGCTCAACGCCTTGCTCAACACCGCCAGCGGCGCGACCTGGGTTTCCCTGCACCACGGCGGCGGCGTCGGCATGGGCTTCTCCCAGCATTCGGGCATGGTGATTGTCTGCGACGGTACTGACGAAGCGGCCGAGCGTATCGCTCGCGTGCTGCACAACGACCCGGCCAC
>NZ_JBLYED010000061.1:0-1600 GCF_048515765.1 Pseudomonas sp. H11T01 | reverse complement strand
CAGATTGTGTGAAAACCTAGCAATCTGCTCTCCGGTTCAAGAAAATGCCCGCATCGCAAGATGCGGGCATTTTTCTTATGCGCTATATCCAAGGTGAAGATCGCTGCCAGGGGGCACTGTTTCCAGTGTCACTTGACGAACTTATTCCCGAAGACCATCTGGTTCGGGTGATTGAGGCCTACATTTCCCGTCTCGATCTGGCACTGCTGGGTTTCGACAAAGCCAAACCCAAGGCCACCGGGCGGCCCTCGTACGACCCCGCCGATCTGCTCAAACTCTACCTGTACGGCTATTTCCAGCGCATCCGGTCTTCACGGCGACTTGAGGCTGAATGTCAGCGCAATGTCGAAGTCATGTGGCTGCTCGCTCGTTTGGCGCCGGACTTCAAAACCATTGCTGATTTTCGGCGCGACAACAGTGCCGCATTTACCGCTACTTGCCGCGCCTTTGTTCAATTTTGCCGACGAGTCGGCCTGATTGCCGGTGATCTGGTCGCTATCGATGGCAGCAAGTTTCAGGCGGTGGCGTCGAATCGCAAGCACATGACGCCGAAAAAGCTCAAACACCAGGAGGCTACTCTCGATAAGCGGATCGCTCGTTATTTGGCGCAGCTGGAGGAGTCGGACCGTAGCGAAGAGGGTGAGTCCATTGACCGCTCAGCCGTGCACACAGCGCTTCGTGAGTTGCAGGTAAAAAAGGCGAATAACCAGACCTGTCAGGTGCTGATGGAAGCTCAAGGTCTAGTTCAGCACATCGTTGGTGAGTCCGAAGCCCAGAAAATGCGGACACCTTCTGGCAAGTTCGTGGCTTACAACATCCAAAGCGCCGTGGATGCTGAACATTGTCTGATTTTGCACCATGAGGTGACTCAGGACGGTGCCGACCGGCAGCAGCTTGAGCCGATGGCAAAAGCCGCCAAAGATGAGTTACAGCAACCGCAATTAAACGTTACTGCCGATGCCGGTTACTCTAATGGCGAACAGTTTCAGGCCTGTGAAGACGCGGGTATCACCGCTTTCGTACCCCCTAATCGGTCGGTTAACAATCAAGGTGGCGCCACTGAGTTTTTCGATCGTGAGAACTTCAAATACGAGGAGGAAAGCGACGCTTATCAATGCCCTGCCGGTAAGTGGCTAACGCTCAAGCAGTTGAATAAAGGTGACCGGATTTATCAGGCGGCTGTCGCCGATTGCAGCGTTTGCCCATTAAAAAGCCGCTGCACCAAAGCAAGTCGCCGCTACTTAACCCGCCATACTCACGAAGCCGCCTTCGAGCGAATGGAACAACGAATGCGGGCACATCCCGAGATGATGGTCAGCCGGCGATCCATCGTCGAACACCCTTTCGGCAATCTCAAGCAATGGCTATTTGGAAATGGCCGGTTCTTGCTGCGTCAGTTGAAAGGCGCCAGAGCTGAAATGGCACTGGCGGTGCAGGCCTACAACTTGAAAAGAGCGATCAAGGTGCTGGGAGCGCGTCAATTGATGGCATTGATGGGCTGAAAGGCCCTTTTTTCCTGAGCACCTCAGAAAAACAAATGCCCCGACAAGTCGGGGCATTTGTTTTTTGGCCTTGGCCGGCTGTGTTTTCACACAGTCTG
>NZ_JBLYED010000060.1:0-1641 GCF_048515765.1 Pseudomonas sp. H11T01 | reverse complement strand
CCCTCCGTGTCAGGCTACCTGTCGCCCTTGTAGATTGACTCATTCATTCAAGGGGGCGAAGGTGCATAGCAATGTCTAAACGTTACACCAACGACTTCAAAGACTGGGCTGTACAGCAAATGATGCCGCCCCTCAATCGTTCAGTGGCGGACCTCGCTGTTGCACTCAATGTCACGCCACAGGCACTGCGTAATTGGAGGCAAATGGCTAGAGATAAAGGTTTGATCGTGCCCGGAAACGGGAAGACCAGTGATCAATGGTCCAGCGCCGATAAATTCAATGCCGTCATGGAAACCGCACCGTTGAGCGAGGTGGAGATTTCTCAATATTGCCGAATCAAGGGCATTTATCCTGAGCAAATCCAGCAGTGGCGTGAGGCCTGCCAAAACGCCAATACCCTCGCTGATCTGAAACCCAGTGCAGAGAAAACTGCCGAGCAGCGACGGATCAAAGAGCTGGAGCGTCAGTTGATCCAATCCGATGCTGGACGTGCCGAAGCGGAGGCTTTGCTGGAACTCAGAAAAAAAGCCAATGCGATTTGGGGCAAGGACAAGGAAGACTGATCGGTGCCTCTGATCGTACGCAAGCCATGAAGTTGATTGCTGAAGCGGTGCTGGGTGGAGCTCGTCGATATCGGGCGTGCAATGAACTGGGGCTGAGCCTGCGCACGGTTCAACGTTGGCAACACACCGACTGCGACAAGCGTCTGCTGGCTCAGCGGGCAGCTCCGTCGAACAAGCTCAGTGAGGCGGAGCGCCAAGCGGTGCTTGATGCCGCCAATCAGGCTGGCTACGCCAGCCTCACGCCCCACCAAATCGTTCCCAAGCTGGCAGATGAAGGTATTTATCTGGCGTCGGAGTCGACGTTCTATCGCGTGTTAAAAGCTGCGAATCAAAACGTTCGCCGTGGTCGGGCCAAAGCGCCCAAACGCAGGGTACTGACGACACATCGTGCTGACGGTCCCAATCAGGTTTGGTGCTGGGATATCACCTGGTTGCCGAGCACGGTCAAGGGCCGTTTCTTCTACTGGTACATGGTCAAAGACATTTACAGCCGCAAGCTGGTTACCAACGAAGTGCATGAATCGGAGTGCAGTGAGCATGCGTGTGAACTGCTTGAAAAAGGCTGTTTACGTGAGCGTACTGCCGGTCGTCCGCTGGTACTGCACTCGGACAATGGCATCGTCATGAGAGGCTCTTTGCTGCGTGAAAGCATGGTTTCGCTGGGCGTTGAGCCGTCATTTAGCCGACCGCGCGTGAGCAACGACAATGCCTACGCCGAAGCACTTTTTCGTACCGCAAAGTACTGCCCGCTCTGGCCAGATCAACCGTTTGATACGGTCACGCAAGCAAGGCTTTGGGTGCAAAAATTTATCGAGTGGTACAACGAAGATCATCGTCATAGCGCCTTGAAATACGTGACGCCGAACGAGCGCCACGAAGGCAAAGCAACGGCTCTATTACAGGCCAGAGCAGCGCTTTATGAAGATGCCAGGAAGGCCAATCCGAGCCGCTGGAGTACCAGGACACGCAACTGGAAGTTGGCAGATGCGGTGTATTTGAACCCAGAGCGCCCTGAAGTTAAGGGCGTTCTGGGTTAGCCGCAGCAGTACTAAGGCGACAGGTACCTTGACACGTACCG